>CAZHVZ010000058.1:259-7863 GCA_964536245.1 uncultured Rhodocyclaceae bacterium
AGGGCGTTCTCGACGACGGCCGCAAGGTCACCGCCGAACTGGTGCGCCCGATGATTGCCGAGGAACTGACCAAGGTGAAGGCCACCGTTACCGCCCAGGGCGAGGACACCGCCACCTACGACCAGGCAGCAGTCATTTTCGACAAGATGAGCCTGACCCCGGACTACCCGGAATTCCTGACCCTGCCGCTGTACGAGGCAATGGAATAAGCAGCACCAGGCAAGGCGCAACAGACGCCCGACCCTGACAGAGAAGCGGTAGAACGAAGCGCCCCGGGAGACCGGGGCGTTTTTGTTGGAACGACAATCAGCAGACCATCAAAGTGACCGAATGCTTCCTTTGCTATCGATCACGAACAACCGGTAGTACGGCGGCACATACACATATTTAGCATCGTTAGTGTCGAGCGCGTAAGTTGAATCACGACGAGAAATCTCTACCTCATACCGTGCTCGTTGCCGCGCCTATCACGGCACCACTACCTCCGGAACCACCGCCAATTTCACTGCCCGCCGGGCAAATTTCCTGTCATCGAAGGTGTAGAAACGCTCACACTTCTTGCTGCGCGTCACATGGAGCGCATCGGCAAAATCAAGGCCTTCGCGATGAAGGCGCAATGCCTCCTGAACTGCCGGCCAATCCTCCACTTGTACATTGGGAAGGCCGATAAGATGCTCGATGGCCCGCGCGCAATCTTCTGTGGCAAAAGCGTAGAAAGCCCGCAGCACCCAGGCGAACTCAAGAATGACCGTCACCGGCACATGCACACTTGGCGACTCGCGCATCAGCCGTTCAGCTAATGGCCGCTGATGGGCGGCCTCCGGATCGCTGGGGTCATCCACATAATAGCGGGCAAGGACATTGGTATCGACGGCGATCATGACGCTTCCGCATTTTTTGCCTGCCGCATCAGTTCTGCAACGTCCAGGTCAGCCAGTCGTCGTGGTGGCCCCGCATATTTCAACATGCCAAATCCGCTTTCATGGCTTGAATGGCCGGCTGAATGAAGCAAGGATATTTCGATCCTGTCCTCGACCAAGGATACCTCAACCTGACTGCCAGGGAGAATTCCAAGCTGTTTACGCAAATCTGCCGGAATGACCACCTGCCCTTTGTTGGACACTGTTACGCAAGACATTTAGCACCTCGTTCAACATGGTTCAACCAGACTCTAGCATACCCATATTCCAGATAAAACCTTTGCCATCTTCGAGATGGAAGAAATCCTCTATGAGTTGCGCAACCACTCCGCCGGGCTGAATGCCGGGCGTTGGGACTACATCTTCTCCTGCATCAAGAAGTTCAAGAAGAACAAGGACTTCTGCCTGGCCCAGCGCAGCGCCATCACCATGGAAGCGCCCTTCATGCGCGGCTACGCCCTGGCGCTCGTCCAGGCCTGTCACAAGCGCGGCGCCCCGGCCATGGGCGGCATGAGCGCCCTGATCCAGATCAAGTACGATCCGGTCGCATCGAGTGGGGTACCAGACCAACGCCGATCTGCGAACGACCGCAAGCGGCGATACAGACATTGCAAAAAAGGCCTCCGGAGACAAATCGATCCAGGTACACATGATGCGCGGGCGGGAGCTTAGGGTAGACCATGCTTGACCGCCCGCCCTGAGTGAAGAGAATGGACCCTCCCCAACCGAACACGCCCCCCCCAGCGGTTTAGCCGGCCATTGATCCCCCATGGAAATTTTCGTCGATATCATTCTCAAAGCCGGCCGTTCGGCGGTGGAATTGAGCCTGTTCATCCTGCTGCCGGTGATGGTGGTCATGCTCGCCTGCATGCGCCTGCTCGAAGCCAAGGGGGCGCTCGACCGGGTAGTGGCCGGGCTGGCGCCGGTGCTGCGGCCTTTCGGCCTGACCGGGCTGGGGGTGTTCGCCGCCTTGCAGATCAATTTTGTCAGCTTCGCCGCCCCCATGGCCACCCTGACCATGATGGAGCAGCGCGGCACTTCGGATCGCCACCTGGCGGCCACCCTGGCCATGGTTTTTGCCATGGCCCAGGCCAATGCCGCCTTGCCGATGATGACCATGGGCCTCAATTTTGGCCTGACCCTGCTTTTCTCCGTGATCGGCGGGCTGGTGGCGGCAGCGGCCACTTACTATTTGTTTAGTGGCCGGCTTTCCGCTGAAGAGGCCGTTGTCGACGAAACCCTGGATCATCCGGTCCTGGCAAGCGGCAAGGGTATCCTGGATGTCATCAACCGGGCCGGGGCGGAGGCCTTCAGGATCGCCGTCGGCGCCATTCCCATGCTGGTGCTCTCCCTGGTGGCGGTGACTGCCCTCAAGCGTTTTGGCGCCATCGACCTGCTCACCCAATGGCTGACGCCTCTTCTCGCCCTGCTCGCCATCGATCCGATTCTCATCCTGCCCACCCTGACCAAATACCTGGCCGGCGGCACCGCCATGATGGGGGTCATGGACGACATGCGCCGCAACGGGCAGATGAGCATTGAACTGCTCAACGCCAGCGCCGGCTTCCTGATCTCTCCCTTCGACCTGCCCGGCGTTGCCGTACTCATTTCTGCCGGGCGGCGCGTCGCCGGAGTGTGGAAACCTGCCGCCCTTGGGGCGTGCGTAGGCATTGCGGTGCGAACTGCCGGGCATATATATTTCGCCTGACCCGGCCACCCTGCGGCAAAAAAACAATTCAGCCTAATCCTTACGAACTATTGACTATGCCAAACGCGATTACTGAAGGATAATCCCTTCCCAATAAAAATACACGGGGAGTGGTTCGCATGAACCTGAACGCCAAGGTCACGCTGTTTTTTGTCGGCATTGCCGCCGGTTTGCTGGCCGTGCTGGTCACCATCAGCCTCTATGCCTTCCGCAGCTTTTCCATTGATTCGGCCACCGAGCACATTCGCACTGCCGGCGAAATCGTTCGGGTACACCTGACCGAATCGATGATCAACGGCGTCATCGACAAGCGCGAACGCTTTCTGCAACGACTGGTCGAGGTGCAGGGGCTGAAATCCGCCCGGGTCATCCGTTCCCCCGAAGTGGAGAGACAGTTCGGCAAGGGGTTGACCCAGGAATCGGCGGCCGACGACATCGAGCGAACGGTACTGCGGGACGGCAAGCCCCGTTTTGAAACCATCGAAATCGGCGACGAAACGGTTTTCCGGGGGACCATTCCCTACATCGCCACGGCCAACGGCAGCCCCAACTGCCTGCAATGTCACCAGGTCAGCGAAGGGGCGGTGCTCGGCGCGGTCAGCATGAGCATGTCCATCGACCACCTCAAGGAAAAGGCGCTCATCACGGTCGCCTGGGTAGCCGGGGCCGTGACCTTGTTTGCTGCCCTCCTCATTCTGCTTTTGCACCGCCTGCTGCGCCCGATTTCAGAAACCGCCAATGCCGTGGAAGAGGCCGTCCAGCGCGCCCTGCGCGGGGACTTCAAGGCCCATGTCGAGAAAAAGACGGATGACGAAATCGGCCAGATCGCCACCGACATGAATCGCCTGCTGGATTTTCTCGATGACGGTTTGAATCGCATCGGCAACAACGTTGCCCGGCTCACCGAACGCACCCCCTCACCCGGAGAAAACCTGCTCACGGCAACCATCGACATGGTGGAAGGTCTCACCCGCGCTGCCCATTTCAAACAGGCCATTGAAGAGGACGAGAGCAAGATGGAGATTTACCAGCGCCTTTCCTCCCACCTCAAGCAGGAATTTTCTGTCGATGAATTTTCCCTGTACGAAGTCGCCGCCAACAAAAAACACATGCAGGCCATTATTGTCGATGGCGAGGTGGCGGATACCTGCCGCTGGTGTGACCCGCAGATCCTGATTCGTCCGGAAGCCTGCCGCGTGCGCCGCACCGGCCATGTCGTCAATGGCGTAGCCAATCCGGAAATCTGTTACTCCTTCCAGCCCCCCGGCGAAGCCGGGCCGCGCCGCCACCTCTGCTTTCCGATCATCCAGTCCGGCGCAGTGGGCAGCGTTTTGCAACTGCTGACCACGCCGCAGGAACAGGACAAACGCCTGGCGCAACTGCCCCTGATCAACGTCTATTTACGAGAAACCGCTCCCGTTCTGGAAACCAAGCGCCTGATGGATTCCCTGCGTGACTCCACGCTGCGCGACCCGATGACCGGCCTGAACAATCGCCGTTTCCTGGAAGAATATGTGGAAACCCTGGTCGCCAGCGTTCAGCGCAAGCAAACCAGTGCCGCCATCCTGATGCTCGACCTCGACTACTTCAAGATGGTCAACGACACCTATGGCCACGACGCCGGCGACGCCGTACTCAAGGCCCTCTCCCGGGTGCTGCGCCAGGCCGTGCGCGCCTCCGACCTGGTGATTCGCTATGGCGGCGAGGAATTCCTCATCATCCTGGTGGATACCGCCGGGGACGCCGCCGACCGCGTGGCCGAAACCATCCGCCTGGCGGTCGAAAACATGAAAGTCCAGGTGGCCGGCATCGTCCTGCAAAAAACCATTTCCATCGGCATTTCGGACTTCCCGACCGACAGCGAAACCTTTTGGCAGGCCGTGAAATTTGCCGATGTCGCCCTCTATCGCGCCAAGGAAGAAGGCCGCAACCGGGTGATCCGCTTTAATCGCGACATGTGGACCGATCTCAAGGAGTATTAATCGGCATTCGATACAGAAGGTACCGAATCAAGGTACAAAAAGCCGGCTTATCTACGGAACATCAAGGTAATACACTGACACCTCCCTGTTGCTTCAACCCGGAGGCTGTCCATGATTGCTGCCCTGACCTGGCTACTCATTTTTCAACTGGCGGGAGAAATCATGGCCCGCAGCTTCGGCCTGCCGGTTCCCGGCCCGGTCATCGGCATGGGCCTGCTGTTCGCCTTTCTCGTCTGGCGCGGCCACACACCGGTCCATTTGCGGGACACCGCCCAGGGACTTTTGCAGCATCTTTCCCTGCTTTTCATACCGGCCGGCACCGGGATCATGCTGCATTTTCAGCGCATGGCCGACGAATGGCTGCCCCTCACCGCTTCCCTGCTCATCAGCACCGGCCTGGCCATTGCCTTCAGCGCCCTGGCCCTGCGCTGGCTTGCTGGGCGGGCCGGCGGCAATGCCCGGGGGACGGCGCCATGACCCCCCGCCTCGACGAAATATGGGTTTACCTGGCGGCATCGCCTCTGCTCGGCCTGACGCTCACCCTGCTTGCCTACCAGGGCGCCTGCCTTGTCCATAAACGCTGCGGCGGCCACCCCCTGGCCAACCCCGTATTGATCGCGGTTGCCGCCCTGGTGGGTCTGCTGTGGATGACCGGCACGCCTTACGAGAAATATTTTGAAGGCGCCCAGTTCGTGCACTTCCTCCTCGGGCCGGCGACCGTAGCCCTGGCCATTCCCCTGTACGCCCACCTGAACAAGCTCAAGCGCATGGCTCTGCCCCTTCTCGCCACCCTGCTCCTCGGCTCGCTGACCGCTGCCCTTTCTGCCGTGCTGGTGGGCAGCCTGCTCGGCGCCAGCCAGGCGACGCTGCTGTCTCTCGCCCCCAAATCGGTGACCACACCCATCGCCATGGGCATTGCCGAAAGACTGGGCGGCCTGCCCTCCCTGGCGGCAGTACTCGTCATGCTCACCGGCATCCTCGGTGCTGTCGGAGCCCGCAGCCTCTACCAGATGCTGGGCATCCACGATCCGGCGGTGCGCGGCTTCGCCCTCGGTATTGCCTCCCATGGCATCGGCACTGCCCGCGCCTTTCAGGAAAACGAGGAAACCGGTGCCTTTGCCGCTCTGGCCATGGGACTCAATGGTTTGGCCACGGCAATGCTGCTGCCGTTGGCACTGCCCTGGGTCATGAAGTGGATGGTTTAATCTGGAAATCTCCGTGGACCGCTTGTCGTTTTTGAAGCGACGCATGAATGCTGACTTTCACACCGACTGGCGGGTCCAACGGATGTTTCCGGCTTTAAAAAAGGGAACCCGGAAACAGCGTTGACGGTCTAACCGCAGTCTCCACAAAACCCCGGCCTACGGCGGTAGCGGTTTTGCGCGATACCAGGCTGGCACACAGGAAATACCCGACAAAAGCGTACGCCACGCTTTCCCCGGCAGTTCAGCTCAAGGGAGGAAACGGTCATGGATACATGGACGAAGTGGGTGGAGTTTTTTTGCTGCGGCTTGATGGTTCTGCCGCTGGTTCTGGGAATCGGGTTCGACAGCTTCGAGGTCTTCGCCGCCACGCTGGGCTTGATGCAAGTTGCCCTGATTCTGGTCACCCTGGGTTCCCCGGCAGTGGATCCTGAAGAAATCCACGACCCCAAAAAACCGGAGTCCCTCCACCGCCGGGACTAAGCCCCAAGCTGCCGGAAAAATCAGCTCCCCCGCTCGGTGAGCCACGCTTGCAGTTGCGCCAGGGGCATCGGACGGGCATAGAGAAAGCCTTGCGCCACATCGCAACCGAGGCCGCGCAGGAAGCCGGCTTGGCCATCGGTCTCCACGCCCTCGGCGACAATGGTCATGCCGAGTTTGTGACCCAGGGCAATAATCGTCTCGGCAAACATTCCGCCTTGCCCGGAGCTGATTTCGGAAATAAACGCCCGGTCAATTTTCAGGCAATCCACCGGCAAGTCCCGCAGGTGGGAGAGGGAGGAATAACCGGTACCGAAATCGTCAATGGAGATGCTGGCACCGGCAGCCTTGAGAGCTTGCAGGCTGCCGACCACCACTTTCGGTTCATCCATGGCCAGGCTTTCGGTCACTTCCAGCTCAAGGGTACCCGGTAGCATGCCGTAGCGCGCCATGACTTCCGCCACCAGGGGCGGGAATTTGCTACCGCGAAACTGGGGCATGCTGACATTGACCGCAACGTGCAGCGGCGCATTGGGCAAGGCGCGCAACCGGGCGAACGCCTGGCAGGACTGGTCGAGAACCCATTCACCAAGTTCGACGATCAAGCCGGAGTATTCCGCCAGTTGAATAAAGACATCCGGCGGCTGGACAAAACCGCCCCCGGCTGCCGGCCAGCGCAACAAGGCCTCGACGCCCACCACCTTGCCCCCGTTCATGGAAACCTGCGGCTGATACCAGACCTCAAGCCGCCCCGCCCGAAAGTCGTCCCGCAAATGGCGAATGATTTCAAGCCTCCAGCGGGTGCTGTCCTCCATCTCCGGGGCAAAGTACTCATAATCCACATGCAGACTGAGTTTGGCGCGATTGAGCGCGATATTGGCCCGTTTGAGCAGGGTCAGGCCGGAGCGCTCGCCGCCCAGCAAACGGCAGAATCCACCGCTAATGGATACGGGCAAGAAATTGTCGGCCACCTGAAATGGCTGGGAAAAAAGATCGAAAATGGTTTCCGGGCTGACCCGGGATTCCGGACCGATCACCCCGAACACATCGGCCCCCACTCTTGCCACCACGCAAGGCTCCCCCAGCCCCTGCCGCAAACGCTGGGCAACGGCCACCAGCAGGGCATTTCCCAACTCGTGCCCGAGGCCGTCGTTCAAATCGGCAAAATGCTGCAAATCGAGCAGGGCGACCACCGCTCCGTTTCCGGCCAGAGTTTCGGCAGCGGCCGCCCGGTCCAGCTCAAGGATAAACCGGGTCCGGTTGGGCAGATGGGTCAAGCCGTCGTGATAAGCCCCGAAGTTCAGCTGTTCGC
>CAZHVZ010000058.1:7873-13972 GCA_964536245.1 uncultured Rhodocyclaceae bacterium
GTTTCACGTTGCCGAAACAGGCCGCTATATTGGTCGCAAAGACCTCCAGCAACTGCCGGTCGAGGGGAGCGAGAAAGTCGCTGGATTTAACGTAAACCGCCCCTTCCTGATCGCCTCCCTTGAGGTAGATTACCGTCGCCTGATCCTCGAAATGGTGGCAGCGCTTTTCCATGCAGCCACGGATCGCCCGGACAATTGCCTGATCACCCAAGGCACTCAGCGGCTGGGCGATGGCCTCGGCAAAACGACCGGCCGCCCCTACCACGAACAGGCTTTCATGATCGCCTTCCGCCATTGGCGACCCCCGTTGGGCGCAAACGATGCCATCCAGCGGCAGGCGCAGAAGAGCTGCCATCTGGGTCAGCACCCCTTCGGCAAAACTGTTCATGGCGTGCAGATCCATGAGATCGGCAGCGGCGTGCACGATCATTTCCAGGCCGCGACGGTTTTCGGCGATGGCCCGAATCTGGTGGTAGGAGCGCAGGGCGGACGTAATCGCCGTAATCAGGCGGGTTCGGGTCAGTTCGGCCTTGGTGCGGTAGTCATTGATGTCGTAATTATTGAAAATACCCAGCTCAGGAGCGTAGCCCGGCTGACCGGTGCGCAGGATGATGCGCACCTCGTCCATCCCCAGCTCTTCGCGAATGAAGCCGACCATTTCCAGGCCGGCCTCTTCCGTTTCCATGACCACGTCGAGCATGATGACGGCAAAATCGCTGTCCTGGCGCAGCAGCTCCCGTGCATCGGCCGCCGAATAGGCATGGCGGACTTCCAGATGCCGCCCGAAGATCACGACATCCGTCAGGGCATAAGCGGTCGCTGAATGAACCTCGGCATCATCATCCACCACCAGCAGGCGCCAGACGGGAAACTCCGTCCCGGCGCCGGATTCTTCATCCTCGACCAGCAGAACCAGGTCGTCGTCATCACTCATTCAGCTGCTCCTGAAATCTGCATGGTCTGGACCGATAGCGGCAATTCGACGGTAAAGCGGACTCCGTCACCAGGCCGGCTATGCAAGCTGACCTGTCCGCCCAATACGGCGGTGACCAAATTATAGACAATGTACAGGCCCAGCCCGCTCCCGCCAAGCCCGAGCCGGGTCGTAAAAAACGGATCAAAGGCCCGGCTGACGGCATTCTCCGTCATCCCCACCCCATCGTCGGAATACTCCAGGATGACCGTACTCCCCCGGAGTTGGGCGGAGATTTTCATGACTCCGTTTTCCCGGCCTTCGAAACCATGCAGCAGGCTATTGGTCACAAAATTGGTAATCACCTGTTCAAGGGGGCCGGGAAAGCTATCCATGACAATTCCCGCCGCCACATCCACCACCAGGGAATGGGTGGTCTTGCCCAGACTCGGGCGCAAAGTGGACAGAGTTTCCTCAATAATGGTTGCCAGATCAAAGCGCCGTTGCCGCATACTGGTCTGATCCACCGCCACCTGCTTGAAATTGCCGATCAATTCGCTTGCCCGCTGGGCATTGCGCTCGATCAAAGCCGCCGCCTCAAGGGAAGTATCGACAAAGCTTTCCAGCATCGACCGCCGCAAGCCGTTTGTTCTGGCCTGCTGGCCGAATTCCGTTACGCGCTGGTGCAGGGTGGTTGCCACGGTCAGCATATTGCCGAGAGGCGTATTCAGCTCGTGCGCCACTCCGGCCACCAGATTGCCCAGGGATGCCAGCTTTTCGGTTTGCACCAGCTGCCCCATGGCACGCTTGAGATCATCGTTGGCCGCCGCCAGCTCCTGGGTACGTAATTCAACCCGCTGCTCGAGTTCCCCGGCCAGCCTGCGGGTTTGCTCTTCCGCCAGCTTGCGCTCGGATATGTCGACCAGCGTCTCGATCGCCCCGACCACTTTGCCCGCCGCATCTCGCAAAGGGGATGCCGTAAAGTACAACCAACATCCCTTGCCCCCGGCCAAACCGGGAAAATAGCCTTCCGCCTCGTAGGCTTCGGGATTGAATTGGGATTTTCGGTACACCCCGTGATAGTAGGCATCGACCCGATCTTCCTGGCCGCCGTCAAGAATGATGTCGGCCATGACGGGCCGCTCTTCGGGATAGAAAGGACGCCAGGCATCGGGAGTTCCGACGATTTCGGCTGCCGAAACACCAAGCGTATGTTCGCAGGCCGGGTTCCAGATCACCACACGATGCTGCTCGTCAATCACAAAGGTCGGCAAGGGACTGTTGCGCAAAACCTGGGCCAGCCTTGCCTCGCTTTCCTTGACCGCCTTTTCGGAAAGGCGCCGCTCGGTAATATCCAGGATCGCACCGATCAACCCGGCCACCCGGCCGCGATGGTCACGAAAAACAGCCTTGAAAAAGACGACATCCCGGAACTCACCGCCCCCCCCAAGCACCTGTGCCTCGTAGGTCTGCACCTGGTCGGGAGAGGCAAACAGGGCATCGTCGGCTGCCCGGTAGCGGGCTGCAAGCTCCGGCGGGGCAAGATCCTCGACGACCTTGCCGACATATTGTTCAGCGTTCACCCCGAGCAAATCGTAAAAGGCCTGGTTCGCCCCCAGATAGCGGCCTGCACTGTCCTTGTAGAAAATCGGGGTCGGCAATGCTTGCAGCAAACTGGTCACAAACTGCCCCTGATCCTGAAGCCGGGTTTCCGCCGTGACCTTGGCCGTCACATCGTTAAACACCGCCAGACGGGCCAGCCGATCGCCAAAGGGCTGCCAGCGGGAAATGGTTTCCACCACCAGCGGCGTGCCATCTTTCTTGCAATTCTTCCACTGGTAACGCAAGGGGATATTTTCCTGCCGGGAGATGCCATCCACCACCCGGCGCAATTCTTCGTGTTCGCTCGCCTGGTAGAGGATGGAAAGAGGCTGACCGACCAGTTCGTCCCGTCGATAGCCGTAGAGAGACAGCAGCATGTCGTTGGCGGCGACGATCTCAAAATCCTTTACGTCGTAGACCAGCATGGGATTGGGATTTTCGTCAAACACCAGGCGATAGCGCTGTTCGCTGTCCCGCACCGCCTGCTCCGAACGTTTGCGCTCGGTCAAATCCACCGCCATGCCGAGAAAGCCGATCACTGCCCCGGCCCCGTCGCGCAAGGCAGTCACCGTCAGCAGAACGGGAAAACTGCTGCCATCGCGGCGCACGTAGGTCCATTCATGCTCGTTGGCAAGGTCAAGGCGGGCTTTTGCAACAAAGACCTCGAACCCCGGTTCGATCGGGACTCCAAGCTCGCGGGAAAATTCGGCGGCGCGCTCAACGACCTCAGACTCCCGGTGAAAGACTGCCGGCGTCCGCTTGCCCACCATTTCCGCCGCTGCATAGCCGAGCATCCGCTCCGCCGTACGATTGAAGACGGTAATCCCGCCTGCGGTATCGGTGGCGATAATGGCGTAACCGGCATTTTCCAGGATGGCATCGGTAAGCGCATTGCGCCCCTCGACCGGTACCGGCGAAAGCAGCTTATTCACCGGCAAGATCCAACATGTCTCCCGGCTGGCGGTATTGCCCGCTGCAAAACGGCCTTCCCTTTTTTATTCACCGTCGCCTCCTTGCCTTTTCTTCTTATCCCCCAAAATCATGCACCCATGAGGCTGCAATGACAATAGCCTCTTCGTAGGACGAGCATAGGGTAAATACCAATGGCCCTTGGCATTGCTTAGGCAAAAAATGTCCTCATGCTTCCCAGTCTCCCTCCCCGTCACCCCCGTCAGACCTGGCTCTGGCTGGCTCCCTATGCCGCCATCGGCATTTTTGCCCTGGCCATGCTCATTCTTACCGCCCTGCTCCAGTGGCGGGAACAGGATACCGCACGTTCGGCGCTGGAGGGGGACATGCACTGGGCGGAGCGGACCATTGAAACCCACCTCCACAATCATCGGGATTTTCTCGGTGAATTGGCTCGCGATCTGGAATTTCGCCAGCTCGACTATGAATCCTTTCAGGTCCGCGCCACCCGCTACGTCAAGGACAATCCGGACGTTTCGGCAATTGTCTGGGTAGACACCGACGGGCGTATCGAATGGGTCGCCCCCAACGAGTCCAGTGCGACCTATGTGGGGGAGCACTTGAGCGGCAGCCGCCTGAATACCCTGAGCGACGCCCTGCGTAGCCGCCGCCTGGCTTACACCCCTGATTACAAACCTCCCGGCCAGGGCAGCGCGATGGACCTGATCCTGCCCGTGCAACGGGGAAGCAGCGACCTTGGCGCCTTCATTGCATTTCACTCCCTCGACACCTTGTTGCGGGTGACCCTGCCCAGCTGGTTCTCCACCAAATACAGCCTGACCCTGGTGGACGCCAGCGACCGGGAGGTGTTGAGCAATACCTCGATCAAACCTACCGACCGGCGGATTTCCGGAAACATCACCCTCGACCTGCCGGACAGCCGGCTGGGCCTGCACATCGTGGCCTACCGCAATGGCGGCGTCTGGCTGCCCTACCTGCCGGCCGCCCTGATCGCCTTTCTCACCCTGGTCGCCGCCGCCACCCTGGTCCAGCTCCGCCGCCACGCCCGGCACCGGGCCAGCACCGAGGAACAGCTGCGGGATGCCTACGCCTTCCGTCAGGCCATGTCGGAGTCCATGGTGACCGGCCTGCGGGCCATTGATCTGGAAGGACGCATTACCTTCGTAAACGCCGCTTTCTGCCGCATGACCGGCTTTACGGAGAACGAACTGGTGGGGATCGCACCGCCCTATCCCTATTGGCCCCCGGAAGAAGCCGGCCAGTTGCAGCGCAACATCGACCAGGCCCTGGCCGGTAGCGCTCCGGCCAGCGGCTTCGAGATGCGCATCATGAGAAAGAACGGCGAACGCTTTGACGTGCGCCTCTATTTCTCGCCCCTGATCAACGCCATCGGTCAACAAATCGGCTGGATGGCGTCCATGAATGACATTACCGAACCAAAGCGGGCCCGGGTCGAACTGGAACGCGCCCACGAACGCTTCGTAACGGTGATTGACGGCCTGGACACCGCCGTACACGTGGCCGATGCGGAAAGCAACGAGATCCTCTTCGCCAACCGGGCGTTCCAGAATGTATTCGGCTACAACACGGTGGGACAGGATTCGGTCCTGGTCACCGCCGCCTGCCGCCCGCCCCCGGAAATGCTGGAACACAACCCCAAAGCGCTGGATCGCCAGAGCCTGCCGGTGGAAATTTTTGACGGCGAAATCCAGCACGCCCTGTCCGGCCATTGGTACCACATCCACGAACGGGCCATCCGCTGGGTGGATGGCCGCACCGTGCGCGTCCAGATCGCCGCCGACATCACCGACAAAAAGCATATCGACGAGGTCAATCTGCAACAGCAAAAGCGCCTGGAGCAGACCTCGCGCCTGATCACCATGGGGGAAATGGCCAGCTCCCTGGCGCACGAACTGAACCAGCCCCTGTCGGCCATCGCCAATTACTGTGCCGGCTGCATCAAGCGCATGCAGTCGGGCAATTTCCAGCAGGACGATCTCCTGGCGGCCATGCACAAGGCCAGCGAACAGGCCGAACGGGCCGGCAAGATCATCCGCCGCATGCGCGACATGGTGAAGAAAGGGGAACCCAATCGTCAGCCCATTGCTCTCGCCGACCTGGTCGATGAGGCCCGCGCCTTTGCCGACATCGAGGCGCAAAAGGCAGGAGCGCATATCGTGGTGGATATTCCCGAGGCCCTGCCCCGGGTCGTGGTGGACCGCATCATGATCGAACAGGTGCTGCTCAACCTGCTCAAAAACGGCATTGAAGCCATGCATCAACTGCTTCCCGAGCAACGCCGGCTGACTATCCACGCCGAACCGGTAGACGAACGTATGCTGGAAGTGGCAATCTCCGACCGAGGCCACGGCTTGTCGGCGTTGGACATGGAGCAGATCTTTGTTCCCTTCTACACCACCAAGACAGATGGCATGGGGATCGGTCTGGCCATCTGCCGGTCGATCATCGAGTTTCATCAGGGGCGTTTGTGGGCCGAAGCCAATCCGGGAGGCGGCACCACCTTCCGCTTCACGGTACCGCTGGAGGAATGACATGAGCCCGAATCCGACGACTTCGGACGACACGCTGCCAACCATCTACGTCGTGGATGACGACGAGGCCCTGCGCGACTCCATGGTCTGGCTGCTGGAAGG
>CAZHVZ010000058.1:13982-18518 GCA_964536245.1 uncultured Rhodocyclaceae bacterium
GGAGAGAACTACCAGGTGCGGTGTTTCGATTCCGCCGCCCGCTTTCTCGCTGCCTGGTCCCACAATCTGCGCGGCTGCCTGGTCCTCGATGTCCGCATGCCGGACATGAGCGGCCTCGAATTGCAGGAACGCCTGGATGCCCTCGGCAACGGACTGCCGATCATTTTTATCACCGGCCATGGCGACGTTCCCATGGCCGTTTCGGCCCTGCAACGGGGCGCCTGCGATTTCATCGAAAAGCCGTTCAGCAATGTAGACCTGCTTTCCCGCATCACCCGCGCCCTCGAACTGGACAGCCAGCGCTCCGCCCGCCGCCAGCGCGATGCCGATATCTCCCGACGCATTGAGCAGCTGACCCCCCGGGAAATCGAGGTCATGCGCCTGGTCGTCACCGGCAAGCTCAACAAGCAGATTGCCGATACGCTCGACATCAGCATGAAGACCGTCGAAGCCCACCGCGCCAGGGTCATGGAAAAAATGGGCGTGCGCACCCTGGCCGAGCTGGTCAAGGCCACCGTCGCCCTGGATGCCGCCGGAAAAGATTGAGGCGGCGAGACCGAAAGCGATGGCTTAAGATGGCGGATTGACAAGAACTCCTGGTCGCACCGCCGGTCTTATCGCATGATGAAAAAACTGCCCGTCCTCCTCGGCGCCCTGCTGTGCTTCGCCCAACCATCCCTGGCCGCCGATAACGCTCCGGCCGGAGATGGCGTCAACGTGGGCAAGCCCTCAATCCTGCGCAACCTGATTCCCGCCGACAAGCAGGAACAATCGGCGGCCATGCAGTACAACCAGATGAAGCAGCAGTTCGCTGAAAAAGGCATCCTCGCCCCGGACAACCACCCCCAGGTTCAGCGCTTGCGCGCCATCGCCAAGCGCATCCTGCCCTTTGCCCCCCGCTTCAATGCCCGCGCCGCCCAGTGGCGTTGGGAAGTCAATCTGGTCAGTTCCAGGCAGCTCAACGCCTTCTGCATGCCCGGCGGGAAGATCGCCTTCTACACCGGCATCATCGACAGCCTGCAACTGAGCGACGACGAAATCGCCATTGTCATGGGTCACGAAGTCGCCCACGCCTTGCGCGAACATGCCAGGGAACGCATGGCCAAAAGCGAAATCACCAATGGCTTTGCTTGGCTGGCCGGGCAGTTGGCGGCCAATAGCAAATACGGCGGAGTGGCGCAATTGGGCATTCAGGGGATCGCAGACCTCACCAAACTCAAATTCTCCCGCGACGACGAAACCGAAGCCGATGTCGTCGGTCTCGACCTCGCTGCCCGGGCCGGCTTTGACCCCCGCGCCGGCGTCAGCCTCTGGCAGAAAATGAGCGCCGCCAACAAGGGGGCGCCGCCCCAATGGCTGTCCACCCACCCGGCGGGGAACAATCGTATTCAGGAAATCGAAAAGCACCTGCCGGAGGTCATGCCCCTCTACCATGCCGCGCGCAACGCCACGCCGGCCCCCAGGGCGCCGGGCTGAAACGGCCTTACAGGGGAATCAGGTCGTCCCCGTTTTCACCGAATTCTCCGGGGTAATGCATTTGCTGCCGCACCTGACGGCGGCGCAGTAACTTCTGTTGCACATTGGGCGGCAGCTCGGTGAACAAGATAAGGTTCTTGCTGATCAGGAGCTCGACGGTATCTTCGATGACCCGGACAAAATCCCGGTCCAGGGATTGCAGCTCGTTTTCCCGCCAGCGATTATGAATGAACTGCAATACCTCGGTGTTATCAGCGGGCAACGCCTCCTTGGCATCGGCCACGGGAACCGGGTAGATCTCCTTGATACGTCCTTCACTGTCGCGGGATACGTAGAGCATGGGGGGTCTCTCTTTAGGTATTTTGCCCTAGTTTGCACCACCCCTTGGCGAATGGCAATTGGACTAAGGGACAGCCGAAAGAGCGCCTCATCGAGCGCTCTTTCGGGCAAAGGTGCTTTCCCCCCCAGGCCAAGCGATAATGCGTTTTTTCCTTGCCCGGCCAGCGCATGACCACCACCTCTCCCGATACCCAGCAAGTCATTCAACGCAAGGTGGTGGTTGCCGCCTGTTTCGGTACTTTTCTGGAATGGTATGACTTCCTGACCTTTGCCAGTCTGGCCACCTACTTCAGTGTTCTTTTTTTCCCGTCCGACGATCCGGTGGCTGCATTGCTGGCCAGTCTCGGCACCTTTGGCGTCGGCATGGTGGTGCGCCCGCTCGGTGCAGCTCTCTTCGGCTCCCTCGGTGACCGCCTTGGACGGCGCAGCATTTTTCTCGTCACCATCGTCCTGATGGGAGTGTCCACGATTTGCGTCGGCCTCTTGCCGACCTACGCCCAGGTCGGCCTGCTGGCGCCTGCCCTGCTCCTCCTGCTGCGCATGTTGCAAGGGCTTTCCGTCGGCGGCGAAATCGGCGGCGCTGCGGTATATCTGACCGAACATTCCCCGCCGGGCAAACGCGGCTTGTATACCAGCGTACTGCAACTGATGGGGCCTCTGGGAATGATGGCGTCCACCCTGCAAATCGTCGTTTTGCAGCAGCTCCTCAGCGACGCCGATTTCCGGGCCTGGGGCTGGCGCATTCCCTTCCTGCTCTCGGCCCTGCTGCTGGCCATTTCCATCAAGAGCCGCATCAACCTGCATGAATCGCCGGTTTTCCGCCAGCTGAGGGAGAAAAACGCCCTCTCCAAAACCCCCTTGCGGGCCTGTTTTCAGGATCGCCACACCCTGGGCCGGATGGCGCTGCTTTTCTTCTGCATTTCGGCGGGAGGATCGCTGCTCTTTTTCTCATCCCAGGTGTACACCACCATTTTTCTGAAAACCGTGGTCAAGCTGGATGCCCAGACCGCCAGTTCGCTGGTCATGCTATCCACCCTGGTGCTGTTTCCCCTCACCCTGTTCTGCGGCTGGTTGTCGGATCGCATCGGTCGACGCCCGGTGCTGCTCAGTGGGTTGCTAATCGGCGCCGTCGGCATTTTCCCGGTTTTCCAGGGGCTGCTGCACTACGGCAACCCGGCGTCGCCCGACAAGCTGATGATCATTCTCCTGCTCCTCGTTCTGGTGGTTGCCCTGGCCTGCATTACCGGGCCGCAGACCGCCACCCTGCCGGAACTGTTCCCGGCCCGCACCCGCTACTCGGCGGTGGCACTGCCCCACAATCTTGCTGCCGGCTGGATCGGCGGCATGTCGCCCCTGATGGTGACCTGGCTCGGCGTACGCTTTGAAGACCCGCTGGCCGGCCTGCTCTATCCCGCCGGCCTGCTGGTCCTTGCCCTGATCGTGGGCTTTTTCTTTCTGCCGGAAGTACGCAATCACCCCCTTGATCAGTAGTTCCTGACGTTGCCCTTGGGCGGCATTTTCGGTGTGCCGTAATAGGTGGTTCCCGGCGCCTTGAAGACCTGCTTGCCATCGGCGTCATAAACGATATTGGCCGACTGCTCCTGCGGCGCCTTGCGCCTGGCGGTGATTTCCAGGGTTGCAGAGCGCGGCGGCAGAGCCTGCTTGTCGAATTCGGCCCGCACGATGCGCGCCCGTTCTGCCGCTATGCGACTATCCACTGCCTTGGTTGACGCGCCCCGGGCCCGGAGTTGTTCCCGCATACGGAGCAACTCTTCCAATTCGGTGGACATCTTCAGGGAACGACGCGCTTCCCCCCACTCCTCCTTGGGTTTGGCAACAACCAGATTGAATTCTTCCGGCGTCGTGATCATGCGCGCCACCTTGAGCTGATTGAAGCGCATGGCCCATTCCAGGGCGCCTTCCTCCCAGTCGTTCTTGCCGGAAGGATCGGCGCCTTTTTCAAGCAAGGTTTTGGCGAGATCTTCATGACCTTCGTAAATGGCCATCATCAGCACGCTGGAGCCGTTGGTGCTCTTGGCATTGATGTCGGCGCCCTGCTCGATGAGGTAATTGGCCAGCTCCTTGTGGCCGCTGAACACCGCGTAATGCAGGGCCGACCACTGGCGTTTGCCGGCATTGATGCGCGCCCCCCGGTCCAGCAGCCATTGCACGGCCTCCTTCTTGTTGCGCCAGGCGGCCAGCAGAATGGCCGTTTCACCATTGCCGTTCAGGCGGTTGATGTCGGCGCCCCGGGAAATAAACAGGCGCATCAGTTCGAGATTGCCCTCCCAGGCGCCGATCATCAGGCCGTTACCGATGCGGCTGCCCATGAAGTCGGGCGCCAGCCCCATGTCCAGCCATTCCGTGGCCTTCTTGATGTCGCCGTTTTCCATGGCCACCGCAAACTCGGTGGGGTTCGGCAAACGTGCCGGTTCGGCCGAAGCAAACTGCGCCCCGGCCGGCGAAACCAAGCACGCCAGCACCAAACCGAATATCATTGCCGCCAATTGTTTTTTCATGCGCGATCCACTTTTCAGGTCAGCCCGTATTTTCTCATGTCCCGTCGGTTGTTGTTGGCTCTGGCCGGTTCCCTGCTGCTCCATAGTGTTCCCTTTGTTGCTGACCTGATCCCTCAGCCGCCGGCGGTCAAGCGCCCACCGCCCATTCAGGCCACGCTCCAGCCGCCCCCCCCCCCCATGGCCCACGCGGTGCCGCAGGTGG
>CAZHVZ010000058.1:18528-21852 GCA_964536245.1 uncultured Rhodocyclaceae bacterium
ACGTTTCCAACAGCCACTTGTTCCAGTCGAACGCCTCAACCACGGGAGCGGGTTCAGATTCGATAATCTCGCCGTCAGCCGTCACCGTCACCGGATGAGCGTTTGGAATGGTTTCGATTTCAGTTTCATCCAGCCAGCCCAGCCCGCACAAGGCTCCGGCCTGGCAGGAAGAAGTCAAACGCCAGTTCAGCAAACTGAACGATCAGGGCCTGTTCTACCCGGAAGAAGCCATCCGCCAGGGGCTGCAAGGTGAAGCCGTGGTCTTGCTCATTCTCGACGACAGCGGCAATGCCGTCGCCGCCCGCCTCGAACAAAGCAGTGGCCATCGCATTCTGGACGATGCCGCCCTGCGCGCCGCCCGCAGCCTGCGCACGCTGTCCGCCGACGCGCCCCGGGAAACGCTTCTGCCGGTTCGCTTCAGATTGCGTTAGCCGCCCGCAGCCCGGCAATCTGCTCGCTGCTGTAGCCCAGCCCGGCCAGCACCTCTTCAGTGTGGGCACCGATCTGCGGCCCGACCCATTCCGTACTGCCCGGCGTTGCCGACAACTTGGGAACGATGCCCGGCATGGCGAAGGACTTGCCATCGGGCAAGCTGGCCCGCTCGATCATTTCCCTCGCCAGAAATTGCGGATCGGCAAACATGTCCGCCACCGAATAGACCCGCGAAGCCGGCACCTCGGCCTTTTCCAGCACCGCCAGCAGTTCGCTCTCGTCATGGGCGGCGCACCACTGGTCGATGACGGCGTAGATTTCGTCGCGCCGCGCATCGCGCCCGGTGTTGTCGTCCAGGCTGGCATCGTCGGCCAGGTCGGCACGGCCGATGGCCCGCATCAGCCGCTTGAAAATGGCGTCACCATTGGCGCCGATGGTGACATGCTTGCCGTCCCGGGTGGTGTGGGTATTGGACGGGGTGATGCCGGGCATGATGTTGCCGGTCCGTTCGCGCACGAAGCCGAAAACATCAAACTCCGGCACCATGGATTCCATCATGGCGAAAATGGCCTCGTACAACGCCACATCCACCACCTGCCCGGTTCCGCCATTGACTTCCCTGTGGCGCAGGGCCATCAGCGCGCCGATGGCGCCCCACAGGGCGGCGATGGAGTCGCCGATGGAAATGCCGGTGCGCACCGGCGGCCGGTCGGGAAAACCGGTGATAAAGCGCAGCCCGCCCATGGATTCGCCCACTGCGCCAAAGCCCGGCTGCTCCTTGTACGGCCCGCTCTGGCCGAAACCGGAGAGGCGGACCATGACCAGACCGGGGTTGTCGGCCTTGAGAGCATCCCAGTCCAGCCCGAGTTTTTCCAGCACACCGGGCCGGAAGTTTTCCACCAGGATATCGGCCCCGGCAATCAGACGGCGGACGAACTCCTTGCCGTCCGGGTGCTTGAGGTTGGCGGTTACCGATTTCTTGTTGCGGGCCTGCACATACCACCACAGGGAGGTGCCCTCGTACAGCTTGCGCCACTTGCGCAGCGGATCGCCGCCATCGGGCGATTCCACCTTCACCACCTCGGCGCCGAACTCGGCCAGGATGCGGCTGCAGAACGGCCCGGCAATCAAGGTGCCGAGTTCAACCACTTTCAGGCCAGCCAGGGGCTTGCTCATTCAGATCTCCCAGTGTTCAACAGGCAAGTGTTCGCCCCACAGGCGGGCCACGGTTTCCCGCACCTGCAACGGGTTGCCGCTGGTTGCCACGGTCAGCCGCCCCTGCCCGCCGCCCTGGCAATGCCCGGCCAGAAGTATGCGTTCGAGCTGGCGGGCCACCGCTTCGCCGGTATCGATCAGGGCGGCTTGCGGCAAGCGGGCGGCAATGGCATCCCGCACCCAGGGATAATGGGTGCAGCCGAGAACCACCTGGTCGGCGTCCCGGAGGGGGGCCAGATAGGTATCGAGCAGGGCCAGCACGCTTGCCCCGCCGGCTCCCTCGTTCTCGATCGCTTCGGCCAGGCCGGGGCAAGCCTGGACCAACACCTGCACATGGGCGGCATGATCATTCACCAACCGGGCAAAGCGCTCACTGGCCAGGGTACGCGTCGTTGCCATGACGCCCACTACGCCCTTGCGGCTCTGTGCCGCCGCCGGCTTGACGCCCGGCTCGAGAGCGACGACAGGCAAGTGAGTATGCCCGCGAATCGCCTCTGCCGCCGCCGCCGTCGCCGTATTGCAGGCAATCACCAGGGCTTTGGCGCCCATGCCCGCCAAGGCTTCGGCAATGACCACCCCGCGCTCCTTGAGGAATGCCTCGGGCCGGTCGCCATAGGGCAGAAAACGGGTATCGGCAAAGTAGAGAAAATCCTCCCTGGGCAACTGTTGGCGCAAGGCGCGCAGTACCGTCAGGCCGCCGAGGCCGGAATCAAAGACAGCGATGGGGCGGGAAGTCAAAGGCGGGATAGACGATCAGGGTGGCAATGGATTGGCGCTTGAAACGGCGGCAATTCTTTCCAGCGCCGGCGTTTCGGAGGCCTGTGTGCTCGTCGGGTCGACAAGCACACAGGCCGGATCCCCATTGTACTGACTTTTTTGACACCTGGTTTTTGCCGCACACGCCACCGGCACACCGGAGCACCCGCCACTTTCTGCCTTTGGCCAGGCGCCGGCCAACACCAAAGCGAAGCCCAATGAGTCTTTAAAAATCAATGCCTAACATTGCCCCCCGCAACGGCCATTGACTGTGATCCATCAGCGAATGATACTTGGCGTTTTTCCGCCGTACATTTCGGCAATCGGGTGGGGTTCCCACTCAAATAACTAGCGCAGAGGGAAAACAAATGGCTACAGGAAAGTCAAAAATCATTTACACGCTCACGGACGAGGCCCCGCTGCTGGCCACCTGTGCTTTTCTGCCGATCATCCGCACGTTTACCGACCCCGCCGGCATCGCCATCGAAAAGGCTGACATTTCCGTTTCTGCCCGCGTTCTTGCCGAATTTCCGGAGTTCCTGAAGGACGACCAGAAGGTTCCGAACACGCTGGGCGAACTGGGCGCCAAGTGCCTGCTGCCGGAAACCAACATTATCAAGCTGCCGAACATCAGCGCCTCGGTTGCCCAGTTGAAGGCCTGTGTCAAGGAACTGCAAGCCAAGGGTTACGCCATTCCGGACTATCCGGAATCACCGGCCAGCGACGAGGAAAAATCCATCGCCGCCCGCTACGGAAAGTGCCTGGGTTCTTCGGTCAACCCCGTGCTGCGCGAGGGCAATTCCGACCGCCGCGCTCCGGCAGCCGTCAAGAATTACGCCAAGAAAAACCCCCACTCCATGGGCGAGTGGAAGCAGTGGTCGCAAACCCACTGCTCGCACATGCACGAGGGCGACTTCTACC
>CAZHVZ010000059.1:0-8369 GCA_964536245.1 uncultured Rhodocyclaceae bacterium
CAAGAGAAGAATTGCCATGATCTAACCTCTTACTTGTTTATCCAGAAAACCATCTCTTGCTGCCGGCAAACTTTGAGAAAACCGGCGCATCCTTTATCCTTGCCCATCCCCAACGCGACCCAATACATCCCATGAGCATCACCATCAAGACGCCGGAAGAAATCGAAAAAATGCGCGTCGCCGGACGCTTGGCGTCCGAGGTACTCGATTACATCGAACCCTTCGTCAAAGCCGGTATCACGACCGACCAACTGGACCGCCTGTGCCACGATTATATGGTCAATGTGCAAGGCTGCATTCCCGCCCCGCTCAACTACGCACCATCCGGCTACCGCCCCTACCCCAAGTCAATCTGCACCTCGATCAACCATCAGGTCTGCCACGGAGTACCCGGCGACAAGGCGCTGAAAACCGGCGACATTGTCAATCTGGACATTACGACCATCAAGGAAGGCTTTCACGGCGACACCAGCCGCATGTTCCATGTCGGCGAAACCTCCATTCAGGCCAAGCGCCTTTGCGAAATCACCTTCGAATGCCTCTGGCTGGGCATCGCTGCGGTCAAACCGGGGGGGCACCTCGGTGACATCGGTGCGGCCATCCAGAAACACGCCGAGAAGAACGGCTATTCGGTAGTCCGCGAATTCTGCGGTCACGGCATCGGTCGCAAATTCCACGAAGATCCGCAGGTGCTCCATTACGGCAAGGCCGGAACCGGTCCAAAACTGGAACCGGGCATGATTTTCACCATTGAGCCCATGATCAACGCCGGCAAGGCCGCCATCCGTGAACTGGCCGACGGGTGGACCATCGTTACCAAGGATCACAGCCTTTCCGCCCAGTGGGAGCACACCATTGTCGTCACCGAGACTGGCACCGAGGTGCTGACCGTTTCCAGTGGCTCCCGGCCACGGCCGGAGTGGATCAAATGAAAATCCCGGACATCGCCCCCCTGCTTGCCGAAATCCGGGCCGAAAACAAGGCCAGCAAAGAGGCCTTGCGTCAGGCCTACGAGCAACATGGTGATGCCCACGCCCTGCTGGCAGCCCGTTGTCAGCAGGTAGACAACTGCCTCATCCGGCTCTGGAAAGCCATTCATTTTCCCAACAGCCTCGCCCTCGCTGCCGTGGGCGGTTACGGTCGCGGAGAGCTTTATCCCGCCTCCGATATCGATCTTCTCATTCTTCTCCCGGAATCCCCGGATGAAGCGCTCCAGGCCAAGCTGGAAGCCCTGATTGGCCATTTCTGGGACATCGGCCTGGAGATCGGTCACAGTGTGCGCACCATTGATGACTGCCTGAATGAAGCCGCCAACGACATTACCGTTCAGACCTCCCTGCTCGAAGCGCGCCAGCTGGCCGGCAGCGGCAAGCTGTTCAACGAATTTTCCAAGCGTTTTCGGGGCAAACTTGATCCCCTGGCATTTTTCAATGCCAAACGACTGGAGCAGGAAGAGCGTTACCTCAAATACAACGAAACGCCCTACAGCCTGGAGCCGAATTGCAAGGAGGCTCCCGGTGGCCTGCGCGACTTGCAGGTCATTTTCTGGGTCGCCCAGGCAGCCGGCTTGGGGACGACCTGGAAAGACCTGGAAAAACACGGTTTCCTGACCCCTGATGAAATGCAGCATGCGGAAAAATGTGAGCTTTTTCTCCAGCATTTGCGTATCCGCCTGCACCTGACCTGTAGCCGACGGGAAGATCGCCTGCTTTTCGATTTCCAGAACAAACTGGCCGAACAGTTCAAGTTTGTCGCCACCGAAACCAAGCGCGCCTCCGAACAACTGATGCAAGGCTATTACCGCAATGCCAAGGCGGTATGTGGCATCAACACCATTTTGCTGCAAAACATCAGTGCTGCCCTGTCGCCGGAAAAAACCCTGCCCGAACCGATCGATGAGCATTTCCAGGCCGTGGGCAATCTTCTTGACATTCGTCGGGATGATCTTTTCGAGAAAACCCCGTCTTGCATCCTCGATTGCTTTCTCGTCCTCCAGGAACTGCCCAACCTGAAAGGCATGACCGTCCGCACCCTGCGCTGCCTGTGGCGCGCCCGACAGTTGATCAACCCGGAATTCCGGGCCGATCCGGCTAACCGCGCCCTCTTTCTCAAGCTCTTCCAAAGTCCACGCGGCATCATCCACGAGTTCCGGCGCATGAATCACCTGGACATTCTTGGCAGCTACCTGCCCGCTTTCGGCAAAATTGTCGGCCAGATGCAACACGATCTCTTCCACGTCTACACCGTGGACCAGCACATCCTCCAGGTGCTACGCAACCTGCGCCGGTTCACCATGGAGGAGTTCGCCCACGAATACCCCCTGTGCACCCGCTTGATCAGCGATTTTGACCGCCACTGGCTGCTTTACGTGGCGGCCATCTTCCACGACATCGCCAAAGGGCGCGGCGGAGACCATTCCGAAAAAGGGATGACGGACGCCAGGGAATTTTGCGACAGCCATGGTCTTTCGGCGGAAGACTCGGAACTGGTGGTATGGCTGGTGGGCAGTCATCTGGTCATGTCCCAGGTCGCGCAAAAGGAAGACACGACCGATCCCGATGTGATTGCTGCCTTTGCCGCCCGTGTACGCGATGAGCGTCACCTTGTGGCACTCTACCTGCTCACCCACGCCGATATCCGGGGCACCAGCCCCAAGGTCTGGAATCAGTGGAAAGGCAAGTTGCTGGCCGACCTTTACTACCACACCCTGCATACCCTTTCCCGGGAAGGCGAAGCGCCACCGGCCCACGGCATCATCGCCGACCGGCAGAAGGAAGCCATGCGCCTGCTGCGCTATTTTGCCCTTTCCGACACCGTGCACGAAAGACTGTGGAAACAGCTGGACACTGTCTATTTCCTGCGCCATTCCGCCGAGGAAATCGCCTGGCACACGCGTTCCCTGCATTACCGCATTTTCAATGACCAACCGGTGGTCAAGGCCCGCCAGCACCTGGCCCTGCCGCTGCAAAAGCCCGTTGCCTTCAAGGGTGCCCTGGTGTTGCCGGCTACAACATTGTCGACGCCAAGATCCACACCACCCAGCATGGTTATGCGCTGGACAGTTTCGTTCTGCTTGATGTATCGGAACGGGACAATGACCGGGAAATGATCAGCTACATCGAATACGAACTCAGCCAGCGCCTGACCCATCAGACGCCGCCGGAGGCCCCTTCAGCCGGTCGTCTTTCCCGTCAGGTCAAGCACTTCCCGATCAAGCCGGAAATCACCATTCGCCCCGACGAGAAAGGCACCCACCACGTTTTGTCGCTGATTGCTGCCGACCGTCCCGGTCTGCTGTACATGGTGGCGACGACTATTGCCCGGCACGGCGCCAACTTGCAAACAGCAAAAGTATCAACCCTCGGCGAACGGGCGGAAGATACCTTCCTCATCGGCGGCGGCGACCTCGGGGAAAGCGCCAGTCGCATCCGCCTGGAAACAGAATTGTTGGAACAATTGAAGATATAGGGATTGCGCAGCAGCGGACCTAAGAAGCATAATCAAGTGCGGATGGGGATACCTCCGCTCCCTTTTTCCTGCGCGAGAAAGTCCTTATTTTGAAAAGCAAATGGCTTCGTCAAAATTCTCTGTTATCAATCATAGAGATCAAGGCTTATGAAAATCCTCATCATTGAAGACCAGCAGCAGGTTGCTGTCGCCATTGAACACCAAGTCCAGCAGATCAAGCGCAGCCACGTCGATTACTGCATCAGTGTTGCCCAGGCCATTGATCGCATCAGCGCGGCACGCAACGCCCCCTACGACCTGATTCTCTGCGACTACAACCTCGGTGAGTGCACCAATGGTCAGCAGTTGCTGGAATACCTGCGCAGCGAAAAACGCATTCCCCGGCAAACCGCATTCATCATGCTGACAGCGGAAGCCCAATACAGCGATGTGGCCAGCGCCGTGGAACTGGCTCCCGATGCTTACCTGCTCAAACCCTTTACCCTGGACGGGCTTGAGCAGCGGGTCAATTTTTCCATGGCCAAGCGTGAAGCCCTGAAACCGGCCTATAAACACATTGATTGCCCCGCCCCTGATCTGCCGGCAGCGGTCAAGGAATGCAATGCCATCATTCTCGCCGCCAGCCGCTTTGCCCTGGAAGCCCTCAAACTCAAGGCCGAGTGCCTGATCAAGATGGAGCAGTGGGGAGAAGCGGCAAATGTTTATGACAAAATCATCGCCTGGCGTCCCACAGCCTGGGCAGAAGTCGGCCGGGCCCGCACCCTGCGCCTGATGGGGCATCCCGAATTGGCGGAAGAAAAGCTCTCAACCACCCAGGAGCTGTTTCCACAATTTTTGGCGGTTTATGACGAATTGGCCGCTCTGGCGGAAGAAAAAGGGGACACCCAACGGGCCCAGGAAATCCTGAGCAAAGCGCACGCCATCGTACCGTCCAACCGGCGCACCCGAGGTCTGGGCTTGCTTGCCTTGCAAAACGGGGATCTCGAAAAGGCCGCCCAGCTCTTGAAAATCATCACGGAGAGAGACCGCTACGGACTCAAACGCAGCACCGAAGATTTTTTTGGCCTGTCCACTGCCCTGCGCCTCCTGAATCGCCATGATGAAGCCATGGAGGTTCTCACCACCATCAAGAACCACTTTCCCGAAACCCGCCCGCTTACCGTGCGCACCATGGCCGCTTCCGCCATCACCCTGGCAGCGGCCAATCGCCCCTTCGATGCCAAGAAATTGGTCAAGGAGGCGCTGGAATTACGCACCGAAACCATGGAACCGCGCACCCAGCTGGAACTGGGCGAAGCCTGCAACCATTGTGGCGAAACGGAGACTGCCCAGCAGATTTTCTTGCACGTTGCCGAAAACTGGCAGGAAGACCCCAAGGTTGTCGCCCTCGTCAAAAAAACCCTGGATCGGGTTGGCATGGGAGAAGACGGCAATGCCATGGTGGACCAGGCTGCCCGTGACCTGACCGCCATCAACAACGGGGCAGCAAAAAAAATCAAGGAAGGGCATTTCAGCGAAGCGGTGGCCGACATGGAAAAATTGGCCAAGCGCCTGCCCAGCCATCCAACCGTTCAGGCCAACTATGTCCAGGCGCTGCTCCTGTGGGTGGAACACGAGGCGCCGGCCAATGTCATGGAACTGCCCCACCATAGCAAACCCCGGCAGAGCATTACCCTGGCCAGAGAGCATCTGCGCCAGCTTTCCAAAATCAGCCCCAACCACCCTCGCCTGGCGCCCTTGCGTCGCCTGTTTGCCAAACTGACCGGCGAGATCAGCGCCGATGCCGGCGTATCAAGCCAGTCAGACCCGCAGGAAGCGGCCAGCATGGAAACGGAAGGATGAGCCTTTATGTGGCTCAACTGATCCACCATGCCCGCAATCGCCTGGTTGTCGTGGCGGATCGTCTGGCCGCACAAGGCAACGATACCGATGTTGGCGAGATTCATCGCGCTGCGGAACAACTGGCCGGTGCCATGGCGGTTTTGCGTCTGGAACAGGCCGCCCCCCTCCTCGCCACACAGGAGGTGGATCTTCAGGATTTTTTTTGTGAACTGACGACGGAAGCCCGGGGGCTATGCCCACCCCACCTGAAAATGATCTGTCGGGCCGATTTTTCCGCCTGTCTGTTCAATTTCTGGACCTTCGATCGCCAATTGGTCCGTCTGGCCGTGCTGGATGCCCTGATGAATGCCTGGCGCCACGCAGCCGGCACGGTAGAGCTGGCTGCAACCTGGCAGGATGGCGAACTCACCTTCACGGTCAGGGATGACGGTCCGGGGTTCTCTCCGGCTTATCTGTCCGCCAATGCCGACGCTTCCATCCCCCCCCCGGTCGGTACCGGCAATGGCCTGCGCTTGGCCAGAAAAATTGCCGAACAGCACACCACCGGAGGCCGCCATGGCCGGGTCAGCCTGACCAACGACGGGGGCGCGGTTTTTTGTTTGGCTCTTCCTTAAGGCCTTGGTTACCCATACAAATCAGATGTCCACGAGGGCATAACCGGCATTTCCCGGTGCAACCACCGAGACAAAAACAAAGGGCTCCACTCCGTCATTAACCGCACCGTGAACCTCTCCCGGACGAGCCACCGCGATTTCGCCAACTTTCAGGGGGATGATTTTTCCGCCCCCCTGGATATAGTCTGCGGCACCCGATAACACGGTCCACGTATCCTGTCCCTGCGGATGCACATGGGCAGCAATGCTCTGCCCCGGCGCAACATGCCAGACAACAACGACCGCATTGTGCGTTTCCAGCACCACGGACCGTACGGGTTCTCCCGCCGATGGCTGAATATACCGGGCAAGACTGAATAAGCGCTGATGGTCTGCTTCCATGCTTTTTCCCAAGTAACAGTTCAAAAAAATTCCGAGAATACCGCTCGACACGCTTTATTCATCAGTTTTGGGCTGCACCCGGATGAGATCGAATTTCCATAGCCACATCAGCATTCTTACGCCAACCGGATTAGTCTGCCCGGCAGTCTCAAGCAAGGCATTAACGGTTTGAACCCCCTGTTTTTCCAGAACGGCCAGCATGGTCGCAGCCAATTCCTGCGGCAACAATACCGGGTCAAAAGCATAATTGACCATCGACAAACCCAGCAAATCCCGCAGCCTGGCCTGCGCCTCCGGTGCCGGAGCAAGCAGCCAGTTTCCTGCCAGCGCTGCGGTGGAGAAACTCGCAAAGCGGGAGAACGGATCGGCACGCTGTAGCCAGGGTTCCGGGGGCTGCGCTCCGGCAGCCCGGCGAATCACCGCCAATTCGGACGCCAGCTCGGCATAGCGGGGGAGAATGACCGTCCAATCGAAATCCCTGACGGCCCTGGCCGCCCCCGCCGCCCCCATTTCCGCCCGCAAGGCGGGTTGGCTGGCCAGGGTCGTCAACGCCTTGGCCAGGGAACCCGGATCGACCACCGTCGCCATGCTGCTGCGGCCAATGTAGAGATCGTAGCTGTCTATTTCGAGAGCATGGCGCAGGGCCAGATCCTTGCCCGTCCCTGCCGGGGGCAGGATGGTCGGCACGCGAAACCCGTCGACTCCATCGCGCACTGTTTCCTTGTAGCCGTTCCAGTCGGAAATAACCACAGGAAGACCGGCGGCCATGGCCTCGACCGGTGTCAAGCCAAAGGTCTCCTGAATATTGTCCGAGAGGGAAACAAAAACATCCGCTCCCTGCCAGGCCTGACGGTAAGCCAGTTCGTTTTTCCCATCCACCCAGATAAAACGAACCGAAGGAGCCAGTACTTTCTGAGCCTCAAAATAATACTGCCGGATCCGATCATTGGGAAAGACGCCGGCCTCGATGCAGACTACCTCTCCGTGCCGGGCCGTTTGCTCCAGGGCCTGGTACATGGGAGCGGGATTGGCCTTGGCGTGGATCGACAAGCGACCGGCGAACAGAAAAACCGTTGCATTTTCCCTCAGGCCCAAAGCCTCTCGTGCGCCCCTCCTTTGTTCCGGCGTGCGGACAAAAGACGGGACGTCAACACCGAGAGGAATGACCGGCAGCTGCGGTGTATTCAAGCGGGTTGCACCGGTTTGCGCGCTCATCCAATCCCGCATTTCACTTTGCAGACCGGTTACAAATTCCCTTCCCGCCCGGGAAATGCAAATCAGGGCATCCCAGGGTTTAAAGGGCGGGAGGACCAGATCGGATACCTGGTCGGTGGCATCCCTGGAAGAAAGGGTAAAAGTCACCCCCATCAAGCTAAAAGCCGCCGGGTTGACGGTATTTCGCGAAAAGGCAAAGTCCTTGGCCGTCGGCGCCGGGTAGTAGAGGGCACCAAGCTCGGCAATCCCATGCCAATCGGGAATCTCATGCCAGCGCAGCTCGCCGGAAAACCCCTCGGCCACCAGCTGACCAGCCATGCGTTGAGCCGTATCCAGACCGCGCCCCACGCCATGCAGAACCCCATCCGGCCAGGTCCGCGCCACGCCCCGCATGAAGGCTTTTCCGGCGCTTTGCCGGCCCATGATGTTGTTCTCGGTGGAATAGGCATCTCCACCGTAGAAGATAGCGAAATTGGCTCCAGCGTTGGACATCCGCTCTTTCTCTCGTCTGCTCAGGTCTACATCCGGTGTGTTCACCAGGGGAAATACCGCTCCTCTTCCGTCAGACCGACATGCCCAGAGGCTGACAGTGATCCTGACAGCCCACCAGCCGCTCAATAACCACCTTGACCCGTCCCATGGCTTCCTGAAGAACGGGTTCCAGGCTTTCAAAATGAATGCCGTCCTTGCTGCTCCCCCGCCCCGCCGCATGGTTGGCGACCACGTTGATGGCAGCGTAGGGAATGCCGAGCTCCCGGGCCAGCACGGCCTCGGGCATGCCGGTCATGCCGACCAGATCGGCACCGTCCCGTTCAAAGCGATTGATTTCGGCAGCGCTTTCCAAACGCG
>CAZHVZ010000059.1:8379-19522 GCA_964536245.1 uncultured Rhodocyclaceae bacterium
GGGTCGGTGCCGCCGCCGCCGGACTTGCCTGACTGCTGCTCGCCTTCGCCGCCGCAGCAATCCTGGCCCGCAGTTCGCCATCGTAAGGCTCGGTAAAATCCACGTGGGTAACCGGGGAACCGTTACCCCCATCAAAAAAGGTGGATTTGCGGCCCCAGGTATAGTCGATGATCTGGTCTGGCAGAACGATGTCGCCCGGCTTGAGATCAGCCCGGATACCGCCCACGGAAGCGACGGAGATAATGCCCACCGCCTTGTGATGATGCATGGCCCACAGGTTGGCCCGGTAATTGACCATGTGCGGCGGTATGGTGTGACCATAGCCGTGGCGCGGCAAAAACATCGCCGGCTTGCCGCAGATCATGCCGAAGACTACCGCTCCGGAAGGCTCGCCGTAAGGCGTGCGGACCACTTCGCGGTGGGAAACATCGAGACTGGACAGGGTGGTCAGGCCACTGCCGCCGATAATTGCCAACATGATTACTTTTTCCTTTCGACCAGGAGGGATGCCAGGGTGGGCACCACGCTCTTCAGGGAGGGGTGGGAGCGGCGGACTTTTGCCAGATCGACGACATTGTCTTCCAGCTTGCGATACAGGGCGTTCTTGCGATCAGCGGTGAACGGCAGGTCAAGCAAGGTCTTGCCGAGATGATAGCGGACCAGGGTATCGCGCCCGATATCCTTGGCCTGCCAGGGAATCGCCGTACGATCGACAAGATGCAGGGCGCCGACCGTCGGCAGGCTGGCCGCCAGTTCGGCCACCGCCCGATGCACCTTTTCGCGATAGGCTGCCACCGCATTGCCTGAATCACTGGCCGTGGCACCGGTGGTTTCGGCGGGCGCCCCCATCAGCCAGCACACCACAGTCTCCGGAGCGAATGCGGCAATGCTGGCCCGATTGCCATCGTCCAGCGCGGTCACGTCAGCCGGCATCAGGCCAAGCTGCCTTGCTCCATCACCGAGGCGCTGACGGGTAGCCTCCAGGCAGACCGCCAGGGAATCCAGGGCCAGCACCGGAAAGCCGCGCCGAGCCAGAGCAACAGTGCCGAAACCCAGCCCGCAGCCGATTTCGAGAACCTTGCCCGGCGGAACCAGGGAAGCCATCCAGTCATAATCCCCCCGTTTGGCGTAGGATTCTCCCTCGTTTGTCCAGTAGCCGATGAACTCGTCGACCGTCGCGCCGCTCATTCCGCGCCCTCGTCACGCATGGCGTAGACGGCGCCGAGATTGCGCCAGGCACCCTTGGCATCCATGCCATAGCCAAAAACAAAGCGATCCGGAACGCTGGTGGCAACAAAATCAGCCTTGATCGGTTTGCTCTTGCCATTGGCCTTGTCGGCAAAAACCGCTGTCAGCACCTCGCCTGCTCCGAGGCGCTTGAGACTGTCGGCGACGGCGGCCAGGGTCAGCCCTTCGTCGAGGATATCGTCCAGCACCAGCACCGTGCGCCCCTTCACCGGGGTCCATGGCGCACTGCGCCAGGACAGCTTGCCGCCCTGGGTTTCCTGGCCATAGCGGGTGACGTGCAAATAATCGAAATCGAGAGGAAATTCGAGCTGGGGCAACAGTTGCCCGGCAAAAATGACGCCTCCGGTCATGACGCAAAGAACCAGCGGATTTTTCTCCGACAGGGCGGCACAAATCTCTCCGGCAACCCGCCGAACTGCTTCGCTACAAACCGCAGCGTCATGGATCAAGTCGGCCTCGGCCAGCATGGCCCGCGCTTCCTGGATGTTCATCGCTGCCCTCCCTGGCTCGCCAGATAGTGGGTAAAGGCTGGCCCCACCTCGGGATGGCGCTGCCCGAAAACCACTGTCGCTTCCAGATAACCCAATTTGGAGCCACAATCGTAACGCCGACCCTCATAGCGATAGGCCAGCACCTGCTCCTCGGAAAGCAGTTGGGCAATCCCGTCGGTCAGTTGAATTTCGCCCCCCGACCCCTTGCCGATGCGCTCCAGGTAATGAAAGATGCGCGGTGTCAGGATGTATCGCCCGACCACGGCCAGGGTCGAAGGAGCCTCCTCGGGCTTGGGCTTTTCAACGATGGCGTTGATCTGCTCCAGACGTTCCGCCACCGGACGCGCATCGACAATGCCGTAGCTCTTGGTATCGGACCGGGGAACATCCTGTACGCCAATCACCGAACAGCGGTAATAGTCATAGGTATCGACCATCTGCTTCATCACCGGCGGCTCACCATCGAGCAAATCGTCCGCCAGCAGCACGGCGAAGGGTTCATCCCCGACCACCGGCTTGGCGCACAAGACGGCATGGCCCAGTCCCAGCGCTTCGGCCTGGCGGATGTAGATGCAATTGATGTTCTTGGGCAGCAGGTTGCGCACAAACTCCAGGGTTTCCATCTTGCCTCTGGCCTCCAGTTCGGCCTCCATTTCATAAGCCTTGTCGAAATGGTCCTCAATGGCCCGCTTGGAGCGGCCAGTGACAAAAATCATGTCGGTAATACCCGCCGCCACAGCTTCCTCGACGGCATACTGGATCAGGGGTTTATCGACGATGGGCAGCATTTCCTTGGGACTGGCCTTGGTGGCCGGCAGGAAGCGGGTGCCGAGGCCGGCGACCGGAAACACCGCCTTGGTTACTTTTTTCATTGTTCATTTCCCTTTTCAAGCATTTTCAGCAATTCTGCCTCATCCATAACCGGCACGCCCAGTTCCATCGCTTTTTCCAGCTTGGAGCCGGCTTCTTCGCCGGCCACCACGAAATCCGTTTTTTTTGAAACCGAACCGGCCACCTTGCCGCCGGCGGCCTCAATCAGCTCCTTGGCGGCATCCCGCTTGAGGGTGGGCAAGGTGCCGGTAAGCACCAGGGTTTTGCCGGCCAACTGCCGATGGCCATGCTCCGGACCCTCGGGCAGCTCAGCCAACAGTTTCTGACGCAGTTCGGCCAGGGTTTGAAGGCTGTGGCGGTTGCTCTCCTCCCCCAGCCAGGCCGTCAGCGCGCCCAGCACGTCGTCGGGCAGTTCCGGCAATCCGGCATCGCCGGTCGCCAGGTCGGCCAGGGCCGCAGCGTCCGGCACCTGCTCCGCCAACTGGCGCGCCCGTACCGGCGTTAGCCGGGCATTCTCCCAAGTGAGGCGCTGGGCGTGTTCAGGATTGGGCGGATGTTCATCGATGGGCCGGACTCCCGCTGCCAGCAGCGCCTGAACGGCATCGGCGTTGTGCGATTCGGCAAAAAAACCGGCAACGGCGGCGGCCACCGTTGCCCCGATGTCGGGCAGGACCGCCAACAGCGGAGCCGGTGCCTGGCGCACATGCTCCAATGTCCCCAGCCAGTCGGCCAGGGTCTTGGCGGTGGATTCGCCGACGTGGCGTATGCCCAGGGCAAAAAGCAGGCGAGCCAGTTTGGGCCTTTTGCTGGCGGCGATACCCGCCAGCAGGTTTTCCGCCCAGCGCGAAGCGATCTGGCCCTGCTTGACCGTTTCCGGCGTCACGCCGTCCCGCTCGTCGGCCCGCCGCGTCATGTCCAGCAGGTCATCCAGGGTCAGACGGTAAAGGTCGGCGACCCCGTGGACGAATTCAAATTCCACCAGACGCTCGACATAACGCTCGCCGAGTCCCTCGATATCCATCATGCGGCGCCCGGCAAAATGGAGAATGGCCTGGATGCGCTGGGCGCGGCAGGCAAAGCCGCCGGAACAGCGCGTCACCGCCTCGCCCGCTTCGCGCACGGCATGGGAACCGCACACCGGGCAGACCCCGGGCATGATGAAGGCCGGAGCGGCGGTCGGCCGATGCTCGGCGACGACGCCGACCACCTCGGGGATGACGTCGCCAGCCCGGCGCACGATGACCGTGTCGCCGATGCAAATGCCGCCCTTGCGGGCCATTTCGTCTTCGTTGTGCAAAGTGGCGTTGGTCACCGTCACCCCCCCGACGAATACCGGCTCCAGGCGCGCCACCGGGGTCAGCGCGCCGGTGCGGCCGACCTGAATGTCAATGGCGGTCACCCGGGTCAATGCTTCCTCTGCCGGGTATTTGTGGGCCACTGCCCAGCGCGGTTCGCGGGTACGAAAACCCAGTTCCGCCTGGAGGTCGAGTCGATTCACCTTGTACACCACGCCGTCAATATCGAACGGCAGGCGGGACCGCAACTGCCCCATGTCGGCGTGAAAAGCGGCCAGTTCCACCGGCCCTTGCGCTACGGCACGGTGCTCGCAGACGGGAAAACCGAAAGCGGCCAGGGCGTCGAGCAGGGCACTGTGGGTAGGCGGCAGGCTCCAGCCGGCAACGGCACCGATCCCGTAGGCGAAGAAACAAAGGGGGCGGCTGGCGGCCACCGCCGGATCCAGCTGACGGACGCTGCCGGCGGCTCCGTTGCGTGGATTGACCAGGGTCTTTTCGCCCCGCGCTTGAGCGGCAGCGTTGTAACGTGCCAGGTCGTCGCGCCGCATATAAACTTCGCCGCGCACTTCCAGGAGCGGAGGAGCCGTCCCGGCGAGGCGCAGGGGAATCTGCCGGATGGTGCGCAGGTTCTGCGTCACTTCCTCGCCGGTGGAGCCATCTCCACGGGTCGCCCCGCTCACCAGCAATCCGTTCTCGTAGCGCAGGGTGACCGCCAGGCCGTCGAATTTCAGCTCCGCCGCATAGGCCACCTGCGGTGCGCCATCACTCAGCCCCAGTTCCTTGCGCACCCTGGCATCAAAATTGAAAGCGCCGCTGGCCTCGGTATCCGTTTCGGTCTGGATGGACAGCATCGGCACAGCATGAATCACCGGCGGAAACTGGTCGAGAGGCTTGCCGCCGACCCGCAGGATCGGGGAATCGGCTACCGCCAGTTCGGGAAAATTGACTTCCAGCGCCTGCAATTCCCGGAATAAGCGATCATATTCGGCATCCGGAATGGTCGGTGCATCAAGGACGTAATAAGCCCGGTTGTGCCGGTCCAGCTCGCTGCGCAGCCAGGCAGCCCGCGCCGCCTGATCAGCCGAAGCCATCCCGGTCATCGCAGCCAGAGGCATCAGCTGAATAGGCGCAGGGCCTGCGGACTGCCCGCCGGAATGCCGTGCTGCGCCATGCGCTGCTGGGTCTTGACGATGTATTCCCGTTTGATGTGATCAAGCTGGGGGTCACCCAGAGGCTGGCGGTTGTCGTCTACCAGATTGCCCTGCAAGGTTTCGGCAAAGCGCTTGGCCAGTTCCACCATCTGGTAATAAACCCGCTCCCCGTGATCGACTCGCGGCACATCAATCAGGAAGGTCAAGCCGTGGGTACTGATCGTCTTGATGGATTCCGGCGAAAACAGCGTGGACTCATAATTTTGCAGGCTGAACTGGACCCGACCGTCGTCATCCCGGCGGGTAAACAAGCCATCATCGCCGAGAATCATGCCGGCGGCTTCGGCCAGGGCACGAATCTTCGTCCCGGAAAAGGACGTCCCCCGGCTGACCAGATTGACGCCAATTTCCAGATCCACATCGGCACAGAAGCGGTCCAACTCCATGGCCTGATCCATGACCTTGGTCGGCGGCATGTCGGCCACTGCCAGCAATTCATCGGCCAACTGCTGCACGGCACCGACAAAGATGGTCAGGTCGGCGTCGGCCAGCGGTCCGCGACGGTCCGCCAGTTGCAGGCCGATACGCAGGCGGCGGTAGGACTGATTGCCATCGGAGGAAATAAGCTCCCATTCCCGGGTGCGGTCATTGAAGGCCACCCAGCGCACCGGTTTGCCGATCCGCTCCATGGCTTCCCGCTGGGAGTGAAGGATCTGGTAGGCTGAAACGGCTTCGACCAGTTCCATGACCACAATGAAATCAACCTGGGGATCAAGCAGATTTCTGGATATTTCACCGGCCTCGACTTCCTCCGCTTCTTCCTGCGGGGCGCTGGCAACAGCAGGCATTTCCGCCTGTCCGGCCTCGGCATAAGCCGGAACAGCCGGCGATAGGGCCGCTTCCGCCGTATCCAGTACCGGTTCCAGCCGTTCGCTGTAACCTGGCTGGGCTTCCTTGAAAATGGGTTCGGTCCGCACCGACAAGGGGGGGGTACCGAGCAGAACATCTTCATGATGCGGCTTCAATACCTGCTCGGCCACCTTGCGGTGCTTGTATTCCTGCCATTTATTGTAGGCCACGACACCGATCACTGCTGTCGCGCCCAGTCCGATCAAACCCATCTGGAGTTCGGTCATTATGCTGCTTCCCTCATTTGCAAAGCTTCTTCGATATCCACCTCGACCACGCGAGAGACACCTGACTCCTGCATGGTGACGCCCACCAACTGCTCGGCCATTTCCATGGCGATTTTATTATGGGAAATAAATAGAAACTGCGTCTGACCCGACATTTTCTTGACCATCTTGCAAAACCGCTCAGTATTGGAGTCGTCCAGCGGCGCGTCCACTTCGTCAAGCAGACAGAAAGGCGCCGGATTCAACTGGAACATGGAAAAAACCAGGGCAATGGCGGTAAGGGCTTTTTCACCGCCGGAAAGAAGGTGGATGGTGGAGTTCTTTTTCCCCGGTGGCTGGGCGATGACCTGCACACCGGCATCGAGAATTTCCTCGCCGGTCATGACCAGTTCGGCCCGGCCTCCGCCGAACAGCTCCGGGAACAACTGGCCGAAATGCCCATTGACCGTATCGAAGGTGGTCTTGAGCAAGTCCCTCGTTTCCCGGTCAATGCGACGAATGGCGTTTTCCAGGATTTCCATGGCCTCGTTCAGGTCGGCTGCCTGGGCGTCAAGATAGCCCTTGCGCTCCTGGGCCGTTTCCAGCTCCTGCAAAGCCGCCAGATTGACGGCCCCGAGTTCGGTAATGGCGTTGCCCAGCCGGGTGATCTCTCCTTGCAGGCTGGCCGGACGGGCGTTGCCAAGGGCCGGCAGGAGGGCTTCCTCGTCGGCCTCGGCTTCGATCAATTGCTGGGCGAACTGTTCAGTATTGAGGGCCGCTGCCTGTTCCTTGAGTTTGAGGTCACCGATGCGCACCCGCAGCGGCTCCAACCCCTGCTCGATGCGCAGTCGCTGCTCTTCCAGGGTACGCAAAGCGCCGGTTGCCGCTTCCAGAAGTTCGCGCTTTTCGGCCAAAGCCTTTTCCCGCAACTGCCGGGCTTCCAGAGCCTGTTGCAGCTGCTCTTCCATGACGTCCGCCGGCGCCGCCTCGACCTGATCGGCGCACTGCGCCCGGTCACGCTCGATACGGGTCAGTTCCCGCTGCGCGACCGCCTGCTGGGCAAAAATATCCTGCAACTTGCTGTCAGCTTCCCGGGCAGCAAAGCGGGCCTCGCGCAGCGCCCGGTCGAAATCGGCATTACGCTCCCTTTCGGCGCGTACTGCCCGTTCGCACTCGTCGAGCCGGGATTGGGCGCCGGCCACGAGTACGCGAATACGGGAGAGGCCATCGCGGATTTCTTCAATACGCTCGTCGGCGGCCATTTCCCGCTCCCGCTCGCCCTCCTCTTCCTCGGCCAGATCGGCCAATTGTTCGGCCACCCGCCCCTTCTGCTCGTTGTAGCGTTCAATGGCCTGGGTCAGTTTGACGACATCAAGCTGCACGGCGTGCACCCGCTGCTGGCGGTCGGTCACGTACTGGCGGGTTTCGCCGATTTCTTCCTGCCTGTCGGAAAATTGCTCGTCGAACATGACCAACTGTTCACGCAGCCCCTCGGCTTGCTCCTCAGCCAGAGCAATGCCTTCGGTCAGGGTTTCAATTTCCCGCTGGCGTTCGAGCAACCCATGCTCCCCCTGATCCGGAGCGAAAAATGTGACGCTGCCACGGGTTAACAAGTCACCGCCTTGGGTCACCATGACGCCCCCTTCGGGCAAATCACTTCGCAGGGCCAAGGCATCGGCCAGAGTATCAGCCGTCAGCACCGCTCCCAACCAGTCGGCCAGCACTGCGCGGATAACCGGATCATCGCTCCGCACCCGGTTGGCCAGAGCGTTTCCGGAAATTGCCGGCCGACTGGATTCACTGTCGGCAAGTATCACCGACAAGCGGGCTTCCGGCCGGTCATGCAACCACTCATCCAGCTTGGTCGGGTTGTCACAGGCAATTGCCGACAAGCGCTCGCGCAAGACTGCTTCAACCGCATCTTCCCAGCCTGCTTCAACATGGATTTTCTGCCACAGGGCCGGCGCAGTCTCCAGACCGTGGCGGCGCAACCAATCGGGCAGTTTGCCGGATTGCTGGGTGCGGGCCTGCATTTGCTCGAGAGCAACACGGCGAGCCTTACCCGCTGCCAGTTCCCGGTCAATGCGCTGCACCTCGGCCTGGATTTCCCGGCGCCGGGCCTCCAGTTGCGGCAATTCCTTTTGCAGCTGCTGCAAATGCTCCTGGTCGCCGGCCAGTTCCTCCCGCAACAGCTCGAGCTCTTCTTCCTTGCCGGCCAGATCCAACTCGTCCGGCACCTCGCCGAAGGTTTCATCCCGCAGCCGCTCCCGGCGCTGGGTGATAGCCTGCAAGGCACGCTGGGCATGGGATTTGTTGGTCAGCTCGACTTCCAGCTTCTGTTCCCCATTGCTGCTGCGGGTGCGCAAGCGCTGCAACTCCTCCTGTGCCTGGGCGTGATCCTCTTCCACCTGGGGAGCGATATTCATTTGGGCATGCAGGCGCTCTTCGGCTTCATCCACCCGCAGGCGGTTCATTTCCTGCAATTCCTCCCATTTCTGCCGATCCAGCACCAGTTTCTCGGCAGCCTGGGTCCATTGCGCCAGTTCACCTTCCAGTTGCACCAGGCGGGCTTCCAGCTGGCTGCGGGATTCCCGGCGATGGCGGATTTCCGCCTCCAGCCGGGCAACCTCGGCATTGGCGGCGTACATCTCGCTCTGCGCCTGATGCAGGGCGTCGCCGGCGGCAAAATGGGCCTCGCGTGTTTCTTCTGCACGGACCTCGGTTTCCCGCAGGGCTGCGCTCTGCGCCTCCAGCTCCGTAGCCGCTCTCTCAACATCCAGGGACAGGCGCTGGCGCTCCGCCTCCGCCTCGCGCTTCTTGAGCAGCCAGAGCAACTGCTGGCGCTGCACCAGCTGCCCGTTGAGCTGGTGGTACTGGCGCGCCACTTCCGCCTGACCTTCAAGCTTTTCCATCTGATTGCCGAGTTCCTGGCGGATATCCTCGACCCGGGTCAGGTTCTCCCGGGTATCTTCCAGCCGGCCCTGGGTTTCCTTGCGCCGCTCCTTGTAACGGCTGACCCCGGCCGCTTCTTCCAGGAAAACCCGTAAATCGTCCGGTTTGGCCTCGATGATGCGGGAAATCATTCCCTGGCCGATGATGGCGTAAGCCCGTGGCCCCAGTCCGGTGCCCAGGAAAAGGTCGGTGATGTCCTTGCGCCGGACTTTCAGGTTGTTGATAAAGTAATCCGATTGACCGTTACGGGTCAGCACCCGCTTGACCGCCAGTTCGGCGTACTGCGACCACTGCCCCATGGCGCGCCCCAGGGCATTGTCGAAAATCAGTTCGACCGACGCCCGGGAAACCGGCTTGCGCCCGGTCGTTCCGTTGAAAATGACGTCCTGCATGGATTCACCGCGCAACTCCGAAGCCTTCGATTCGCCCAGCACCCAGCGTACGGCATCCATGATATTGGACTTGCCGCAGCCATTGGGTCCGACGACCCCCACCAGCTGGCCCGGCAGGGCAACCGCCGTAGGATCGACGAAGGACTTGAAACCAGCGAGTTTGAGCTTGGTTAGACGCATCTCTGGCGCAGGAAACAGGGCCAAACGGCACTGTAGAGCGGAATATCTGACCGATCAGGGGGGCGTATAATACCATTTGAGCTGACGGCACAAGCAGGCAACTTGGCGAGGTATTGCAATGAGCGAACCGGGAGACGAAACCTTCCTGCAAGCGGCGGTAAATTTGGCACAGGCCAGCCTTTCCCGGAGCGAAGGCGGTCCCTTTGGCGCCGTGATCGTCCGGAACGGGGTAGTCATTGCCGAAGGATGGAATCAGGTCGTTGCCAGCCACGACCCTACCGCCCATGCCGAAATCGTTGCCATCCGGGAGGCCTGCCGGAAGCTGGGGCGTTTCCACCTCGGTGACTGCGTGCTCTATGCCTCCAGCGAACCCTGCCCGATGTGCCTTTCAGCCGCCTACTGGGCCAGGGTGCAACGTATCGTCTTCGCCAACACCCGGGCCGAAGCCGCCGCCATCGGTTTCTGTGACGACGATCTCTACTGCGAATTGCGCCAGCCACTTGCCGAGCGCAGCGTGCCGACCATTCACCACCCGCTGCCCGGCGCGGTTGAACCGCTCAAACAGTGGCACGCCAATCCCTTGCGGGTCGATTACTGACCGGTCACGGCGCTCGGCCCAAACAAACCTACTGCCCGGCCGGCAACGTTTCTGCCGAAAAATCCGCAAAGCCCTGCACCGTTTCGAACATCTCCCTTTCCTCAAAACGGACATGGTCGGCCAGCAACCCGGCAAACCGCAACAAGGTCGCTGCATCCGGTTTTTGCAAGGCATCGGCGAGAGCCCGCAGTTCCTGGTGATCGGCTTCGGTGCGTTGTAGCAGGACCGTCTCGCCGTGGCTTTTGAGCAAAGGCAGAAGGCTTTTTTCTTCCAACTGAAAATGCGGTTCCAGCTCTCTGGCAAAAAAATCCACCACCAAGCGGGCCATCCCGGCCATGGAGGCGGCATCGCCATTGGCCGCAGCTCTGGCGTCCCGCGCCAGCTTGAGGGCCGTGTAATGCTCCCGCGAGAGATCTTGCAATTGGGGATGGCGTTTCATGGATGTTCCCCCGGAGCGGAAAGGTGAGGCACTATTTTCCCTGACTTTTTTCCGGGATGGAGACGAATATTTCGTCCTGTTTGATCATGCCCAACTCAAAGCGGGCACGCTCCTCGATAGCTTCGTAACCCTGCTTGAGGTCGCGGACTTCGGCATCGAGGCCGGCGTTGCGGATTTCCAGCTTCTTGGTGACTTCCTTCTGCTGCTGAAGTTGACGGTCGTACTCCCACACTTTCAGCCAGCCGCCTTTCCCCACCCAGAGGGGGTATTGCAGCAGTCCGATCAGTGCCAGCAGGCCAACCGTCAGCCAGCGCATCAACCGTTAGTGCAGGTTGTAGAAGGTTTCGCGCCCCGGATAGGAAGCGGTATCGCCCAGATCTTCCTCGATGCGGATAAGCTGGTTGTACTTGGCGATGCGGTCGGAGCGGGACAACGAACCGGTCTTGATCTG
>CAZHVZ010000059.1:19680-21546 GCA_964536245.1 uncultured Rhodocyclaceae bacterium
TGATCAGGATGGAGTTGCCGATGCCCTTCTTGATGCCTTCCTTGAAAATCTTGGTATTGGTCACGAAGAGGTCGTCGCCGACGATCTGCACCTTGTCGCCGAGGCGGTCGGTGAGCAGCTTCCAGCCGTCCCAGTCGGCTTCGGACATGCCGTCCTCAATGGAAACGATGGGGAACTGATCGGCCAGATTGGCCAGATAGTCGACGAACTGGGCGGAAGTCAGTTGCAGGCCTTCGCCGGCAAGATGGTACTTGCCTTCCTTGTAGAACTCGGAAGCAGCGCAGTCGAGGGCCAGCAGCACATCCTGGCCGGGCACGTAGCCGGCGTTCTCGATGGCCTGCATGATGACTTGCAGGGCTTCGGCATGGCTGCCCAGGTTGGGGGCAAAGCCGCCTTCATCGCCGACGGCGGTGGAGTGGCCCTTCTTGTCGAGGAGCTTTTTCAGGGAATGGAAAATCTCGGCGCCGCAACGCAGAGCCTCGCGGAAGGTATTGGCCCCCACCGGCATGACCATGAATTCCTGGATATCCAGGCTGTTGTTGGCGTGTTCGCCGCCGTTGATGATGTTCATCATCGGCACCGGCATCTGCATCGGGCTCATGCCGCCGAAATAGCGGTAGAGCGGCAGGCCGGACTCTTCGGCAGCAGCCTTGGCGACCGCCATCGAGACGGCGAGGATGTCGACCACCGCCGTCGCGGTGACGAGGACGACGGTCGGGGTGCGCGAGCGGCGGATCGACCTCACCACAGGCCGGGTCAGCGCAGCTTCAGCATCAGGCAGCTGAGCGGCGGCAGCGTGAGGCGCACCGACTGCCCGTAGCCGTGCGCGCCGACGGACTCGCTCTGCACACCGCCCCCGTTACCGGCGTCGCCGCCGCCGAAGATCGACGCGTCGCTGTTCAACAGCTCCCGGAAGAACCCGGACGCGGGCACACCGATGCGGTAGTCGTGGCGCGGCACCGGCGTGAAGTTGAACATTAGGATCACGAAATCGAACGTGTCGCGCGCCGTGCGCACGACCGACACGACGCTGTGCTCGTTGTCGCTGCAGTCGATCCAGCTGAAGCCGCCACCTTCGAAGTCGGTTTCGTACAGCGCGGGCTCCGCGTGCAGCAGCCGATTCAACTCCTGCACGTAGCGCTTCATCCCGGCGTGGTGGTGGCTGTCGAGCAGGTGCCAGTCGAGGCTCCGGTCGTGATGCCACTCGCGCGGCTGGGCGAACTCGTTCCCCATGAACGTCAGCTTCTTGCCAGGGTGACCCAGCATGAAGCCATAGAGGGCGCGCAGCGTCGCGTGCTTCTGCCACACGTCGCCGGCCATCTTGTCGAGCATCGGCCCCTTGCCGTGCACGACTTCATCGTGCGAGAACGGCAGGATGTAGTTCTCCGAGTAGTTGTAGAGCATCGAGAACGTCAGCAGGTTGTGACGCCACCGCCGGTGGATCGGGTCGCTGTGCGTGTACTCGATCAGGTCGTGCATCCAGCCCATGTTCCACTTGTAGGTGAAACCGAGGCCGCCCAGGTGCACGGGCCGGCTGACTCCGGGGAACGAGGTCGACTCCTCCGCCGCCGTGATGGTGCCCGGATGCTCGCCGTGCGTGAGCGCGTTCAGGCGCTGCAGGAAGTCGATGGCGTCGAGGTTCTCGCGGCCGCCGAATTTGTTCGGGATCCACTCGCCGTGGTTGCGCGAGTAGTCGAGATACAGCATCGACGCGACGGCGTCCACGCGCAGGCCGTCGATGTGGTACTCCTCGAGCCAGAACAGCGCGTTCGAGAGCAGGAAGTTGCGGACTTCGTTCCGGCCATAGTTGAAGACGAGCGTGCCCCAGTCGGGCTGCTCGCCCTGGCGCGGATCGGCATGCTCGTA
>CAZHVZ010000060.1:0-13865 GCA_964536245.1 uncultured Rhodocyclaceae bacterium
GCTGCTGCTGGACGAGCCCATGGCCGGCATGAACGTCGAGGAAAAGCAGGACATGTGCCGCTTTATCCTGGATGTAAACGACCAGTTCGGCACAACAATCGTCCTCATCGAACACGATATGGGGGTGGTGATGGATATTTCCGACCGCGTCGTCGTCCTCGATTACGGCAAAAAGATCGGCGACGGCCTGCCGGAAGAAGTCAAAAATAACGAAGAAGTGATCAAGGCCTACCTCGGCGCGGGTCACTAAGGAGACGGGAACCATGCAATTTTTTATGGAAGTTCTGATCGGCGGCCTGCTCTCCGGGGTGATGTATGCCCTCGTGGCGCTCGGCTTCGTGCTGATCTACAAGGCCTCGGGGGTGTTTAATTTTGCCCAGGGGGCGATGGTCTATCTCGCCGCCCTGTCGGTGGTCGGCTGCATGGAAAAAGGCGCGCCGCTTTGGCTGGCCATCATCCTCGCCTTTGGCATCATGACCCTGTTCGGCATCGCTACGGAAAAGCTGGTTTTGCGCAAGCTGGTCAATCAGCCGCCCATTGCCCTGTTCATGGCCACCATCGGCCTTGCCTTCTTTATCGAAGGTCTGGCGCCCCTGGTTTTCGGCAACGAACCCCGCGCGCTTGATCTGGGCATTGTTGATGAACCCATCGAAGCCATTCTTGACTCCTGGGGCATGGTCATTTCCAAGTTCGATCTGGTTGCCGCCGGGGTCGCCGCCGTGCTGGTCACCACCCTCGCCCTCTTCTTCCAATACACCCGCATCGGCCGCGCCCTGCGCGCCGTTGCGGATGATCACCAGGCCGCCCTGTCCATCGGTATCCCCCTGCAAAACATCTGGGCCATCGTCTGGGGAGTGGCCGGTTTCGTCGCTCTCGTCGCCGGCATGATGTGGGGTGCCCGCAATGGCGTGCAGTTTGCCCTCACCTTCACAGCCCTCAAGGCTCTTCCCGTCCTCATCCTCGGTGGCTTTACCTCGGTTCCGGGAGCCATCGTTGGCGGCCTGATTATCGGCGCCTCGGAAAAACTGGCTGAAATCTACCTCCCCCCAGTCATGCAGTCCATGTTCGGCGGCAATTTCGGAGGTATCGAAGGCTGGTTCCCATACATCCTCGCCCTTTTCTTCCTGCTTGTTCGCCCGGAAGGTTTGTTCGGCGAAAAACACATTGACCGGGTCTAAGGGAGATATCACATGCTTTACCGCGAAGCCGGCCAGTTCAAGACCACCTACGCTGCCGATCAACAACTGTTCCCCATCCGCCAGGACCGCATCGGCATTCTCGTTCTGCTCCTCGTCGGATTTATCGGAGTCCCGCTGCTGGCCAGTGAATACTGGTTCTTGGCTATTTTCATTCCTTTCCTGATCTTTGCCCTCGCTGCCCTAGGTCTCAACATCCTGACCGGTTACGCCGGCCAGCTGTCCCTGGGTTCGGCTGCTTTCATGGCGGTCGGCGCCTACGCCGCCTACAATTTCCAGCTTCGGATCGAGGGAATGCCGATCCTGATGTCCTTCATTCTGGCCGGTCTGACTTCCGCCGGAGTAGGCATCCTGTTCGGCCTGCCTTCCCTGCGTATCAAGGGCTTCTATCTGGCAGTGGCTACCCTGGCTGCCCAGTTCTTCATTGTCTGGTGTCTGACCAAGTTCCCGTGGCTGTCCAACAACTCGTCTTCGGGGGTTATTTCCACCCAGAAATTGATTATTCTGGGTCATGAATTTCAATCGCCGGTCGAAAAATACCTGCTGGTGTTAAGTATTGTCGTGGTTCTGGCCCTTGCCGCCAAAAATCTGGTACGCACCTCGACCGGCCGGGCGTGGATGGCGGTCCGGGACATGGATGTCGCCGCCTCGGTGATCGGTATCCGCCTGATGCCGACCAAGCTGCTCGCCTTTGCCGTCAGTTCCTTCTACTGCGGTGTAGCCGGAGCGCTTTATGCCTTCTGCTACCTCGGTTCGGTGGAACCGGACGGCTTCTCTCTGGATATGTCTTTCCGCATCCTGTTCATGATCATTATCGGCGGAGTCGGCTCCATTCTCGGCAGCTTCCTGGGCGCTGCCTTCATCCTGCTCCTGCCGATCTTTCTGGATGTGGCCCTGCCCTGGGTGGCCCACCTATTCGGGCTACCGTTCAGCACGTCTACCGTCTCGCACATCCAGATCCTGGTGTTCGGGGCGCTCATCATGTTCTTCCTGATCGTTGAGCCGCACGGGCTGGCCCGCCTGTGGCAAATCGCCAAGGAAAAACTGCGTCTTTGGCCTTTCCCGCACTAAAGGCTCTCAGGGAATGGTTTTCGTTGCTTCAATCTGGAGGAGACATTACATGATCAAACATTTCAAACCTGCCGTTGTTGCTGCTGCTGTTTCGCTGGCCATGCTCTCGCAAGGTGCCATGGCTGCCGAGGAACAGTTTTTCCCCATGGTGTCCTACCGGGTTGGTCCCTACGGGGCCAATGGACAATCCTTTTACGGCGGTTTCGTTGACTATCTGAACTACGTCAACATGAAGGACAACGGCGTCAATGGCGTCAAGATGACCTGGGAAGAGTGCGAGACCGAGTACAACAATGCCAAGGGCGTGGAATGTTATGAGCGTTTGAAGAGCAAGGCCAAGACATCGGCTGCCCCGATCCATCCGATGTCCACCGGCATTTCCTACGCCCTGATCGACAAGGCCACCGCTGACAAGATCCCGCTTGCCATGATGGGCTACGGGCGGACCGATGCGGTGGATGGCTCGGTTTTCCCCTATGCCTTCCCGCTGGTCACGACCTACCAGATGCAGGCATCGGCCATCGTCAAATTCATCAAGGACAAGGAAAAAGGCAATCTGGCCGGCAAGAAGATCGTTTTCCTCTATCACGACTCGGCCTACGGCAAGGAACCGATCGTCGCCCTGCAAGCCGAAGCCGGCCTCAACAAGTTTGAACTGGTGCAAATTCCCGTCGCTCACCCGGGCAATGAACAAGGTGCCCAGTGGTTGAAAATTCGTCAGGAAAAGCCGGATTACGTCATTTTCTGGGGCTGGGGCGTCATGAATCAAACCGCTTTGAAGTCTGCCCAGAAGGTTGGCTTCCCCCGGGAAAAGATGATTGGTTCCTGGTGGTCCGGTTCCGAGGAAGACACCGTACCGGCCGGCGACGCTGCCAAGGGCTACATGTCGGCAACCTGGAACGTTTCCGGAAAGACCGTGCCGGTCATCGCCGATATTGAAAAGTTGGTCTATGGCGGCGGCAAGGGCAACCTCCAGGACAAGACCAAGATTGGCACCATTCTCTATAACCGGGGGGTTTCTGCTGCGGTCCTGTCGGTTGAAGCCGTACGCAAGGCGCAGGAAAAATACGGCAAGGGCAAGGCCATGAACGGCGAGCAGGTGCGCTGGGCGCTGGAAAACCTGAATATCACCGAAGCCGCCTTGAAAAAGCTCGGCGCCACCGATCTCCTGCCGGAAATCAAGACCTCCTGCGCCAACCACGAAGGTTCCGGCATGGTGAAAATTCAGCAGTGGGATGGCAGCAAGTGGATGCCGGTATCCGGCTGGATCGAGGGCAACAAGTCCCTCATCCACCCGCTGTTCGAAGCCTCGGCCAAGCAGTACGCCAAGGAAAAGGGCATCACACCTCGCGATTGCTCGAAGGAAAAATAATCCTGGCCAGCGGAGTACCGAGCGGTACTCCGCACTTACCGGATATCTGCATATGACTGCACAGACGCAAACCGCTGCGGCGGGTGAAAAATATCTCAGCATCAACAATGTCGAGGTCATTTACGACCACGTCATTCTGGTGCTCAAGGGGGTTTCCCTGGAAGTGCCCAAAGGCAAGATAGTCGCCTTGCTGGGCGCCAACGGGGCCGGCAAGTCCACCACCCTGAAGGCGATTTCCAACCTGCTCCACGCCGAGCGCGGCGATGTCACCAAAGGCTCGGTGGAGTACAAGGGAAATCGTATCGACCAGTTGTCTCCCAACGAACTGGTCAAACGCGGGGTGATCCAGGTCATGGAAGGCCGCCATTGTTTCGGCCATTTGACCATCGAGGAAAATCTGCTGACCGGCGCCTATACGCGCGCCATCGGCCGCGCCGAACTCAAGGACAGCCTGGAGAAGGTGTACCATTACTTTCCCCGTCTGAAAACCCGACGCGCTTCCCAGGCCGGTTACACCTCCGGCGGCGAACAGCAGATGTGCGCCATCGGCCGCGCCCTGATGGCCAAACCGGAAATGATCCTGCTGGACGAGCCTTCCATGGGCCTCGCCCCGCAGATCGTCGAGGAAATTTTCGAGATCGTGAAGGATCTGAATAGCCGGGAAAACGTCAGTTTCCTGCTGGCCGAGCAAAACACCATGGTGGCCCTGCGTTACGCCGATTTTGGCTACATTCTGGAAAATGGCCGGGTTGTGATGGAAGGCGCCGCCGAAGATTTGCGCACCAATGAGGACGTCAAGGAGTTTTACCTGGGGCTCTCCTCTGCTGGCCGCAAGTCCTTTAAAGAAGTCAAACATTACCGCCGCCGCAAGCGGTGGTTGTCCTGAGGCGGTCATGAGTTATTACGATCCCCTGGAAACACGCGATCCCGAGGAGCGCGAACTTGCGCTCATGGACAAGCTGGTGCGCCAGGTCGCGCACGCCAAGGAAACAACTTCCTACTATTTCCAGTCTCTGGCGGGAATCAACCCGTTTGGCGTGGTGACCCGTGACGCCTTGGCGGCACTGCCCTTGACCCGCAAGCGGGACCTTATCGCCCTGCAAAAGAAACTGCCTCCTTTTGGCGGACTGAATTCACTGGCCCGCCACAATGCAAGACGGGTTTTCTCTTCCCCCGGCCCGATTTACGAATTACAAGGCAAGGATATCGATCCCTGGCGCATGGCCCGGGTACTTCACGCAGCAGGTTTTCGGGCTGGGGATCTGGTGCATAACTGTTTTTCCTACCATTTCACTCCCGGCGCCTTCCTCTTTGAAGGAGGAGCAAGAAAGCTCGGCTGCGCGGTCTTTCCGGGCGGAACCGGACAAACCGAGCAGCAAATTCAGGCTATTGCCGATCTCAAGCCGGAAGGCTATGTCGGTACACCATCGTTTCTCAAGATCATCGTGGATAAGGCGGAAGAATTGGGAGCGGATATTTCCTCGCTCAAAAAAGCCTGTGTCTCCGGCGAAGGCTTGCCCGGCACGGTTCGGGAAAGCTTGCGGCAGCGTGGCATTTCCGTCCTCCAGTGTTACGCGACGGCGGATATCGGAGCCATCGCCTACGAAACGGAAGCCCAGGAAGGGCTGGTTGTCGAGGAAGACATTCTGGTTGAGATCGTTCGCCCCGGCACCGGCGACCCGGTCGCCCCCGGCGAAGTGGGGGAAGTCGTCGTCACCACCTTCAATCCTGACTATCCCCTGATCCGCTTTGCCACGGGCGATCTCTCCGCCATTCTGCCCGGACGCTCTCCCTGCGGACGCAGCAATATCCGTCTCAAGGGCTGGATGGGCCGGGCCGACCAGACCACCAAGGTGAAGGGCATGTTCGTCCATCCCGAGCAGGTGGCCGACATCTCCCGACGCCATCCGGAAATACACCGCATGCGCCTGGTGGTGGACAACCTCGGCGGGCAGGACAAGATGGTTCTTCACTGTGAAATTGAAGAGGGTAGCGAGGCCTTGGCCACAAAGATTCTGGCCAGCATTCGCGAAATTACCAAGTTACGGGGCGAAACAGCATTTTGTACCCCCGGGGGCTTGCCTAACGACGGTAAAGTCATCGAAGATACGCGTACCTATTGAAAAACGATTGCCGCCTTGGCCCACCACTTCACCCTCCGCTGCCTGCTTTCCTGCCTCGGTCTTGGACTGGCCTTGCAGGCAGCAGGGGTGTGGGCGGATGAACCGGTCTTGCGCACCTCGGCGCAAATGGTGTTCAAGGATCCGTCCCTGACCCAGGCCGGGCGTTGCGTTGCCTACCGGGAAGGCGGTAGCGGCTGGATCATTACCGATCCGGTATATTACGTAAAAGGAAGAGTCCTCTCCTCGGAGATCAAAACCCGCACGCTGGGAGTCTGTCCCGAAACGCCGGGCAAAACCATGGAACACTATAGCCGGGAGGAGTTTGTCCGGCTGGCTGTCGCCCAGCCCTGCGTCAGCCGCAAGGAACTGGCGCGGGAGGCCCAGGTCGGAACGGTCCGCTTCCGGGTTGATGACTGGGAAACCCCCCATGCCCGACGGGCCGCCAATGCAGGCCGCTTGTTTCAGGGGCATTTCCTCGCCACCCGTCTGAGCAAGGGTGTTGAGCTGGAACTTGAGGCTGATCTGCTGACTGCTTGCCAGGAATAGCCCTGCTGATGGCAATCGTCCGCCATGGGAGAAATGGCGCAGGGGCGGCAAGACAATGGCGCAAATCCCGGCATTCGCCGGGCCAGCCGTTACAATGAGGGCATGCCCACGGCCCTGCTACTGCTTCCCGACTTTGCCCTGATCCTGCTCGGCACGGCGATCCGCCGCTGGATGCATCTCGGCGACCATTTCTGGAGTGGTGTCGAGAAACTGGTTTATTTCATACTCTTCCCCGCCCTCCTGATTAATGCCATCGTCCGCACCAAGCTTGATCTGACCGCCGCCGGCCCCCTGCTCGGCACAGCCTTTGCCGCCATGGCCGCAGGCATGATCCTCGGACTTGTTCCCCGCCGGCTGGTGAACCTGCCGGCACTGACCTTTGCCTCGGTTTACCAATGCGGCTACCGGTTCAATTCCTACATCGCCCTTGCCGTAGCCGGGATGCTGTTCGGTTCCCCCGGCATCGCCACCATGGGACTGATTGTTGGCGCTGCCGTACCCTTCGCCAATCTGGTCTCGGTGTGGTTGCTGGCGCGCCACGGTGAAATCGGAGTCTGGCGGGAAGTGGTACGTAACCCCCTGATCTGGGGCACGGCGATGGGGTTTGCGCTCAACCTTGCCGGCTTTATTCCGCCCGCCCCGCTCCAGGCTTTTCTGAGCCGTCTGGCGGATGCCTCCATTGCCCTCGGGCTGATTGCCGTTGGCGCCGCCCTGCGTCTGAGCGGTCAGGCCGCCACCCGGCCGCTTTCCCTCTGGCTGGCTGCTGTCAAGCTCGTGGCGCTTCCTGCTGTGGCCGCAACGCTGGGCACGGCTTTCGGACTCAACGGCTTGAACTATCAGATCGTCGTTCTCTTTGCTGCCATGCCCACGGCTTCATCGGCCTACATTCTGGCCATGCGCATGGGCGGCGACGGAGCCAGCACGGCCTGGCTGATATCGGCCACCACGCTGGCCTCCATGGTCACACTCCCCCTGTGGGCGGGCTGGCTGCTCGCCTCCTGATCAGGACTTGGCCTTTTTTTCCTTGCTGGCAGCAGTTTTGGCCGGTTGGGAAGCTCCTTCGGCATGGGTCGCAGTGGCTTGCTGAAGCTTCTCCTGCATTTCCTGCATCATTTGCCAAGGCCACATGGCAGCTTGTGAAAAGCCCCCCGCCTCCTGCCCGCCCGGCGTATTTCCCGTCTCGCCGACAGCAGACTGGGCAGCACTACTGGCCATCTGCCCCATGGTCTGGACGGCAGTCAGCGTTGTTTTCTGCATTTCCAGACCCTGGATGGTCATTTGCAGCATGGATAGATTCATTCGCAGCCAGCCTTCAACCGCCTTCAAATCAGTAATCCGCTTTTCCAGCTCATCCACATCAAAGGTTGGAGCAACCATGCCGGGCAAGGAAAATCCCATGTTTCCCCACATCGTGCGAATGAACTGGAGCGGGTCATTGCTATTGGTCTGGTCGCTCATGGGGAAATCCTTCTGGCAAGGTAAATGATTCATAAATCTTAAACCAAGTTGCCCTGAAAAGACGCCATCTCCCTTAATAAATGCTAAATTAGCCCCCAATAAAAAAAACGAGAAACAGCATGATGAAAATACTGGTTATCGAGGACCATGCGCTGGTGCGCGAAGGCTTGGGCAGGCTGCTGCGCCAACTGGAAGGGGCAGTCGTCAACGAACATGCCGATTTTGAGGCCGGATTGGCGGTCCTTGATGCCGACCGGGATTTCGACCTGATCCTGCTGGATCTGGCCTTGCCGGGAATCGACGGATTCAGCGGGTTGGACATTCTGCGCAAGCGCTATCCGGCTATCCCCGTGGCGGTGGTCTCGGCATTCGATGATTTTCCGACCATTACCCGCGTGCTCAATCACGGGGCGTCCGGTTTCATTCCCAAGGCATTCTCCGGCGATGCGCTGCTTGACGCTGTGCAGCAAATTCTTGAAGGCAACATTTTCCGACCCGGTCCTTTGCCCTCCGCCAAACTTGATGACAGCCCTACCCTGGCCCCCCAGAACGGCAGTATCCAACCCTCCGAACTGGGCCTGACCGACCGACAGGCGCAGGTTCTGGCCTTAATGGTACGTGGTTTGTCGAATCGCGATATCGGGGAACAACTCGGCATGTCGGAAGGTACGGTCAAGATTCACGCCACCGCCGTCTTCAAGGCTCTCGGTGTCGGAAGCCGGACCCAGGCGCTGGTTGCCGTCTCCCGGTACGGAATTGATTTCGAATCCGTCTTCTAGCTTTTTTGCAGTTGTTCCAGCAGGGCACGCAATTTGGCCGGGCGAATCGGCGTGCTCAATCCATGGCGATAGTGGGCAGCCTGTTCCGGGGAATCCGTGACGACAATCAGGCGGGAATGGGCGGCCAGATCCGGCGAGGATATTGCAAGGCAGCGCTCCTCGGCAACAACGATTCCGAGTAGCGCAAGCGCCCCCATTTCCACCGGGTCTGCCACATGCTGTACCGGCATTCCCCAGGTCGCTGCCAGTTGGGCCGCGCTTTCCAGATAACCTCCGACACCGAAAAACAGGATTGTATGCCGCTCCTCGTCGGCTAACCTTTCCAGAGCCGGGATACGGGCTGCCTGACTGTCGTCCGGGAGAAGCACGGCAAAGGTTGTTCCAGCGCCGATTTGCGAGCGCAAGGTGACTGAGCAGTGCAGGGCCCGGGCCAGGCGATCGACAATGGAAAGCCCCAAACCCAAGCCTTTGCGGGATTCGCGGGCGGCATTCCCGATCTGGTAGAACTCACCGAAAATGGCGGCCTGATGCTCTGGAGCAATGCCGATTCCGTTATCCCGCACTTCGATCAGGAGATGACCCCGTCGTTTTCTGGCAAGCACCAGAATGCTGCCCTTTTCCGGTGTGTAGCGCAGGGCATTGGAAATCAGATTGGCCAGCAAGCGTTCGATCAGGACCGGATCGGAAATCAGTTTAAGCGAGGTTGGCCGGAATAAAAGCCGTTGCAAGCGGTTTTGGGCCGAACGCTGGAAACTTGCGTCCAGCCGGTCAAAAAGGAGCTGGATGGAGAAAGCCTGAGGGTTGATGGCGATTCCGGCAACATCCAGCCGGGAAATATCGAGCAGGGAATCGAGCAGCTCACCCAAAACACTGCTCGAAGCCTGGATCTGGTCGGCCAGTCTGGGCAACTCGTCTGCCTTGCCGGCGCGAACCTGACGTTGCAGGTCGGCTGCGAACAGGGACAAGGCGTGTAGCGGCTGCCGCAGGTCGTGGCTGGCCGCCGCCAGAAAACGGCTCTTGGCCTGATTGGCGCGTTCAGCCGTATTTTTTTGCAGAGCGATTTCTGCCGTGGCGGCTTCAAATTGTTCGACAAGCTGCCGTCGATGGGATTCGATTTCCAGCGTCGTCGCTTGCATTTCCCGGGCCCTGCGCCAGACCTGCCAGCCACCGATGAGCAAGACACCCACCACCAGGCCGGCAAGTATTCCGAATTCCAAAGCACGCCGTTTCCATGGGCTGGTGATGCTGTCCACTGGCAGCAGGGCGATAATGCGCAGATCGGAAAAGTGCGGAACCGGCGATACCGAAAGCTGAATACCGGCGATGGTTGCCAGGCCCGTTTCCGGCAATATCTGGTTTCTCAACCGCCCGTCGTACAAACCGTCCGTCGCCAGTGAGCCGACGAAGGTGGCATTCGGGCCAAGATCACGGGGCCGACAAGAGGCTACAACACGGCCCTTGGCGTTAACCAGGGCCGCCTCAAATTCGTCGGCCAAGCGGTTTGACCAGCAAAAATCCTGAAAATAGGCCGGCTCAATCGCCGCAAAGCTGACGCCCGAAAACACCCCCCTGGCATCGCGGATGCGCCGGGCCAGGGCATAGGTATAGCGCCCGGAATTTCGCCCGACATAGGGACCGTAGGTGGTCGCGTCGACGTCTTCTTTGCTCAGTTTCACGAAATACGGGCGATCGTGCACATTGATTCCCGGCGCCGGGAAATAGGTAGAAATATACCGTTGCAGGCCGGTCTCATCGAAAACGATCAGGTCGCGCAACTGCGGCAAAGATCGGGAGTGGCGCTGGGAAACGTATTCCCAACCCTTGACCGGGTCCCATTTCCGCCAATTGCCGTTACTCGTAGACAAGTCAGCGGCAATTTCCCGCAACAGAATATCTACCGCCTCGAAAGTGCGCGCCGTATGTTCGGCCAACATGACCGAAAAATGTTGCAGACGCCGCTGGTTCTCGTCCAGATCCCGTTGCCGTGAAGCCAGCAAGTCAAAGGTAAACGCCCCCAGAACGGCGACCGAGCCGATGATCGCTACCAATAGGGCGAGAATGTCGGGCCGCCGGCGCAGCATGCCCTAGATCCGGTAGCAGTACAGGGGTCGAGGCGGAGAGCAGTCCACTTCGATAATCTGCGTCGGTGCAATATCCGGCACCGGGAAACTGTTGCTGACCAGGAGACTGCCGGGGCGCATTTCCGCTTGCGCTTTTTGCCAGAGGTCAGACATGGGGGCAGGGGAGAGAAAGGCGTACACAACATCAAACTCGCTCAGACTGGTGGCCCACAAATCCGCCCAACGCCAATCCACCCTGGGCAGGCGATGGCTGCGCAGCCTGCCGACCAGCCAGGTGAGGGGCGCGTTTTCGACGCCGGTAAAGCGCCCTTCCGGATGTTGGGCGGCCAGGGGCAGCACGGTCGTTCCGATACCGGCCCCGAGATCGACAAAGCGGGGAGACGGATATTCGGCAATCAATTGAGCCAGTGCCGCAACCGTTTTTCCGTTGGACAGGTACAAGGGCACCTGCTCGGTCACCGCCCCACGGTAAACGAGAAGCAGGAGAAAGAAGGCCAGCAGGAACCAGCCCGGATCAATCGACCACTGCCCGACAATCCAGGCCAGGGGAACAAAAGCGCCATGCATCAACCGCCACCACCAGGGTTGCCGACTCAGCGTGGCCAGCAAAAAGGCCACAACGCCTATGCACAGGCTGGTTTCCATCCATGGCATGCTGTCTGCCGCCATGCCGTAGTATGGCCAGGCCAGGGAAAGCACGAGAATGACTGCCGCGCCTTGCAGGGCAAGCTGGCGAAGCGGTGAAACGCTTGCCAGAGAAAGTTCGGTAGAGGAGTCGGGTATCGGCACGGAAAGGCGAGAATCCAAAAGCGTGATTCTAAGCCCGTCCCGTGTTTTGTCGTAACCGGACTTGCCCCTAACCGGGTGATACGCCCAGCTTCTGGCGCTGCACCGTCCTCTTTTGTCGCGCAATGACGATCGCTTTTTCCTTGACCGGACCGAAGCCGCGCACCGTTTCCGGCCACTCGGCCAGTTCGCCACAAATTTCCGGGAATGCTCCCCAATGTTGCAGGATCAGATCCAGATCGCCTTCGTAGTCGTTGATCAACTGCCGCTCCCGGCGTCGTTCCGCGCTGTACCCAAAAGGATCCAGGGGGGTGCCGCGCCACTTGCGGAATTTTGCCAGCCAGCCCATGAAGCCCAGCATCCAAGGACCAAAACTCATTTTGCGTGACCTGCCGTCCGGACCTGGGCGCACCAGCCCCGGCGGTGCAAGATGGAAGGTGAGGCGGAAATCTCCTTCAAAAGTGTCCGCCAGCCGTTTCCTGAAATCCCCCTCGGCATAGAGCCGGGCGACTTCATATTCATCCTTGATGGCCAGCAATTTGCCGTAGTTCCGTGCCACCCGGAGCGTCAGGGATGGATTGCCAAGCCTCTGGATGGCCGCCAGCCTGTCCTGAAAGCGCCGGGCGTAGGCCTCATCCTGATAGGCCGTCAGGTGTTCCACATGGCAGGCCATCAAGGTCTCGGCAGAGTCTGCTTCAGGCAAGACCGGCAGAGGGATCAAGGCAGCAATCGACGCCGGATTGGCCGCTGCCTGCCGGCCCCAGTCGAACGCCTGCTGATTGGCCTGCACCGCCGTTCCGTTGAGTTCCATGGCCTCGCGCAAGGCTCCCAGAGAGAGGGGAATCAGTCCTTTCTGCCAGGCAAATCCCAGAAGCAGCATGTTGGTGTACAAGGCATCGCCCATCAATTGTCTGGCCAGGGACTGGGCATCAAGGAAATCCACTGCCTGCCGACCAAGGGTTTCGGCAATGGCGTTTCGCATTCTGGTTTCGGGAAAATCCCAGTCCGGATTGCGGGTGAATTCGGCAGTAGGCGTTTCCGTACAGCTCACTACGGCACGGGTGCGGCCTTCCAGCATCTTGGACAAGGCTTCGCTGCCGGAACTGACCACCAGATCACCGCCCAGCACGGCATGGGCCTCGCCGGTGGCAATGCGCGCTGCGTGAATATCTTCGGGGCGGTTGGCAATGCGCAGGTGGCAAAATACTGCACCAAACTTCTGGGCCAGACCGGTCATGTCAAGGACCGACACGCCTTTGCCATCCAGATGGGCCGCCATGCCGAGCAGGGCGCCCAAGGTAATGACGCCCATACCGCCAACCCCGGTAACCAGCAGGTTATAGGGTTGCGTCGTGTCGGGCAGGGATGGTTCGGGCAAAGGCGGCAAGCTCCGGCCGCCGGTTTCTGCCTGCTTGCCTCGTCGCAGCCGGCCTCCATCGACGGTTACAAAGCTCGGGCAAAATCCGTTCAGGCAGGAGAAATCCTGATTGCAGGACGACTGATCGATGGCGCGTTTCCTGCCAAAAATGGTTTCCACAGGCACCACCGCCAGGCAATTTGACTGTACCGAACAATCGCCGCAGCCCTCGCAGACCGCCTCGTTGATGAATACCCGGCGCGCGACGGCGGGCATTTTTCCCCGTTTCCTTCGCCGACGGGCTTCCGTGGCACAGACCTGATCGTAAATGAGGACCGAAACACCGGAATGCGCGCGCAATTCCCGCTGCACCGCATCCAGCTGGTCACGGTGGCGGACCGGAACGTGCGGAGCGAGGTCGGTGATCGACGCGTATTTCTCCGGTTCGTTGGTCACCACCACCATTTTTTCGACGCCTTCGGCTTCCAGTTGACGGGTGATCTGGCCAACGGTCAGCATGCCGTCCACCGGCTGACCGCCGGTCATGGCCACAGCATCGTTGTAGAGGATCTTGTAGGTGATTGGCACCTTGGCCGCCAGGGCCTGTCGGATGGCCAGCAAGCCGGAGTGGAAATAGGTGCCGTCACCAAGATTGGCAAAAATGTGCCGCTCTTCGGTAAAAGGCGCTTGTCCGACCCAGGGCACGCCTTCCCCCCCCATGTGGGTAAACGTCGACGTACTGCGTCCCATCCAGGTCACCATGTAGTGACACCCGATACCAGCCACGGCGCGGGAACCTTCCGGTACGCGGGTAGAGGTGTTGTGCGGGCAGCCCGAGCAAAAATGCGGCTTGCGCTCGGCCAGCACGAGGGGCATCTGCGCTGCCTTCTGCTTGACCTCGATCAGCCTCAGCCTTGCCTCGATGGTCGGCGAGGTAAAAAAGCGCCCGATGCGCTGGGCAATGACCCGGGCAATGGCGGCGACGGGCAATTCCCCTGCTGCCGGCAACAGCCAGTCACCATGCTGGAGATGGCCGCGCCCATCGGGCATGAGCGCCCATTCACCCTTTTCATCGAATTTGCCGATGACCCGGGGG
>CAZHVZ010000060.1:13875-21319 GCA_964536245.1 uncultured Rhodocyclaceae bacterium
GGTATTCGAGCAACTGGCGCTTTTCCTCGACCACCAGGATTTCCTCCAGTCCCTCGGCAAAACGGCGCACCCCGTCAGCCTCCAGGGGCCAGACCATGCCCACCTTGAACAGACGAATGCCGATCGCAACCGCCAGCGCATCGTCAATACCCAGTTCATCCAGAGCCTGCCGCACATCGAGATAACTTTTGCCGGCGGTGAGAATACCCAGACGGGGAGCCGGCGAGTCGATGACCACCCGGTTCAGCCGGTTGGCCCGGGCATAGGCCAGGGCGGCATAAAGCTTGAAGTTGATGAGCCGGGCTTCCTGCACCAGGGGCGGATCGGGCCAGCGGATATTGAGGCCATCCGCCGGCAACTCGAAATCCTCCGGCATGCGGATGTCCAGCGCAAGCGGATCAATTCGCACCGACGCCGAGGTTTCCACCGTATCGGCCAGCGCCTTGAAGGCCACCCAGCATCCGGAATAACGGCTCATGGCCCAGCCATGCAGGCCAAAATCGAGATATTCCTGCACATTGGCCGGATAGAGCACCGGCATCATCACCGCCTTGAAGAGGTGCTCGGTCTGGTGCGGCAGGGTGGACGATTTGGCCGCATGATCGTCTCCGGCGATGACCAGCACCCCGCCATGGCGCGAACTCCCGGCGGCATTGGCGTGCCGGAAAACATCCCCGCTGCGGTCCACCCCCGGCCCCTTGCCGTACCACATGCCGAAAACACCGTCGTATTTTGCGCCCGGGAACAAACCGACCTGCTGGCTGCCCCACACCGCCGTAGCTGCCAGGTCTTCGTTGATACCGGGCTGAAAGACGACGTGGCTGGCCTCAAGGTGTTTTTTCGCTTTCCACAAAGCTTGATCCAACCCACCCAATGGACTGCCCCGATAGCCGGAAATGAAGCCTGCGGTATTCAGCCCGCTAGCCTGGTCGCGCCAGCGTTGCAACATGGGCAGGCGGACCAGCGCCTGGGTGCCGGTCATGAAAACGCGGCCAGCCGTCACCGTATATTTGTCATCGAGGGAGGTCTGTGCAGCAAACGCCAACGCCGGGGGCAGGACAGGATCACTCATGGTTGTCTCCGTTTTGTGGCACCTTGTGGGTGCGTTCAATGGAACCCTTTTGCCGGGGTAACGGCGCAGGGGACTTTGTGCATTGGATTGTGAGTCAGGCGAAGCGTTCCGGCAAGCCGGGCCGGCTACAATAGACCATCCCGTTCAGGAAGCCGCCATGACAGACTCCAAACGCCTTGCCTCCCTGTGCCATACCCTCAGTCAGCGCTTCGGCCAGCGATTTTCCCGGGGCGATTCGGTTCGCCTGCACCATGGCCGCGACGAGTCGGTGCATCCGCCCATGTTGCCGGACGGCGTGGTATTTGCCGAAAACAGCGAGGAGGTCGCCCTGGCCGTCCGCCTTTGTACTGAATACGGCGTGCCGGTCATTCCCTACGGAGTCGGCAGTTCGGTGGAGGGGCATGTTCTGGCACCCGAAGGCGGCATCAGCATTGACGTGTCCGGAATGAACCGGATACTCGCCATTCACACCGAAGATGGCGATGCAACGGTCCAGGCCGGAGTGACCCGCAAGCAGTTGAACGATGCCTTGAAGGGCAGCGGCCTCTTCTTTCCCATCGACCCCGGCGCTGACGCTACGCTCGGCGGCATGGCGGCGACCCGCGCCTCGGGGACCAATGCCGTGCGCTACGGAACGATGCGGGAAAACGTCATGGCCATTCGCGCCGTTCTGGCGAACGGACGTGTCGTCAACACCGGCAGCCGTGCCCGCAAATCCTCCGCCGGCTATGACCTGACCCATCTATTGGTCGGCTCGGAAGGCACCCTGGGCATGATTACCGAATTGACGGTCAAGCTGCACCCCCTGCCGGAAGCCATTTCGGCAGCCGTCTGTGCTTTCACGCGCATGGATGATGCGGTCAAAACGGTCATCCATACAATCCAGATGGGCATACCGGTCGCCCGGATCGAATTGCTCGACACTCTCGCCCTGACCGCCATCAACCGCTTCAGCAAAACCACCCTGATTGAGGCGCCGACCCTGTTTTTTGAATTTCACGGCAGTCCATCCTCGGTGGCGGAGCAGGCGGAAACGGTGCAGGCCATTGCCGATGAACAGGGCGGCACCCATTTCGAGTGGGCGGTCCGCCCGGAAGACCGCAGCCGCCTGTGGCAAGCCAGACACGACGCCTATTTCGCCTGCCTGCAACTGAAGCCCGGCTGCCGCTGCTTTCCGACCGATGTTTGCGTGCCCATTTCGCGGTTGGCCGAATGCATTGCCCAGACCAACGATGATATCCGTCAGGTCCGGATCCCCATTGCCCTGTTTGGCCATGTCGGCGATGGCAACTTCCATTTGGTCGTTCTGGTGGACCCGGACAGCGAACAGGATATGCGGGAGGCCGCCTGGATCAGCGAACGGGTGGTGCACCGGGCCATTGCGCTGGAGGGGACCTGCACCGGCGAACACGGAATCGGCATGGGCAAGCGCAAATACCTGGCCCTGGAACACGGCCAGGAGGCCGTCGATGTCATGCGTGCCATCAAACAAGCCCTTGACCCCCAGGGCTTGTTCAATCCGGGCAAGGTGCTGCCGGCCCCGAGTGACCAAGTCGACAAGGTCCGTTCAGAAAGATTCTGATACAACTCGTTGCAATGACGACACTTGCCTTCACCGGTATTCGGTCCAATATGCACTGCGTAGCCTCATTTTCCAAGGAGACCGTCTTGAATACGCAGGAACACGAGCAACTCACCCGCTTTCTTCAACAACTGAAAGAAGCGAAGGTCGGCGCCAAAGATGCCGAAGCCGAAAAACTGATCCGGGAAGCCGTTGGTCAACAAGCCGACGCTGACTACCTGCTCGTCCAGCGCAACCTTCTCCTCGGCCAAGCGCTGGACAACGCCCAGGCTGAAATTGCACGGCTACGGCGGGAGTTGGAAATATCCGTTCCCGGCAAAACCGGTTTCCTCGACGGCAACGCCTGGGGTAATCGTCCTGCGGCACCTTCGCCAGGGGCTGCAAGTTTCCCGCCGCCCGCCCAAGCCGCACCGGCAACGGGATCATCCTGGGGGACAGGAATTCTGGGCAGCGTGGCAACGACAGCCGCCGGAGTCGTCGCCGGCTCTTTTCTTTTTCAAGGTATCGAACACCTGATGGGCCACCATAACAGCAGTTCGGGTTTCCTTTCCGGTCACAGCACGATGCCTGACCCGGTTGCGCCAGCGGAAAACCTCTCTGCGAGCAATTTCTCCCGTGCCGATAGCGCGGCAGATGATTTTGCCGATATGGGTCCATCCGATAGCGATCCGGACTGGGTATAGGGCTGACTCCGGAGCATTGCTGGCCCTTGCCGGCCTCAGTTCTCCACCCTGCGCCAGCCCCTGGACTCCATGCACAGATGCATCCGCCGAATGCTCTCGTTAGTGACCATACCGTCCGCTCCCGGATAGGTTAGCGCCTTGCATTGATTCAGTTCGGAACGGTATTGGTCATCACCGGCCCCGGCTTTTTCCCAATGCCACGTCGGGCGCAGGAGGCACCCGCCGACAAGGAGAAGAAGGAGAGGGGAGAGGCGTTTCATGGTGCGCAAGACTCCGGGCATGGGATGGTGCAACTTTACCGGAAGCTTGCCTTAAACTAGCAACCTGTTTCATCAGCAAGGGGTGCGGGTTGTGCACCGGGTAGTAACGAAATACCGTGATCAGGGAGGCATGTGGATTGTGGAAAAAGGTCCATGGCATGCCTCGCTTTCCGATGCGGAAACATGGTGCAAGACGCTTCGCGCCCTGGGCTACAAGGTCGAGCTTGAGCATCAGCACGGTAATCCATCCGCCACCGGCCAGGGCAGCAATGATGATCTGCGGGATGCCTTGGCAAGCATGGCCTAGCCCGACACGCCCGGCGGATCATTGGCCAAGTCAATTCAGGAACGAAAGAGATGCGCCTTGATAAATGGCTGTGGGTCGCCCGATTCTACAAAACGCGCAGCCTGGCAAGCGATGCCGTTGATGGCGGCAAAGTGAAACTGAACGGAGCAACCATCAAGCCGGCCCGGGACGTAAAACCCGGAGACCGCTTGAACATCCGTCATGGTGAGCAGGTGTGGGAAGTGCTCGTTCTCGGAGACTGTCAGCAACGCCGTCCGGCAGCGGAAGCCCGGCTGCTGTATCAGGAAACACCGGAGAGCACAGCGGAAAGACTGCGCCAGGCCGAACTGAGAAAACTTGCACCACACTCTCTTGACGAACAAAAAGGGCGCCCGACCAAGCGGGACCGGCGGCAGTTGAACCAGTTTCGCGGCGACTGAAGTGCGCTCCCCGGCAAACGTGGAATCGCCCGAGACAACAGTGGGAAGTCCGGTTTGTTTCGGCCGCGATTACGAAGCTTGCCGCTCGCTGGAAAAAGCAGAAGAACGGCAGCGATCACAGACTTCCCAGGGCAAGCATTGGCAAACCCCCGCCAGATCGACATATTGGCTCCCCGTATAGACCTTGCCGCTTTCCTCCCGTTTCCTCTCCGGAGTGCCCTGCGACGCCGGCCTTTTTCCGGAAGAGGCGGTGTGGGGAGTCGGTGACCAGCGGGAGAACGGCGTCGTGTCCTCCTTTCCCTCGATGTACCAGGTTTTTCGGGCAGCATCCCAGCGGGCACCCAGTTTTTTGGCCTGGTCCTTTTCCGTAAAGGGAACCTTCAAGTCAAGTCTCATTATTTCCCGATCCAAAAGAAGAGTTGATCATTGCGAGCCGGTTGCAAGCATGCTACTCCAACAGCGCGGGTTGCCGGCGAAAACGCCCAAGCGTGTACGCCCTTGCCTGACCGGGAAATCCGGGGCGGCCGGAACACGCTGTTCTGGGCAAGACTGCATGAATGCGCGCCCATGGTCACGCCACTCAGCTTCGTCGAAATCCACCGCCGGGACGTGGCAAATATTGTCTTCCAGCAAAGGATACACTCCGACCGTGTATTTTCCGGAAAAACATACGTAGATCAGCAAATCTGACAACGGTTTGCAGGCGATTGCCGCTGTCGCCATCTTTGATCCTGGGCTTTTCGCATACCCCGGCAAGGCATTCGATGCCTTGGAATTCCAGCAGCGAGATCATGAAATCGACCGACATACTCGGCTACCTGATCAGATCACTTTGGACTGGCCCTTGGGGCAAAATCAGGGCCTTCCGGCGATCAATGAAATCCGCACCACCCGCGAAACCCCGCCACTGCTGGCCCTTCGCGGGCGTGAAAAAGCCTGGAGCATGTCCAGGCTTTGATGTCTTGGTGGAGACGGGCGGGATCGAACCGCCGACCTATTGATTGCGAACCAATCGCTCTCCCAACTGAGCTACGCCCCCGCTTCAACTAATTCTACAGCGTCGCCAAATCCTCGGGAAGAGTCGTTGGTCGAGCAGGGGCTGTTCGGCGGCCAAGCAGGTACTGTCGAGGATGAAGTCGGTCAGCGACAGGTGGACCGCCGCCGCCGCACGACGCAGCACCCACTCCTTTTCGGGGGATCGGACGCAGACCCAGGTGGCCAAATCAGGTGACCGGTCATCGTAACCAACAACAAAGCATCGCACGCAAGCTGTTGATATTGAGGAACAAGCTCCTGCTCCCAGCCAAGCTCTCCATGGTGATCACGCTGTTTCTCCTGCCTAACAGTCAGGCGGAACAGGTAAAGCACCCCGGTCAATTTTGAGCCGGGTCACCCCTCAATACCTGGTCAGCTTCCTGCCAGCGTGAGGATTACGACCGAAACAACCGGAAAACAGTTTTTCCTACAGCCTCAACGTTGCCAGGCGCAGCCCTTCAGCGTTTGGCCGTTGAGGGTGAGGTGGGCGGTCCAGCCGAACAGGGTTTCCGATTTTGCATCGCGGCAGACTTGCTGGTCGAATTGCAGGCTCAGCTTGTTTTTTCCTTCGCCGGCTTCGAAGCGTGCGACCTTTCCTTCCCGCTTGAAGCGGGAGTAGGGGAAATGGATGTCGGACTTGTCCTGGAGCTTGATCGACACCTGTTCACCTCCGGCAGCCAATGCCCAGCCCGGCTCGTAGCCGCTGGCCCGCCAGGCCTCGTCGTCGCCACCCGGTTTTTGGCAACGCCCGTCGACGCGGGCAAAATTGAGGCCGGAGACCTTGAGGCTGATGCCTTCCACATAGCCCAGCACCTCGACGTAGAATTTCTTGCCGCCCTCCATGCCAAGACTTTTCAGGCTGGCAGTAACCGATTGCTCGGGAGAGATGTCATCGACAATGGCGTAGCTCTTGTCACGGCAGGGGGCAAAAACGATCTTGTCGCTTTGCTTCATGAGCAGGCCATAGGCCAGTTTCGGTGTCGTATCCACCGGTTTCGCCTCTTCCGCCCGCAGACCGGGAGTAGTCAGGGTGAACAGTGTAGTAAGCAGGGCGAGGGTTTGCAGAGCGGGTTTCATACTTCTCCGAGATAGGCAGCCCGAACTTTCGGGTCGTTCAACAGTTGAGCGGAGTCACCGTTCAGGGTGATTTCGCCGCTTTCCATGACATAGGCCCGCTGGCTGACTTCCAGAGCCAGCTTGGCATTTTGTTCGATGAGCAGGATGGTCATGCCTTGAGCGGCAACCGCCCGAATGACCTCAAATATCTTTTGCACCATGATCGGGGCCAGCCCCATGGAGGGCTCATCGAGGAGCAGGAGCCGGGGCCGGCTCATGAGGGCGCGGCCAATGGCCAGCATCTGTTGTTCTCCCCCGGAGAGAGTGCCGGCCAGCTGGCCGGCTCGCTCCTTGAGGCGGGGAAAGAGACTGTAGACGTGGGCAAGATCGGCGGCAATCTCCGGCCTGTCATTGCGCACGAACGCCCCCATTTCCAGATTCTCCTCGACTGAGAGGCGAGGGAAAACCCCCCGCCCTTCAGGGACCAGGGCAATGCCTTCCCGAATCATGGCGTGGGGCGCCAGACGGGTAATGTCCTTGCCGCAAAAATGCACGTCACCACCGGCTGCATCAAGTACCCGGGAAATGGCCTTGAGGGTACTTGTCTTTCCTGCACCATTGGCGCCGATGAGGGCAACCATTTCTCCTTCGTTGACATGCAAGGTGATGCTGCGCACCGCCTGAATGCCGCCATAGCTGACGCGCAGTCCGGTTACTTCAAGCACCGATGCTTCCTCCCAGGTAGGCTTCGATGACAGCGGTGTCTTTCTGCACCACGGCGGGAATGTCCTCAATGATTTTGGCGCCGTAGTCGAGAACGGCCACCCGGTCACAGAGGCCCATGACCAGTTTGACGTCGTGTTCGATGAGCAGCACCGTGGTGCCGTCACGGCGGATACCCTCAACCAGGAGCCGCAAATCCTCGGTTTCCGTAGCATTCATGCCGGCTGCCGGTTCATCGAGGCAAAGCAGTCTGGGCTCGGTAGCCAGGGCGCGGGCAATTTCCAGGCGGCGCTGGTCGCCGTAGGAA
>CAZHVZ010000061.1:0-5309 GCA_964536245.1 uncultured Rhodocyclaceae bacterium
ACGGCTTTCCTCCGCTGCCGGAAGTGCCCTGGTGGCCGAAGCCCAGGCCAGCGGACTGGCCGTCACCTGCGATGTGAGCATTCACCACCTGCACTTTACCGAAAACGACATCGGCTACTTCAACCCCCACGCCCGTTTCGACCCCCCCCTGCGTTCCCAGCGCGACCGCCAGGGCTTGTCCGATGCGGTGATGAAAGGAGTGGCCGCCATTTGCTCCGATCACACGCCGGTAGGTGCCGACGACAAGCTGCTTCCCTTTGCCGAGGCCAAGGCGGGTTCCACCGGGCTCGAGCTGTTGCTGCCCCTGACCCTGAAATGGGCGGCCGGGGCCGGTGTTTCCCTGGCCGACGCTTTGGCGCGCATTACCTCCCACCCGGCAGCCATTCTGGGAAGTGATCGTGGCCAACTGGCACCCGGTGCCGCAGCGGATATCTGTATTTTCAATCCGCAGACCGATTGGCGTGTCGCCGCCGATACCCTGAAAAGCCGGGGCAAGAACACGCTCTGGCTGGGATGCGAATTGAGCGGCAAGGTCCACGCTACCGTCGTGGATGGCCGGGTGGTTTACTCTGCCTGATCCAGCAGGCGTTGCGCAGAGTCGGGCGGTGCTTCCGCAACGCAGACCACCATGCGCCGGGAAGTCTGACCGCTTTTCAGGCTGACTGCCGATTTCGGCAGACCGAGAGCAGCGGCAACAAAGGCCAGCAGGCAGTCGTTGGCCTTGCCGTCCACCGGCGGAGCGGCAAGGCGGATTTTCAGGGCATCGCCGTATTCGCCGACCGCTCCGGTTTTCTTCGCGCCGGGCTGAATATGCAGGGCAAGGGTGACGCTGCCGCTTGCACTGCGTTGGCACCAGACCGGATCAATGGCGCTTTTGTTCAAACGAAGAGCAAGAACATCTGTGCCAGCAGGATTGCTACCAGCGGTGAAAGATCAATGCCGGAAATGGGAGGCAGAAAACGCCGGATGGGGTTGAGCATGGGGCGGGTGATCTGGTTGACCGGGCCGGCCAGGGGCGAGTAAGGATTGACCCAGGACAGCACGGCCTGGACGATGAGGATGCCGATGACCAGATAAAGGCTGAGACGGATCATTCCGCGTAGCGCTCCGCCGAGGATGAACAGGGCGACGCTGATTTCGTCGGCAAGCAGCCAGCGTCCGGAGAGGCCGAGCAGGATACCCAAAAGCAGGCATTGCAAGAGGAAAGCTGCCAGCAAACTGGCCAGATCCAGGCCGAAAAGACCGGGAATAACCCGGCGCAAAGGCTTCACCGCCCAGTTGGTGAGAGTCACTACAAAATTTCCGAAGGGGCCGCCAAAGGAAACCCGAAACGCCTGCATGAAGAAACGCAGCAGGAAAAGGGAGCAGAAAAAACTGACCAGGGCATCCAGTAGAAAGGTAAAAGCCTGATTCAGCATCAATCGGCCCCCAGCTGGGCGCCAAGTTCGCGACCCCGTGCTTCGGCTGCCCGGACCCCGGCGACAATGCCTTCCTTGACCTTGTGTTCGGCCATTCTGCGCAGGGCGGCTTCGGTGGTTCCCCCCTTGGAGGTCACCCGCTCCCTCAATACGGCGGCAGTTTCCGGGGACTGCTCGGCCAGGCGGGCCGCACCGAGGACGGTCTCAATGGAGAGCTGGCGGGCCTGTTCCGGGCTGAAGCCCAACTCGGCGGCAGCTTGTTGCAAGGCCTCGATAAACATGAAGACATAGGCCGGTCCGCTGCCGGAGACGGCGGTGACAGCATCCATTCGCTCTTCTTCGGCGATCCAGACGGTGGAGCCGACGGCTTGCAATATCCGCTCGGCGGCGCTTCGCTCGTCAGCATTGACTTCCGGCAGGGCATAGAGCCCGGTGATGCCGGCACCGATCAGGGCGGGCGTATTGGGCATGGTGCGTACCAGTTTGCGGTAACCGCCCAGCCAGCGGGAAAGGGATGCCAGATTGATTCCGGCGGCAATGCTGACCACCACCTGTTTAGAGAGCGAGGGAACCAGGGGCACAACGGCCTCCTTCATGCTCTGGGGCTTGACCGCGAGAACAATGATGTCGGAGGCCCAGGCCATGTTTTCCGGACCGGCATGGCAAAAAACGCCATAGTCCTTGCTCAGGCGCGCCCGGTTGTCGGCGTTCAGTTCCACCACTTCAATATCGGAGGCGATAAAGCCCTGCTTGAGCAGGCCGCCGATCAGAGCATTGGCCATGTTGCCGCCGCCGAGAAAGGTAATTTTCATGAATAGGTTCTCTCACCAAAAATAGCTGTTCCAATGCGCACAATGGTAGCGCCTTCTGCAACGGCGGCCTCCAGGTCATGGGACATGCCCATGGACAGGGTGTCCAGTGCCAGCCCGTCATTGCGCAGTTGTTCGTATAGTTCCCGCAGGTGCCGGAAGGGTTCCCGCTGCACCGCAAAATCCTTCGCAGGCGCCGGGATGGCCATCAAACCTCGCAGACAGAGTCCGGAGAGGACAGCAATCTGGCGGCCCAGGTGTAAAGTCTCGGCGGGACGGCAGCCGCTTTTGCTGTCTTCGCCGGAGACATTGACCTGAAGACAAACCTGAAGGGGGGGTAAATGCACAGGCCGCTGCTCGGCAAGGCGCTGGGCAACTTTCAGGCGGTCGATGGAATGGACCCAGGCAAAGTTCTCGGCGACCAGCCGGGTCTTGTTGCTCTGAAGGGGGCCGATGAAATGCCATTGCAGGTCGCGGGCCGCGAGGGCCAGAGTTTTGTCCACCCCCTCCTGCACGTAATTTTCCCCGAAAGCCCTCTGTCCGGCATCTGCGGCCCGCTCGACGGATTCGGCAGGCCAGGTTTTGCTGACAGCCAGGAGGTGGATGGTCGCCGGATCGCGGCCAGCCGCCAGCGCTGCCTCGGCTATGCGCCGCTGTACAGCTTGCAGGTTGGCAGTAATGTCGCTCATAATCATCTCGAATGGCTGTCAGGCACAAGTATACACGCGCCTATTGGCGCAACCTCAGGGGCGATCGGCTTGGACATTACCGAACTTCTCGCTTTTAGTGTCAAGAACAAGGCTTCCGACTTGCACCTCTCTTCCGGCTTGCCGCCGATGATCCGGGTGCATGGGGATGTGCGCCGCATCAACCTGCCGGCCATGGAGCACAAGGATGTGCACGGCATGGTGTATGACATCATGAACGACGGTCAGCGCAAGGTCTATGAAGAAACCCTGGAATGCGACTTTTCCTTTGAAATCCCCAACCTGGCGCGTTTCCGGGTCAATGCCTTCAACCAGAACCGGGGAGCGGCAGCGGTTTTCCGGACCATTCCTTCCAAGGTGCTGACGCTGGAGGAGCTGAATTGCCCGAAAATATTCAAGGATATCGCCGAATACCCACGGGGCATCGTGCTGGTCACCGGGCCGACCGGTTCCGGTAAATCCACAACCCTGGCCGCCATGGTCAATCACGTTAACGAAAGTGACTATGGCCATATCCTGACGGTGGAAGACCCCATCGAATTCGTCCATGAATCCAAAAAGTGCCTGATCAACCAGCGGGAAGTCGGCCCCCACACCCTGTCCTTTGCCAACGCCCTGCGCTCGGCCTTGCGCGAAGACCCGGACGTCATCCTGGTCGGTGAAATGCGCGACCTGGAAACCATCCGCCTGGCCCTGTCCGGCGCCGAAACGGGGCACCTGGTCTTCGGCACCCTGCATACTTCGTCGGCCGCCAAGACGGTGGACCGGATCGTGGACGTTTTCCCGGCGGCGGAAAAGGAAATGGTCCGTTCCATGCTTTCCGAATCGCTGCGCGCGGTGATCTCCCAGACCCTGCTCAAGACCAAGGACGGCAGTGGCCGGGTGGCGGCGCACGAGATCATGATCGGCACCCCTGCCATCCGCAACCTGATCCGCGAAAACAAGGTGGCGCAGATGTATTCGGCGATCCAGACCGGCGCCCAGCTCGGCATGCAGACGCTGGACCAGAACCTGCTCGATCTGGTGCGGCGGAATGTGGTTTCCCCCAACGAGGCGCGCAGCAAGGCCGCCAACAAGGACGCTTTCCCCGGCTAGTCCGGTGCGTCGGTCAGGATTCTGTTTGGCCGTCAGCTCAGGCAAGGCCGCATCAACCAGTGAGGAAGAAAGATGGAACGCGATCAGGCAATGAAATTCATGCACGATCTTCTGCGCCTGATGGCCCAGAAGAAAGGTTCCGATCTGTTTGTGACAGCGGGTTTCCCTCCAGCCATCAAGATTGACGGCAAGGTAACCCCGGTTTCCAACCAGATACTGACGCCGCAGCATACCCAGGAACTCGCCCGGTCGATCATGAACGACCGCCAGTCAGCCGAGTTTGAAGCGACCAAGGAGTGTAATTTCGCCATCTCCCCGGCCGGCATCGGGCGCTTCCGGGTCAATTCCTTTGTCCAGCAGGGGCGCGTCGGCGTCATCTGCCGAACCATCAACATGAGCATTCCGACTCTGGATGATCTCGGCCTGCCGGCAGTACTCAAGGATCTGGCCATGACCAAGCGCGGTCTGGTGCTGATGGTGGGTGGCACCGGTTCCGGCAAGAGCACTTCCCTGGCGGCGCTGGTCGATTACCGTAACGAAAACAGCTACGGTCACATCATCACCATTGAAGATCCGATCGAGTACGTGCATGACCACAAGAACTGCATCGTGACCCAGCGTGAAGTGGGGGTCGATACCGACGACTGGGTGCCGGCCTTGAAAAATACCCTGCGCCAGGCTCCGGACGTGATCCTGATGGGGGAAATCCGTGACCGCAATACCATGGACTATGCCGTGGCCTTTGCCGAAACCGGCCACCTCTGTCTGGCCACCCTGCACGCCAACAGCGCCAACCAGGCGATTGACCGGATCATCAATTTTTTCCCGGAAGAGCGGCGCCAGCAACTGCTCATGGATTTGTCGCTCAACCTGCGCGGCCTGGTTTCCCAGCGCCTGATCCCCAAGAAGGACGGCAAGGGGCGGGCGGCAGCCATCGAAATCATGCTCAATTCGCCGCTCATTTCCGATCTCATCTTCAAGGGTGAAGTGCACGAGATCAAGGAAATCATGAAGAAATCCCGCGAACTGGGGATGCAGACCTTCGACCAGGCGCTGTTCGATCACTACGAAGCGGGACGCATCAGCTACGAGGATGCCCTGCGCTATGCCGACTCCCTCAACGACCTGCGTTTGCAGATCAAGCTGCACGGCAAGGAATCCACCGATCGCGACCTGACCGCAGGGATCGGCCACCTCGACATCGTTTGATGGTGACCGCAATACTCATCAAAACGGCGGATCGGAATCCGCCGTTTTGATTGATGTCGGGCGGGATTATT
>CAZHVZ010000061.1:5319-11269 GCA_964536245.1 uncultured Rhodocyclaceae bacterium
ACTGCGTCGTCCCCGGCCAGTTCGTTTTCCCCTTCCGGCTTCATCGTCACTTCCCCGAACTCGGGCTTGAAGCCGGCTGCTTCCAGGGCATCCTTGACTGCCATGTAGTCGCCGGGGCCGGTGATGACCTCAATGGAGCCGTCTTCACTACTGGCCACATCCTCGGCGCCGGCTTCAATGGCGGCATCCATCAGGGCCGCCTCGTCGGTGCCGGGGGCGAAGACCATCTGGCCGCAGTGTTTGAACTGGAACGCCACGCAGCCGTCGGACCCCATGTTGCCCCCGTACTTGGCGAAGGCGTGGCGTACTTCGGCCACGGTGCGGACCTTGTTGTCGGTCAGGCAATCAACCATCACCGCCGCGCCGCCGATGCCATAGCCTTCGTAGCGGATCTCGACATATTCCACCCCTTCGAGTTCGCCGGTGCCCTTCTTGATGGCGGTGTCGATCTTGTCCTTGGGCATGTTGACGCCCTTGGCCTTGTCCACCGCCACGCGCAGGCGCGGGTTGAAACTGGGATCGCCGCCGCCCATCTTGGCGGCCACGGTGATTTCTTTGGCGATCTTGGAGAAAGCGGCGCCGCGCTTCTCGTCCTGACGGCCTTTACGGTGCTGGATATTGGCCCATTTGGAATGTCCGGCCATGATTTACCTCGGCAAGTGCTTAGCATTGATAGAATCAAAGGATTTTATCACGCCGGAGTTTCCCGCCATGTCCGATCCCCTTTTCATCGCCAAATCCGACGACGGCTACCCTGCTCTGTTGCCCCAGATGGTTAACCGCCATGGTCTGATCACCGGCGCCACCGGCACCGGCAAGACGGTCACCCTGCAAACCCTGGCCGAGCGCCTGTCCTACGCCGGGGTGCCGGTCTTCATGGCCGACGTCAAGGGGGACCTTTCCGGCATGGGGGCGGCGGGAAGCCTGACCCCCAAGCTGGCGGCGAGGATCAAGGAACTGGCTCTGGAGGGGTTTGCCCCGTTCGCCAATTCCGTCGCTTTCTGGGATGTCTTCGGCGCCAGCGGTCTGCCGGTGCGGGCCACCATTTCGGACATGGGGCCGCTGCTGCTGGCCCGCTTGCTGAACCTGAACGATACCCAGGAGGGGGTGCTGCAACTGGTGTTCAAGATCGCCGATGACCAAGGGCTGCTGCTGCTCGATCTCAAGGATCTGCGGGCCATGGTGCAGCATGTCGGCGAACACGCCAAGGACTTCACTACCGAATACGGCAATGTCTCGGCAGCGTCCATCGGCGCCATTCAGCGCGGTTTGCTGACCCTGGAGCAGCAGGGGGGCGACCGTTTTTTCGGCGAGCCGATGCTGGAGATTGCCGATCTCATGCAGGAGGATGGCAATGGACGGGGCGTGATCAATATTCTTGCCGCCGAAAAACTGATTCTCTCCCCGGCCCTTTATTCCACCTTTCTCCTCTGGCTGCTTTCCGAACTGTTCGAGCAGTTGCCGGAAGCCGGGGATCTCGACAAGCCGAAGCTGGTCTTTTTCTTTGATGAAGCCCACCTGCTTTTCAGCGACGCGCCCCAGGCTCTGGTGGACAAGGTCGAACAGGTGGTGCGGCTGATCCGCTCGAAAGGAGTGGGCGTCTATTTTGTCACCCAGAACCCCCTTGATGTGCCGGAAAAAATTCTTGGTCAGCTCGGCAATCGGATTCAACATGCCCTGCGCGCCTTTACTCCCCGCGACCAGAAAGCCGTGCAGGCGGCAGCGGAAACCATGCGGGCCAATCCAAAGTTCGATGCCGCTACGGTGATTACCGAGCTGGGTGTTGGCGAAGCCCTGGTTTCCTGTCTCGACGAAAAAGGGCGCCCCACTATTGTCGAGCGGGCGGTCATTTTTCCTCCTGCTTCCCGCCTCGGGCCATTGGCCGCCGAAGAACGGGCGGCGGACATTGCCGCTTCTCTCCTGCGCGCCAAATACGAGCAGGCCGTTGATCGGGAGTCGGCCTATGAAATTCTCAAGGGAAGCAAGGGGGTGGCCAGCGCCCCCGTCAAGGGAGAACGGCCCGGCGCCATTCCGGCCCCTGCCGCACCGGCGAACAAGCCGCCGCTTGCCGACCCCAATGCCTGGGGGAATGAAGCCGGAGCCGCGCCTTCCCGTTCGGTGCCGCCAGTCCAGCCACGCCCTGCGCCGACTCCGCAGCCGGAAGATTCCGGCGGCTTGCTCGGCAGCCTGGGCGGCATGTTCGGGGGCAGCACCGGTCCCCGTGGCGGGCATCGGGAAGGCGTGATCGAAGCCGCAGCGAAAAGTGCGGCACGGGGAGTGGCCAGCACGGTGGGCCGGGAGATTGGCAAACAATTATTGCGTGGTGTCCTGGGGTCCATCCTCGGTGGGCGGCGTTAAGGTACAATAAGCGTTTGCTTATTATCAGGAGCGCACCATGAAAAAACTTCTGGCGGTTGTGTTTGCTGTGTCCTGCCTTCCTGCCTTGGCTCAGGACGTCGATGGGCTGGCGGCGGAAACCAAAAAGACAGTCCTGCCGGTGGTGCCCAAGGTGATGCGGGCCATGCAGGAGGCGGTCAATGACAAAGGGGTGGCCGAGGCCATCCCGGTCTGCAAGGAACAGGCTCCCAAGCTGATTCAGGAGGTTCGCGAAGCCACCGGCTGGTCAATCCGGCGGGTGAGCCTGAAGACGCGCAATGCCGAACGGGGAGCTCCCGATGGCTGGGAGAAGGCAGTTCTTGCCGAATTCGAACAGCGTGCGGCAGCCGAGTGCCGTGCTGGATGAAAACGGCAAAAAGACATTCCGCTACATGAAGGCGTTGCCGGTAGCGGATATCTGCTTGCAATGTCATGGGCCGGTGGAAGGGCTGGATGCCGGCCTCAAGGCAAAGCTCGCCGCCCTCTACCCGGATGACCACGCCGTCGGCTACGGCAAGGGGCAAATAAGGGGTGCCCTGACGGTCAAACGGCTGCTCCCGTAGCGTGCTTGCTCAAGGATGGCCGGCTTCGCGTTCAGTGCGAAGCCGGCCATCCCGTCGATTGGCCGCATCGGCCTTGCCGGACAGGTGTTCAAGCAGGGCGCGGCAGGCAGGGGTGGGTTGGACGGTGGCCGGGTAGCACAGCAGCAAATCCCGCTGCGCCCAGGTTTCGTCCAGATCCACCACAACGGCCCGACTGCCGGCCTCCAATGCGGCCGAGTGCGGCACCATCCCGATTCCTGCGCCGGCGCCCACCATGCGGCAGACGGCATTGAAGCTGCGCACCTGAATGCGCACATCCAGCCGCCCACCCAGTTCGTGAGCGGCGTTCATCATGAAAGTGTGGATGGCGCTGCCGGCATGGAGGCAGACAAAGGCTTCCCGGAGAACGGTGCTGAAACGGGTGGCCGATTGGCCGGCCAGCGGGTGCTGCGGCGGCACCAGCAAGACCAGCCGGTCATGGCGGTAGGGAAGGGTTCGCACCCCGCTTGGAAGGCCCTCCATGGCGACAACGCCCATATCCACCCTGCCCGCCAGGACGGCCCGGATAATTTCGGGGCTGGGTTGTTCTTCCAGATTGATGCGCATTTGCGGGTGCTCGCCGAGAAAATCGGCGAGGTCCTCCGGCAAAAAGCAGTTGATGGCATTGGTGTTGGCAAAAACGGTGACCTGATGCGCCAAGCCGCTGGCATGAGGAGCCAGGTCGGTATGCATCTGTTCGAGCTGGGCAAAAGTCTGGCGGGCATGGCGGAGCAGCACTTCGCCGGCAACGGAAGGGGTCAGTCCCCGGGAGTGCCGGTCAAAAAGGGTCAGTCCCAGCCCTTCTTCAAGTTGTTTCAGGCGATGGCTGGCTGACGACGGGGCAAGGTGCACCCGTTCGGCACCTCGGGTCAGGCTGCCGGTATCGGCGATGGCCATGACCAGGCGCAGATCCGGAAGGTCGTAGGGCATGAATTCGTCTCCATCGAATGCTCGTTTTCAAGAATAGCATTTGATTTGGCAATGCGCCTTGTATTCAATTGCATTGTTTGCGCAATTGCCTTGGATGATTGGAGATGGTTTTTAAAATAACGAATGCGTCCGGTGAGTGGCCTGGCTGGGGAGTGGTCCTGGCTTTGCTCGCGGCCTTCGGATTTTCCCTGAAGGCCATTTTCATCAAACTGGCCTATCCCTACGGGGTCGATGCGGTCACTTTGCTGGCCTTGCGCATGGGGTTTTCTGTGCCCGTTTTCCTGTGGGTCGGGCTGGCCGAGCAGCGCTCGGGCACACGCTTGTCCGGGCAGGACTGGCGCCGGATTTTCCTGCTCGGCTGCCTCGGCTATTACGGCGCAAGCATTCTCGATTTCTGGGGCCTGCACTATATCTCGGCCGGCCTTGAGCGGCTCATCCTGTTCACCTATCCGACCCTGACCATACTGATCGGCGTCCTGTTTCAGGGTAAAACGCTTTCCTGGCGGGAGGCGGCGGCCATTGGCCTTTGCTATGCCGGGATCGGCCTGGCCTTCGTTCACGATCTGTCCCTCGGTGATATCCGGGGGGTATGGGTCGGTGGCGCGCTGGTCTTTGCCTCCAGCATCTCCTATGCCCTTTACCTGTCCGGAAGCGGGCCGATGATCGCCCGCCTGGGCGCCATGCGCTTTGCCGCCCTGGCCATGCTGGTCTCGTCGGCAGTCACCCTGGCGCACTTTGTTCTGACCCATCCCTCGTCTGCCTTGATTCAGCCCCTGCCGGTGTATGGCTGGGGCTTGGCCATGGCCCTCTTTTCCACGGTGGTGCCGGTATTTGCCCTGTCTGCCGCAATCCGCCGCATGGGTGCCGGACGGGCCGCGCTCACTGGCATGATCGGCCCCCTGCTGACCATCGGTTTTGGCTGGTGGTTGCTGGAGGAAGCGATTTCCTGGGAACAACTGGCCGGGGCCGGGCTGGTGGTGGCGGGGATTCTCATCGTCAGCCGGAAGTGATCCCCCTGGGTTAGAATTCGGCGCATGATAGGAATCCTTCTGATAACCCATGGCAGCTATGGCGAGGCGCTGGTGCAGAACGCCTGCCATGTGCTCAACAAGCGACCGTTGCAGCTCAATCAGCTCGGGGTTGCGGCACAGGATGACCCGCTGGACCTTCTCCCCTTGGCCAGGCAAATGCTCAGGCTGGTGGACGATGGAGACGGCGCACTGGTGTTGACCGACATCTTCGGCGCCAGCCCGGCCAATCTGGTCCTCAAGCTGCTTGAGCCGGGACGGGTGGAGGGAATTGCCGGGGTCAATCTGCCCATGTTGCTGCGCGCCATCAATTATCGCGAAAAAGGCATGGAAGTCCTGCTGGCCCGTGCGGTGAGCGGTGGGCGGGATGGTGTTTTGAACATGTTGGATCATTGAGCAGAGGCACCGGATGCTATCGACCGAAACTGAAATCATCAACAAACTGGGCTTGCATGCCCGCGCATCTGCCAAGCTGACCCAACTGGCCGGCAAATACAAGTGCGAGGTGTGGATGGCCAAGGGCGCACGCCGGGTGAACGCCAAGAGCATCATGGGGGTCATGATGCTGGCTGCCGGCAAAGGCTCGAAGGTGGTGGTCGAAACCGACGGCGCCGACGAGCAGGAAGCGATGGCCGCCCTGCTCGCGCTGATTGCCGATTATTTCGGAGAAGGTGAATGAGTTTCATCCTGCACGGCCTGGGGGTTTCCAGTGGCATTGCCATCGGTCGGGCCATGCTCATGTCCCATGCCACCCTGGAGGTGGCGCACCTGACCATTTCTGCCCGTATGGTGGACAAGGAAGTCCTCCGCTTCTCGACGGCGGTCAAGGCGGTGCGGGATGAACTGCTGGCCATGAAGGAGTCCACCGAACATGCACCGGCTGAGCTGTCGGCCTTTATCGACTTGCATGTCATGTTTCTCGACGATCCGGAGCTGGTGGAAAAACCCATCGACCTGATCCGGGAGCGGCGTTGCAACGCAGAATGGGCGCTGGTTCAGCAAATGGAGCATCTGGTCGAACAGTTCGAGCAGTTC
>CAZHVZ010000061.1:11279-21251 GCA_964536245.1 uncultured Rhodocyclaceae bacterium
GAGCGGGTGGTCAAGGAATTGCTCGGCCACCCCGGCCGGGCCGTCATGAAAGCGGCGAAGGGCGTCAAGGAAGAGACCCTGATTGTCGTTGCCCACGATTTGTCACCGGCCGACGTTATCGCCTTCAAGGGGCATCGCTTCGCTTCCTTCATTACCGATGTCGGGGGAGCAACCTCCCATACCGCCATCGTCGCCCGCAGCATGGCCATTCCGGCCATTGTCGGCCTGGACAACGCCCGGGCGCTCATCCGCGATGGCGAGCAGCTGATTGTGGACGGCATTCGGGGCGTGGTGATCGTCAATCCCGATGTCCGTATTTTGGAGGAATACCAGCTCCGCAAAAATCAGATCGAGCTGGAAAAGTCCAAACTCAAACGCCTCAAGGGGGCCAAGTCGGAAACCCTGGACGGTATTCCCGTCCAGCTACAGGCCAATATCGAGTTGCCCGGCGACGTGGAGGAAGCTCTTGATCTGGGGGCCGAAGGGGTCGGCCTCTTCCGGACCGAGTTCCTCTTTCTGGATCGCGGCGACATGCCCGACGAACAGGAACAGTTTGAAGCCTACAAGAAAGTCATCAAGGGTATGGCCGGCCGTCCGGTGACCATCCGCACCTTTGATCTGGGGGGCGACAAGGCCATTGACCAGAACCGTACCCAGACCAATCCGGCCTTGGGGCGGCGAGCCATCCGCCTCTCCCTGTCGGAACCGAAAATGTTCCAGACCCAGCTGCGGGCCATTCTGCGCGCCTCCAAATACGGACCGGTCAAGCTGCTCATCCCCATGCTCGCCCACGCCCATGAAATTGACCAGACCCTGGCCGCTCTGGAGCAGGCCAAGTCCAGCCTGCGCGGCGAGAAGATCAGCTTCGACGAGAACATCGAAGTCGGCGGCATGATCGAAATTCCCGCCGCCGCCCTGGCCGTCGGAATATTCCTGCGCCGGCTCGATTTTCTCTCCATCGGCACCAATGATCTGATCCAGTACACTCTTGCCATCGACCGTATGGACGAGCAGGTATCCAGCCTCTACGACCCGCTCCACCCGGCCGTCCTGATGCTGCTGGCGCACACCATTACCAGCGCCGAAAAAGTGAATATTCCGGTTTCCGTTTGCGGCGAACTGGCCGGCGACCCCAGCCTGACCCGCCTGCTGCTGGGCATGGGGCTGCGCATCTTCTCCATGCACCCGTCGCAGATTCTGGAAGTCAAAAGCAAGGTGCTCAAGGCTGAAGTCGGCGAGATCGCCCCGGCGGTACGCCGGATGCTGCGTCTGGACGAGCCCGGCAAGTTGCGCGAAGCGCTGGAAAAACTCAATGCCGGGTAGTCAAATGGCTGCTCCGCTTTTGCTCCTGCGGCCTGGAGGCCGGCAGCCGGCCTCGTGAAACGTTTCTAGCGGGTGTGGCAAGTTGCCGCGCGGCAATTTGTCACATTCCGACCCCCTGTGGAAAGCAGGAAAATGAGCGCTCACTAATAGAGTTGCCTCAGGGGGGGTTATGTTTCAGTGCCGGCCAAAAGTCCTGGCGGTTGCCTTGGCGACTGCTTTTCCCATGCTGCTTTCCAATACGGCCCGGGCGGCCGAGGATGGCAATGTTCTGGACGAAGTGTCCGTCAAGGACAACAAGATTGTTCCGCTGCCGGCTTCCGGTAGCGTTGGCGAGGCCGGCTTGCTGCCGCTGCGCTCGACCACCAGCGATTCCGCCAGCCTGCTGCGCGATATTCCCGGTATCAGCCTGCAAGGCGCCGGCGGCACCTCCAGCCTGCCGGTCATCCATGGCCTGGCCGATGATCGTAACCGGATCAAGGTGGATGGCATGGATCTCATCGCCTCGTGCCCCAATCACATGAACCCGCCCCTGTCCTATATTGACCCGAGTGCGGTCAATAGCCTCAAGGTGTACGCCGGGATCGCCCCGGTCAGCGTGGGGGGCGACAGTATCGGCGGTACGGTCGTCGTCAAGTCTCGGGAGCCGCGCTTTGCCAAGTCTGGCGAAGGCCTGTTGGCCACCGGCGAGCTGGGTACCTTCTACCGTTCCAACAATGAGGCACGCGGGGTCAATGCCGCAGTCACCCTGGCCAATGAACACCTCAGCGTCACCTATGAAGGATCAGCGGCACAGGCCGATAACTACCGGGCAGCAAGGGATTTCAAGTCCTATACCGGCACCGGCCAGGCAGGCCGTGATCTTTCCCGGAAAGAAGCGGGATCTTCCGCCTACAAAAACGAGAACCACGCTCTCGGTGTGGCGCTGCGCAATGAGAATCATCTGTTCGAGGCGAAATTCGGCTGGCAGGACACTCCCTACCAGTACTATCCCAACCAGCGCATGGATATGACCGACAACCAGCAGAACCGGGTCAATCTGCGCTATCTCGGCCTGTTCGACTGGGGCAACCTGGAAGCCCGTGCTTATCGCGAAACCGTCAAGCACAAGATGGACTTCGGCCCGGACAAGCGCTTCTGGTATGGAGCGGCATCGAATGTGGGCATAAACGGCGCGCCCTGCTTACCGATCAGTGCGACCTGCGCTGCCGGCATGCCCATGGACAGCCAAGGCAAAACCAGCGGAGCCTCGCTGCTGGCCAGTATCGACCTGAGCCAGCAGGATGTGTTGCGGCTGGGCGGCGACACCCAGCACTATCAGCTCAACGACTGGTGGCCGCCTTCCGGCTCCGGCATGTGGCCGGGCACTTTCTGGAATATCAAGGACGGCAAGCGGGAACGCAGGGCAGTCTTTGCCGAATGGGAAGGACGCTTCAGTTCCCGCTGGATGAGTCTGGTTGGCGCACGTTATGAGCGCGTTAAGAGCGATGCCGGCAATGTCCGGGGCTACGATGTAACCGCCGCAGCCATGGGGCGCCAGGCCGCCGACGCTACCGCTTTCAATTCCAGCGCGCATGTCCGTGGCGACGACAATTTCGATTTCACCGCTCTCGTCCGCTATACCCCGGCCAATACCCTGGACGTGGAATTCGGCTATGCCCACAAGGTGCGTTCTCCCAATTTGTACGAGCGCTACACCTGGTCTACCTGGTCCATGGCCGCCGTCATGAACAACTATGCCGGCGATGGCAACGGCTATGTCGGCAACCAGGATCTCAAGCCGGAGAAAGCCAACACGGCGAGCGCCACCTTTGATCTGCATGCGGCGGATCGGTCGTGGGAATTCAAGGCGACGCCCTATTACACCTTGGTCAGCGATTACATTGATGCCGTGCGCTGCCCGGTGAATGGCACAACCTGTACCCTCGCCAATGCCACCACCGCCAATCAGTTCGTCGTTCTCCAACTGGCCAACCAGTCCGCCCGTCTGTACGGGTTCGATCTTTCCGGTCGCCTGCCGCTGGCCAGGACCGAACTCGGCGAATTCGGCCTGCAGGGCCTGCTCAATTACACCCGGGGCAAGAACCGCGACACCGGGGATGATCTGTACAACATCATGCCGCTCAACGCCAAGCTCGCCCTGACCCAGAAAGCGGGGGGCTGGGACAACAGCTTGGAAGTGGTGGGAGTGAGCGCCAAGAACAGGCTTTCCGATGTGCGCAACGAAGTCAGGACGCCGGGCTACAGCCTGGTGAACTTGCGCGGCGCTTATAGCTGGAACCAGGTCCGGGTTGATTTTGGTGTCGAGAATGTCTTCAACCGCTTTTACTACCTGCCTCTGGGCGGGGCTTACCTCGGCCAGGGGCGCACCATGTCGATCAATCCGCCGGCGACGGATGGCATGGTTTCCTGGGGTAACCCGGTGCCCGGCATGGGGCGTTCCTTTTACGCCGGGGTGAATGTCAAGTTCTGATCGGCAGTCTGCCGCCGGGAGGGCGCTTTGCCGGAGCGCCCTGTTCCGCCCTATTTGGCCGAAGCGGCGAGCAGGGCCTGGCGCACTGCGGCCTGGTCGAGGGCGCCGGAAACTGCGGTTTTGCCGCCCTTGCCGTCGAAAATGAGGGTGCGCGGCAGTTCTCCCCGCCAAGTTGGGTCCAGGGCGTAGGCCAGGGCTTCCGGTGCCGTATCGCCATAGGCGTAGCGCTTGCCGGGCAGGGGCAAGGCGTCGAGCAGGCCGGTCAGTTCCGGTGATTCGGTTTCGGTGGCGATGCTGACGATGCGCAGGTGCCGGTCTTTCTTGGCCATGGCCGAGAAGAGGCGGAGGTTTTTCTTGCAATGTATGCAATCGGAAGACCACAGGGCGACTACCGTCGGCTGGCGGTGGCTGGCCGGATCGGCCAGTCGGCGGGCGGCTGCCTTGTCCAGAGCGACGAAATCCGCCGCCCAGAGCGGGGGGGGCAGGAGCAGGGCGGCCAGGGCGAAGAGGGAGGGCTTCATGGCAGACGATGCAGGCGCAAGCCTTCCTTGGCAGTGCGCCAGAAGGTGTAGAGGGCATCGCCACGCACCAGTACGCGGGGCTGGTCGGACGCGCCGTCGGTGGCATCGACTTCCTGCTCAGTGAAGGTTTGGCCACGGTTGGCGGAAACCAGGGCGCGCAGGCGGGTACGTTCGCCGTCAAACTCCTTCCAGGCAATGGCCAGGCGTTCTCCGGCGACAGCGAGGTCGGCATGGGCGGCCCGTTCACCGCCCACGGTACGCTGGCCCTGGACTTCGATGCCGTTGCCACGGTTGACCAGTCGTCCGTAAAAGACGTGACCTGTGCCATTCTTCTGGTTGAACCAGACGGCGTGGCGCGTGCCTTGTTCGTCCACCGCCAGCGAGGGGCCGTGGTGCGGGCAGGCGTCTATTTTCCAGCGCTCGAAGGTGGCGCGCTGGATGGCTTCCGGAGTGCCATCCGGTTTGAGGCGGGCAAGGGCGTGGTCGCGTTCATTGGGAGCGAAGACGTGGCGCCAGAAGACGAGGGGGGTGCCGTCGGTGTCGTGCGCGACCGTGGTCCGGCAGCACTCGCAGGAATGGTCGGCAACCTTGACCTCAGGCTTGAAGCTGCGGCCGCCGTCGTCCGAAACGGCGGCATAGATGGCCGCTCCGGCATAGGCCTGCTTGCCTGCCTTGGCGGCTTCCTGGTCACGCTTGTCGATCCAGGCCACGGTCACCCGGCCATCCTTGCCGACGGCAAGGCTCTCGAAGCGGTGGGTGATTTCCGAACGGTCGCGATGAACGGTGATCGGCGGGGTGAAGCTGCGACCGCCGTTGTCCGAGCGGGCCAGGCGGATTTCCCCGCTGTAGGCGCGCGGCAATGGCTTGGCCCAGGTGACCAGCAGGCCGCCGTCATTGGTGAAAGCGATTTTTGGCCGGCTTTCCCCGTCGGCGGCAATGGCTTCCCCTTCCTGATTGGCCGCCACCGGGGACGACCAGGTTTTTCCTTCGTCGCGGCTTTGGCGAACCACGACTTGCTGCCCTTCCTTGCTGGCGACGTACAGGTTGCCCTGGAGGTCAAAAGCCGCCGCAGTGCCAAGTTCCTGGCGGGCGGGCTTGGCGGCGGCATGTCCCTCGGCGGCCTGGGCGGACAGGCCCAGGCAGAAGGCCGCCAGGCAGAAAACGTTACGGAGAAGCACCGGTTTAGTAGTCAAACTTCAGCTCCGCAAAGGCCGTCCGCTGCGGGAAGGGGTGGAAGAGATAATACTTGCGGTTGTTGAGGTTATCGATACCGACCGAAGCGCTCCACTGCTTGGCAATCTGGTAGCGGATACGGGCATCGGCCACGAAGAAGCGCTCGAAGCCCTGGTAGGTGTGCGGGTTGAGGTCGGTATTGTCCACCGTGGCGTACATGCGGCCGCTGTAGCGCCCGGCCAGGGAGAAGGTCCATTGGTCGTTGGGGCGGTAGCTGGCGATGAAGGTGGCGCGCCAGTCCGGCACGTAGGGCGTGCGCTTGCCGACCGAGGAGGCGCCGGGGAGGGTGGTCGGCGCCACATAGCCGCTATTGGCCAGAATTTTGGCGTTCACGTATGTAATGCTGCCGGAGAGTTCCAGGCCGCGAATGAAGACATCGTCCCGGCTGGCGACCAGTTCGATGCCGCGCTGGCGGGTCTTGTCCACGTTCTGGGTGAACGAGGTGGGGGTGGCGAGTCCGGGGTAGGTGGCGGTCTGGGCGATGATGGCGTCCTTGACGTGTTCCTCGAACAGGGAGATGCGCAGCTTGCCTTTTTCCAGCGCCCGTTCGAAGGCCAGTTCGCCAGTGACCACGTCTTCCGGCTTGAGGTCGGGGTTGGCCGACTGGAAAATGGTGCCCACCTGGATGGTCTGGTATAGCTCGCCCACCGTCGGGAAGCGCACGGCGCGGCCAAGCGAGCCGGTGACCTGCCAGTCGGCGGTGGCGTCCCAGGCCAGCGAGGCCTTGGGCGAGAAGGTGGTTTTTTCCTGGCCGGGCTGGGCGATGGCGGTCAGCGGCCAGCCGGCGCGGGAGGTGTTGGCCACGGCGTTGGCCCCGTCGTAGGCGCGCCACCATTCATAGCGGCCGCCGAGAGTGGCCTTGAGGGCCGGAGCGAAGCGCCACACATCCTGTAGCCAGAGGGCCTGGGTTGTGCTCTTGCCCCGGGCGTCGGAGAAGAGCGTGCCGTTGCCGCCGGAGGCCCAGTTGTCGGTGTTGTAGGTCGGGGCGACCATCTTGTAGCGGTCGTAATGGGCGCCGAAACTGACGATATGCTCGCCCTGGGGGCCGTTCGGGCGCCAGGTGCCGCTGGCGTCCACGGTGGTCCAGCCGGTGCCCTGCATGTCGAGGATGCGCCCGGCGCCGCCGCCACCGGCGATGGCGGCGTAGGTCGGGTAGGTGATGGCGCCGGCGCCGCTGCCCTGGGCGCCGGTCAGGCCGCTGCGTTCCCGATGGGTGTTGTAGTCGTAGCGGCTGAGGCCGAGGTCCCAGCTGAATACGCCGCTGCTCTTGTCGCGCAGGGACAGGCTGTGCATGTGATGTTCCATGTCCCGGCTGCCGGGGGCGAAGGCGGCGGCGAGGGTGGAAGCGTTGTAGCTGTAGCCGCCGATATTGGCCGTGCCGCTGGTGCCGCCCCAGTACTGGGCGCCGGTTGCGGCATTGGCGAGGTAGCTCTGGGCGGTGAGCTCGGCTTTGTTCTGCCACAGGCCGAAGGTGTAGGCGCCCTGGAGGGTCGGGGTGAAATCGTAGGCGACCTTGATCTTGGCGTTGTCCTGGACGGTATGGGTCAGGTTGCCGCCGCCGAGCACCTGGATGGCGTCGCCGGTGCGGTTGCGGTCATTGTAGTTGCCGACTACGGCCGTGGTGCCGCCCCGGGTGGCGGATTGGCTGACGGTGGCGTAGGTGATCGGCTGGCTGTGGCTGTCGAGATGGTTGGCGCTGAACCAGAAGGAAAAATCGCCGATGCGGTTGCCGATGGAGGCGGAAAGCTGCTGCGACGGGTAGGTGTCCTGGGTGCCGGACTGGGAAAAGTTCTGCCAGGCGTTGGTGAATTTGACGCTGCCTTCCAGCTTGCTCGGCATGCGGGTGGCGATATTGGCCACCAGGCCGTAGGAGTTGCCGGGGTAGGCGGCGGAGAAGGGGCCGTACAGGACGTCGATACGCTCGATTTCCTCCGGCGCCACCATGAACCAGCGGGGCGAGCCGTTGCCGTTATTGTTGTTGATCAGCGGGGTGAGCAGGGTGCCGTCGGCGTACACCAGCGAACGGGCGCTGGCGTTGATGCCGGTGGTGCGGCTGGAAATGGGCGCGTCGGTGTCGCCGATGAAGCGCTTGCGGACGAGTACGTCGGGCAGGTACTTGAAGCTGTCCTCGGTGTTCACCACATTCACCGTTTCGGCGATCTGCTGCCGGGTCATCCCTTCGCTGGTGGTCGGAGCCATGATCTTTTCAGCGATGGATTTGTTTTCCTTGACGGTGACCGCCCCGAGCAGGGAGGCGTTTTCGGCGGCGGCGATCTGGGCAAAAAGGGCGAGGAGGGAAAAGGTGAGCGGGCGAAGGGTCAAAACGGGATCGGGTTGGCGTTTCATCAGCAGCAGTCGGTCAGTGGGTTGGAATGTTTGGTTAGCGTGCCGGCTCGGTCACGAAGGCGATCTTGACCAGTCCGGTGCGTTGAGCAGCGGCCATGACCTCGGCGACTTTTTCATAGCGCACGGCACGGTCGGCGCGCAGGTGAAGCTCCGGCTGCTTCGCGCTGGCGGCGAGCATGCGGGGCTCCAGCGCTTCCCGGTGAATGGCTTCGCCATTCCAGAAAACCTTGCCGTCGGCATCGACGGCGATCTGGATCACCTCGGGCTTCTCGTCAATCTTGGTCGAACTGACCTTGGGCAGGTCAATGGGTACGGCCTGGTGAAAGAGCGGTGCGGTGATGATGAAGATCACCAGCAGGACGAGCATGACATCAACCAGCGGGGTGGTGTTGATCTCGGCCATGGGTTGGGTATTGCCCCCCTCGTTGAATCCTCCGAAGGCCATTTCAGTTATTCCTTCCGGCACGGGCGTTGCCGATATCCACCAGATTGGCCTGGCTGCCGATGCGCACCCCGGTGGTCAGGTATACGTGCAGGTCGTGGGCGAAGCCGTCGAGCTGGGCGAGAACAATGCGGTTGGAGCGGGTGAAGGCGTTGTAGGCGAGCACGGCGGGGATGGCTACGAAGAGGCCGGCGGCGGTCATGATCAGGGCTTCGCCGACCGGTCCGGCGACTTTGTCGAGAACCACCTGGGTGGCGCCGGAAAGGCCGACCAGCGCGTGGTAGATCCCCCACACGGTGCCGAACAGACCGATGAACGGCGCGGTGGACCCGACCGAGGCGAGGAAGGTCAGGCCGCGCTCGATACGGGCCTGGGCCTTGACGATGTGGGAGCGCAGGGCGCGGGTGACGAATTCGCTTTCATTGACCCCGGCGCCGATGCCCCGGGCAGCGTGCTGCTCGTGGGCCTGGGCGGCATGGGCGCCGGCCAGGGCCAGACCGGCGAAAACCGTTGAGCTGTCTTCCTGGCGCAGGGCTTCCAGGGCTTCCGGCAGGGAATGGGAATTCCAGAAGGCAGTCAGCGCTCTTTCGTGGGAGCGGGAAGCGCGCCAGGTGGAAATCGTCTTGTTGAGGATGATCGACCACGAAGCAAAGGAAAGCAGGGCGAGGAGAATGGCCGTGGTGTGGGTGACGAAGTCTCCCTGAGACCAGAAGTGGGCAAGACCCATTTGCGTATGCATGGTTTTCCTTTTGATTATTCGAGGGTGAAGGCGATGGGAACCAGCACCCAGGATTCGATGGTTTGGTCTCCCCGCCTGGCCGGAACGAAGCGCCAGCGGGATACGGCCTCGCTGGCAGCCGCATCAAGGCGGGGGTATTTGCTGCTTTGCTTGATGTCTATTTCAAGGACGTTGCCTTGTGAGCTTACCTTGACCCGCAGGATGACCTTGCCCTCCTCGCCGTTGCGGCGAGAGAGCGCGGGGTAGGTGGGTTTGGGGGCTTGCCCGTAGCTTGCGTCAAAGTGGGCGGCAATGACTGGAGGCGCAGCGGGCGCCGGGGCGATCGGCGTCGGTGGCGGGGCCGGCGGCTGGGGCGCAACGACAAAGGTACTGGGGGCCTCCGCTGCCTTGGCGGCGAGAATGGGTTGAGGCTGGGGTGGCTTGCGTACTGCCGGAGTCGGCTTCGGCAGAGGGGGGGGCGCTGCGGTGTCCTTTTTTTCGACCATCGGCAGTAGACGGGCAGTAATGCTGGGCGGCAGCTGCACGAGGTCGTTCTTCACCGAAAAATAGAGCGCGGCATAGACGACGAGCACATGGGCAAGCACCACCAGCGACCAGCGGACAATGGTTTCTGTCCACGACGGGCGCGGTTCCTGAAGCTGGCAGGGGGGGAGTGTGTCAGTGATCACAGCCAGTATTTCCCGGCGGACAAGCGGCCTTGATAAGGAAACCGTGTTATTGATACAGATTAAAAATCGTTATTAAACATCATGTTAGAGAGATGTCGCTGGAGGCGGATTCTAACGATTTCTGATGCTTAAAGGGTGTGGCAAATTGTCGCACGGACCGGCAGCGCCAACATGGTTGCAGCGTGCGCAGTTGGTCTATATAATGCCCCCTCCCTAAGGCCAATTAGCTC
>CAZHVZ010000062.1:0-20202 GCA_964536245.1 uncultured Rhodocyclaceae bacterium
GCGCAACCTTGCCAAGGTTGAGGTCGAGAGTTCGAGACTCTTCTGCCGCTCCAAACGAAGGGGAAAGTGCGGTGGCACTTTCCCCTTTCTCTTGATACCCACCGGTATAATCATTTTGCCGCCCGGGTGGTGAAATTGGTAAACACAGCGGACTTAAAATCCGCCGGAGCAATCCTTGCCGGTTCAAGTCCGGTCCTGGGCACCACACTATGATTATCTACGACCTTACCTGTGACCAGAACCATCGCTTTGAAGGATGGTTTCAGAGTGCCCAGGACTTCGACAGCCAACTTGCGCGTCACCTGATCAGCTGTCCGCGCTGCGGCAGCGAAGAGGTATGTCGTATCCCGTCGGCGGTTGCCATTGGCGGTCACCGAAAGCCGGTCGGCCAGGCCATTCCCAGCCATGGATCTGCCACGGGTATGCCCTCGGGCACCCATATTCTCGGGTTGTATCGGCAGCTTGTCGAGGCAGTAAAAAACGCTAGCGAAGATGTCGGCTCCGGTTTCGCCGAAGAGGCTCGGAAAATTCACTACGATCTGGCGCCGGAACGGCCCATTCGGGGTGAAACCAGCGACGAAGAGTTCGAGGCGCTTCAGGAAGAAGGTATTACGGTTTTCCGTATGCCAGACTTCAAGGACGAAGATCTGAATTAATTCCGGAGGGAACAACCGCCGTATTGAGCCGGTATCTTGGTCATTCATTTGCGCTAGTTTACATAATATACATTCTGCGAACTATAGAAGGTGCACGAGCCAGGCTAAATCCCCCCAAGCATCTGTTCACCCCGAAGCATCCAAAAAAAAGATGTTGCTCCGACCTTGCAACAATGCATCCCGGAAAACTATTTGACCTCGATGGTTACCGATTGACCGGAGCGTCCACCGGCGGCCCTGAGCATGTCTGCTATTTCGGTATTCTTGAATTTCAAGGCGATATCAACTGCCGATTCGCCTTTTTCGGTGTGCTTGTTGGGATCTGCTTTGGCTGCCAGAAGTGCCTTGACTACTTCACCGTGGCTACCACGTGCGGCAGCCATCAATGCTGTCGTGCCGTTTTCGCTGGCTGCATCAATATCTGCGTTGGCCGCGAGCAACTGTTCCACCACTTCCAGGTGACCGTTGAATGCGGCATAAATCAAAGGAGTCCAGCCAGGGGTGTTGACATGGGCACCGGCGGCGATCAGTCGGCCAACGATTTTGCTGCTTCCCTTGTAGGCGGCCAGGCGCAAGGCCGTATCACCGGCGCTGTTGCGGGCATTGACCCTGGCACGTTGTTTCAGGAGCATTTCTGCCAGCTCGTCGTAGCCGTCCCGGGCAGCCATCATCAGCAAGGTGTTGCCTTCCGGATCGGTCGTGTCCACATCGGCTCCCCGCAGAACAAATTCGAGCACCTCGTTGGCCTGACCCAGTTTTGCTGCATTGATCAAGTCATCGTAGGTGGCAGCGGAAGCCTGGCTGGCAGCAATGGCCAATAGCGCAATCAGAAAAGCTTTTTTCATTTCGGGTCTGGCCGTTTGGCCCCAGGGAATAGTTGAAAGAAATTATCGGTCGTTGCCTTGGCTACTTCATCGAACGGTATGCCACGTAAACGGGCAATTTCTTCGGCAACGTAGCGAACATAGGCGGGCTGGTTTTGCTTGCCCCGGTAAGGCGCAGGAGCCAGGTAGGGAGCATCGGTCTCCACCAGAATGCGCTCCAGGGGTGCTTTGGCCGCGACTTCCTTGATGGACAGGGCATTCTTGAAGGTGACTATCCCGGAAAAGGACAAGTGAAACCCCAGGTCGAGCGCCTGCCGGGCAACGGCCCAGTTTTCCGTAAAGCAGTGCATCACTCCGCCGATGGCATCAGCCCCTTCTTCGGCCAGCAGGCGCAAAGTGTCATCTGCAGCATCACGCATATGGACCACCAGTGGCTTTCCACAGATTTTGGCCGCCCGGATGTGGGTGCGAAAACGCTGCCTTTGCCACTCGGGTTTGTCTTTTTGCCAGTAGTAGTCGAGCCCGGTTTCACCAATGGCAATTATTTTCGGGTGCCGGGCCAGATTGCACAGTCGCTCAACATCGGGTTCCTCGACGTCCTGATACTCGGGATGCACTCCAACTGTGGCGAAGAGATGATCATGGGCCTCGGCCAGGGCGAGCAGGCCTGAAAGCCCCTCCAGATTGACGCCAATCACCGTCGCCGCACTCACGCCGTTCTCCTGCATGGCAGCAAGCAATTCCGGCAAGCGTCCGGCAAGGTCTGGGAAATCAATATGGCAGTGCGAATCGACCAGCATGGTGTGGTCAATCAGAGGGTATGGGTCGGGCGGGTGGACTGCATGACGCCACCCAGCAGGCCTTCGATCTTGCGACGCGCCTCAATACCGCTTTCGTCATTGTTGAAATGTACGCCGATCCCCTGCGCCCGCCCGTTCTGCGCCCCAGCCGGGGTCAGCCAGACAACGGTACCGGCGATGGGTAATTTGGCCGGATCATCCATCAGGGAAAGCAGCATGAAGACTTCGTCCCCGATGTTGTAGCCACGGGGGGTGGGAATGAAAATGCCGCCGAATTTGAGGTGGGGCATGAATGCAGCATAAAGCGCGGATTTGGAGTTGATGTTGAGCGACAGTACGCTCGGGCGCTGGGGGGCAGGTTTAGCGTCGCTCATCAGTCAATATCAATCAGAAATTAATGTGCAAAGAGAACCCGATAGTCCAGAAAAACCGTTTCCAGAAACAAGCGTGAATTAAGCGGCTGTTCCACTTCCCGCCGACAGGTCAGCAAATGCCGGTAAAAGTGCAGAATGTCTTCGGCGCCGGCATTGGTGACCAAGGTGTCTATTGTAGCCTGTTGGCGGGAGAAATATCGCACCGGCAAGCGGCGCTTGGCAAGCATCAGGTCAACTGTCCATTTTTGCATCCAGTCCACCACCTGGCGAAGTCCCAGCTTGCCCTTGCTTTCCTTTAAAGCCTTGTCGATCTCGGCGGCAGATGCCAGGGCATCGCCTTTGCCGGCCAAAGCCAGTTTGCGTACCAGCAGCTCAAGCCAACTCCCCTGCCCGGCCTGGGCCAATTCCAGGGCAAGCACCGGCGCCCCGCCGGCCAACGCTAGCCATTTGTCGGCTTCGGAAACCTGTTCCTCGCTGAGAACGCGCACGGCACTTTCGCCGGAAGGAAGCGGAATGGAAACCGTCTGGCAGCGGCTGCGGAGTGTTGGAAGGAGGCGCATTGGTTCATCTGAAACCAATAAAAACAATGTCGATGCAGCGGGTTCTTCAAGTGTTTTAAGAAGTGCGTTGGCGGTGCTGCGATTCATTGCTTCGGTGGGGCGAATGAGGATGATCCGCAAGCCGGCACGATGGGTGCCAACATTGAAAAACTCGTCGAGACTGCGTACTTGATCAATCGTGATTTGCTGGCTTTTCTTCTTGCCCCCCTCCTCTGCCTCCCCGTCTGATTCGGCCAGGGCATCCGGTTGGAGAAGGCGAAAATCAGGATGGTTACCTTGAGCGTACCAGCCGCAGGCCATGCATTGTCCACAAGCATGGCCATTGGCTTGCGGATTTTCACAGAGGAGACTGGCCGCAAAAGTCTGGGCCAGCTGGAATTTTCCCAAGCCTCGTTGTCCAGAAAACAGCAGGGCATGAGGCAAGCGGGAGCGCCAGGCCTGCAAACGATTCCAGGTTTGACGGTGCAGATCAATAACGTTCATAAACAATTTGTTAAAACGATATTCTCAAGCGATACACGAATTGTTTCCAGAGGACGGTTAGCGTCGATCACCTGAATTCGGGAAGGATACGTCGCCGCCCGTTCGAGATAAGCGCGACGAACCCGCTCGTGGAAGTCGGCACGCTCCTGCTCAAAGCGGTCCAGATTGCGGCTGGCCAGGGCGATGCGTTCGCGGGCAACCTCCAGAGGCAAATCGAACAGCAGGGTGAGATCCGGTTGACGGTGATCATGCACCCAGTGTTCAAGCGCCTGGCACTTGCTACGATCAAGGCCCCGGCCACCACCCTGATAGGCATAGCTGGCGTCACTGAAACGGTCGCAGACCACCCACTCACCCCGCGCCAGCGCGGGTTCAATAACCTGGGCCAGATGCTCCCGGCGGGCAGCAAACATGAGCAAGGTCTCGGTTTCCAGGTGCATGGGCTCGTTCAGCAGGAGATCCCGCAGCTTTTCGCCAAGTGCCGTACCCCCTGGTTCCCGGGTCACATGCACGACCTTGCCCTGCTGGCGCAGCCAGTCAGCCAGCCATTCTACATGGCTGCTCTTGCCCGCCCCGTCGATTCCCTCAAAGGTGATGAATTTTCCGCTCATTTGATTCCCCGTTGATACCGGTTGACGGCCTGGTTATGCTCTTCCAGAGTCCGCGAAAATTGACTGCTGCCATCGCCTCGCGCCACAAAATAAAGGGCATCGCTGCTGGCTGGATGCAAGGCGGCCTGGATGGATGCCAGTCCGGGCATGGCAATGGGAGTTGGCGGCAGGCCGGCGCGCGTGTAGGTATTGTAGGGGGTATCGGTGAGCAGGTCGCGCTTGCGCAGATTACCGTCAAAACGCTCCCCCATGCCGTAGATCACGGTCGGGTCGGTTTGCAGAAGCATGCCGCTGCGCAGGCGATTGACGAAAACGGCGGCGATCGTTGAGCGGTCGCCGTCGCGGCCGGTTTCTTTCTCGACGATGGAAGCCATGATCAGCGCCTGATAGGCGTTCTTGTAGGGCAAGTTTTCGGCCCGCCGCGCCCACTCCGCTTCCAGCCGTTTTTTCATGGCCCGGTGGGCGCGGGCGAGAAGTTCCAGATCGCTGGAACGCTTGTCAAAGAGATAGGTATCAGGGTAAAGCCAGCCTTCTCCGCTGCTCACCTCGACGCCCAGGCGCTTGAATATCTCACTGTCGGACAAGCCGGCAGAATCGTGCAGCAAGTCGGGGTGGGCATCCAGCTTGGCACGCCACTGACGCAAGGTCCATCCCTCAACCAGAATGCTTTCTCCCTGGGTGAATTGCCCCCGGGTCAGTTTGCCGAGGAGATCCCAGGGAGTTGTGCCGGGCGCCACGGAATAGCTGCCCGCCTTGATTCCGGTCTCGGCCTTGGCCAGTTTGGCCATCAGAACCATGAAAAGCGGCGGTAAATCGACACCGGCATCGGCAATAATGCTTGCCGCAGTACGCAGGCTACTGCCCGGCGGAACCCTGAAATCGGCTGGCGAAACCCGCAGGGTCACCGGAGAAGTGGCCCACCAGTACGCTGCTCCCGCCAGGGTTGCCGCACCAACAATGACAAGAAGAAAAAGGGTACGAACAATACGCAAGGGGGAACTCGTCGGGCTTTGCCCTGTCTGGGTTTGGTTGAACGGACGATATAATATCGCAAACTACCGAGGAGACCTTATGAACCCCGATTGGCGCAGTGCCCTGGCTTCCGCCGGTGCTGTTTTTGATGGCGAGAACACCACCATCCTCAACTTTGGCGATGCCGCCGGTGAGTTGCAAGCTGTCGACAAGACCACCGTCCTGGCGCCACTCGTCCATCTTGATGTCATCGATTGCAGCGGCGAGGATGCAACCGGCTTCCTGCACAATCAGGTAACCAGCGACATTAATCACCTTGGGCAGGCGCAGGCACAGCATTCCGCCTGGTGTACCGCCAAGGGGCGCATGCAAGCCAGTTTTCTGGTGTGGCGCCAGGCGGACAGTATCCGTCTGGCCTTGTCTGAAGAGCTTCTGGAAGCGACGCAAAAGCGCCTGCAAATGTTCATTCTGCGGGCCAAGGTCAAGCTTTCCCGACTCACTGACCGTCAGGTGTTGCTCGGGATTGCCGGGCCGCAGGCTGGCGCTGCGCTTGATGCCGCCGGCTTGCCGGTGCCGACGGAGGCCATGGCCGCGCTGGACGGAAACGGTTGCAAGGTGATCCGGCTCGACGGCAACCGTCTGGTCGTCGCAGTTCCGCTGGCGGATGCCGGCGCGTTGTGGGCAACACTTTCTGCCCAGGCCAAGCCGGTGGGAACGGCCACCTGGCAATTGCTGGATATCCGGGCCGGATTGCCGGTGATCAGCGGGGCCACCAAGGAGGAGTTTGTTCCTCAGATGGCCGACTTTGAGAAAATCGGCGGAGTCAGCTTTCATAAGGGCTGTTACCCCGGCCAGGAGGTGGTGGCCCGGACCCAGTACCTGGGCAAGGTCAAACGCCATCTCTACCGCCTGACCAGTGAGCAGGCGCTCAAGGCTGGCGATGACCTGCATTCTCCCGGAAATCCGGATCAGGCCTGTGGCAAGGTGGTCAGCGCGGCCCCCTCGCCAAGCGGCGGCTACGAAGCCCTGGCTGTTGTCCAGTCAAATTATGCCGATGACGTGCACCTGGATTCCCGGGAAGGTCCGCTGCTCCAGGCCAGCGCCGTCAACCCATGATTGTCGCCGGATGTGCCTGATCGTCGTCGGCTGGCAGCAGCACCCGGATTTTCCTCTGGTCGTTGCCGCCAACCGCGACGAGTTCTATGCTCGCCCGACGGCGGATATCGCCCGCTGGGCCGATCATCGGCAAATCATCGCCGGGCGCGATCTGGAGGCTGGTGGAACCTGGCTGGGTATTACCGACAGCGGGCGCTTTGCTGCCGTCACCAATGTACGGGAGCCTGGTTTGCCCAAGGGCGCCTGTTCACGCGGCGCCCTGCCCCGGGACTATCTGGCGGGACAGCTCGGCCCGGAGGACTATCTGGCATCCGTCCGGGGCGACCAGTACTCCGGTTTCAATGTGCTCCTCGCCGACCAGAAAAGCCTGTGGTACGGCTCCAACCGGGGCGGCCCTCCCCGTCGCCTGTCTCCGGGGGTTTATGGGCTGTCCAACCATCTGCTGGATTCCCCCTGGCCGAAGCTGCTCACTGCCCGACAGGGGTTCGCTGAGGCCTTGAGCCGCCTGCCGGACAGCCGGGCGTTTTTCGACCTGCTTGCCGACGACGAGATCATCCCCGATCACGCCTTGCCGGCGACGGGTGTGCCGCTGGAATGGGAGCGGTTGCTGTCAGCCATTTTCGTCCGATCGGAAACCTACGGTACGCGAGCCTCGACCTTGCTCACTGTATCGGCGGGACAGGTCATTCGTCTGGAAGAACGCACCTTCGGCCCGGAAGGCGTACCGCTTCAGTCTTCCGTAATGTCCACCGGCGTATAAACAGGCACCAGGTCAAACAGTTCAACCATATCGGCATTACGCATGCGGATGCAGCCGTGGGAGCCGGGAATTCCCATCCTCGCCTGGTCGGAACTGCCGTGAATGTAGATGTAGCGGCGCATGGTGTCGCAGGTGCCGAGGCGATTCCGTCCCGGTTCACAGCCGGAAAGCCAGAGAATGCGGGTCAGAATCCAGTCCCGGCCGGGGTGTTGAGCCGCAAATTCCGGCGTCCATAATTCGCCGCTTGGCCGGCGCCGGACAAAAACGGTGTTTTCCGGACAGCCGGCACCAATCTTGGCTCTGATCAGGTGTCTGCCCCGGGGGGTGCGGTAACTGCCGGATTCCTCACCAACCCCGGCTTTGCCGGTGGAAATGGCGTATTGGCGCAGAATTTCCCCGTCGTCGCCAAACACGGTCAGAATTTGCCGGGCAACGGAAACGAGGATATTCATGGTGCCTTCCTGCGCCGTCCGGCAAAAAAAGTGGACAGCAGGCTGCTGCATTCCTCGGCCAGAACGCCGCCTACCACCTCGGCATGATGATTCAGCCGCTCCACGGCAAACAGATCGACGACACTGCCGTGAACGCCGGTCTTGGGGTCGCGGGCTCCGTAGATGACTCGCGCAATACGGGAATGCAGGATGGCGCCAGCGCACATGGCACAAGGCTCCAGTGTCACAAAAAGCTCGCAGCCAGGCAGGCGGTAGTTCTCCAGATTGCGCGCTGCATCGCGCAGGGCTGCAATCTCGGCATGGGCGGTCGGGTCGTTTTCACCGATTGGCGCATTGAAACCGCGCCCGACGATTTCGCCGTTCAATACCACCACGGCACCGACCGGCACTTCTCCGAGACATTCGGCAGCCCGCGCCAGCGACATGGCCTCGCGCATGAAAAATTCGTCGTCGAGGGCAGAAACCTGATAGTCCGTCATTTTTTGGGTAATTGTTCCGGTCTGGCCGGACAGGGATATTGTTGCCATTTTACCAACAGCTTGCGGTCAGCCGTTGCGACGCGAACAAGATCGCTGAAGCAGCGGTCCAATCATGAGAGCCGCCCCTCCCGTCAAAGGACATCGCCATGACTACCGAAACAAGAATGGAAGAAGATTCCTTCGGCGCTGTCGCCGTTCCCGCCGCCGCCCTTTGGGGGGCCCAGACCCAGCGCTCCCTGACCTATTTCCACCTTTCCAGCGAATGCATGCCGGTTGCCTTCCTCCATGCTCTGGCCTTGGTCAAAAGGGCTTGTGCCACTGAAAACGGGGCATTGGGGCTGCTGGCGGCGGACACGGTAAGCGCCATGGTCGCTGCCTGTGATGAAATTCTGGCTGGCCGACACGATGGGGAATTCCCGCTGTCAGTCTGGCAAACCGGCTCCGGAACGCAAACCAACATGAACATCAACGAGGTTGTGGCCAACCGTGCATCGGAACTGCTGGGAGGCGAGCGGGGAAGCAAGCGGCTGGTGCATGCCAACGACCAGGTCAATCTTGGTCAATCCTCCAACGACATATTCCCCACCGCCATGCATGTGGCAGTCGTAACCGGCATTACCCGTCAGCTGCTGCCAGCCCTGCTCGGCCTGCGTACCGCCCTGGCAAGTAAATCCGCTGATTTTTCCGACATCGTCAAAATTGGCCGTACTCACCTACAGGATGCCACACCGCTCACCTTGGGGCAGGAATTTTCCGGCTGGGTAGCCCAGCTGGATCTCGCCGGGAATTTCATCCGGGCAAGCCTGCCGGCTCTTTTCGAACTGGCGGTTGGTGGGACGGCAGTGGGTACCGGGCTGAACACCCACCCTCTCTTCGGTCAAGCCGTTGCGGCAGAACTGGCCAAGCGAACCGGTCTCCCCTTCACCGCCGCGAACAATAAATTTTCCGCCCTGGCCGGGCACGATGCCCTGGTCAGCGCCCATGGTGCCCTCAAGACCCTGGCCACCGCGCTCATGAAGATTGCCAACGACATTCGCTGGCTGGGCTCCGGTCCCCGCTCCGGGCTGGGAGAACTCAGCTTGCCGGAAAACGAGCCGGGAAGTTCGATCATGCCCGGCAAGGTCAATCCCACCCAGTGCGAGGCAGTTACCATGCTTTGCTGCCAGGTTTTCGGTAATGATGTAGCGATTACTGTCGGCGGCTCTTCAGGTAATTTCGAGTTAAATACATTCTAGCCGCTGATTGTGCATAATTTTATGCAAAGTATCCGGCTTCTATCGGATGGCATGAGCAGTCTGGAAAAGCATTGCGTACGGGGCATCCAAGCCAATCCGGAACACATTGCGCAACAGGTGGAGCGCTCCTTGATGCTGGTTACCGCCCTCACTCCCCATATCGGCTACGACCGGGCGGCAGAAATTGCCAAAAGGGCTCATCGGGATGGCAGCACCCTCAGGGCCGCAGCGTTGGCCCTGGGTTCCGTCAGTGCCAGCGATTTTGACCGCTGGGTTCGGGCAGAAAAGATGCTGACGGCTGGCTGAGGGCCGACGCTCCATTGCAGAGCTATCTCGATGTCACTTCGGCGGCATAAGCCAGTGCGTCGTCCAGCCGGTCATTGCCCCAGAACATTTCCTCTCCGACAAAAAAAGTGGGCGCCCCGAAAACTCCTCGGCGTCGCGCTTCATCCGTCTGGGCACGCAGTGCCTGTTTGTTGGAATCGGTCAGGGCAGCAGCGATCCACGCTGCCGAAGGAAGATTCAATTCCTCCAGAACCTCCTCCATGGCCAGAACAGAGTCAATCTCCCGGTCGGCTACGAAATTGCGCTGCATCACGGCTCGACAAAAAGAGCCTATCCAGGGCTGGCCAGCTCCCGCCAAGGCAATGCGCAGGGGTAGAACGGCAGAACGGGGGAAGTGACTTGGCTTGTTCCAGGTAATCTCGTATTTCCGGCACTGGCGAACCATGTCCTTCCACATGTGCGCGCCTTTTTCCTTTTGCAGAACGAACGGCGAGGTATCCCAGCCCAGGGAGCGGAAAATTGGCCCCAGCAGAAATGGGCGCCAGCGGACCGAAAGACCCAAAGACGCAGCCAGATTCTCAATACGCATTGTGCTGAGGTAGCTGTAATTGCTACCGAAATCGAACCAGAACTCGATGGCTTCGGATTGGCAAGGTGTACTCATATGCCCTCTCCTGCTCTACGCAGGTTTTCTGCAACGGCAACGGATTGTCCCCCTGCCATCAAATGCGGGCAGTTTGATTGATACCATCATCCGTACCATCATCCGTACCATCACCTCAGGCATGCGCATCTTTACGCCCCAAACCTTCGGCAATAAAGGCGAGAACAAGGGTGTTCAAGCTCACTCCTTCAAGCTTGGCACGTTCAGCCAACTTGACATGGATTGATTTTGGCAGACGAGTAACAAAGCGCCCCGAGGCCATCGGCACAGGCTCGGGCTGATAGGTTGGAACCGGGATTGACTTCCCTGCATCTGCCCTGGCCGATACCCACGAGGCAAAGGCATCGCGTCCATTAGCTACTGCTTCGGCCTCCGTTTCACCATCGGACATGCAACCAGGCAAATCAGGGAAAGTAATCAAATAGCCGCCACCATCCTCCGCTGATAGCGGACTGACGATGTGGGCATAAGACTCAAAGGGATAGTCAGACTTCACTTGAGTAATCTGCTTGATAGTGGCGTTCATGATTGCAACTCCTTGACATTGTCGACCAGAGTAAAAAACTGCCGGACATAAATTGGCTTGATCGGCCGGTGGGCTGGCACGGACACATCGCTTTCCACACCGGGATAACTAAAAACATGGTGACTTCCCCCATGATTACGGCACTCGATCCCAAACTGAGCAGCTACCGAAAGCAAATCATCAATCCGCCAATCCCGGGGATTATTTCGCATGGCTTCGAGTAGCTTTGCTCGTTTGTTCATATCGCCAATAGTATCTTATTTGATACTAATGCACTATCGGAGTTCCATTGCTATTCAATGGTTTCTGGCATGTAACCGATGTGCTTTTTGGCTTGATACCATGATTGCAAAGTACCATGAAACCGGGCCTCAAAGCCCGCCACGACAGGGGGGCGGCGGGAGCGATACCATCATCGGCGAGTTTTCCGACTCATGGTATCGTCGCAATGCAAAACGCATTTCCATTTCGATGCCATGAAAAATACCATCAGAAAATTTTTTAGTCTTTTCCGATCAAATCCATGGTATTGCTGAAAAACCATAAGTCATTGATTGTTATTGGTTTTATATTTCATGATTTCCAAAAATCAAAAACAACCAATTTACAATCAACGACTTGTAGTCACACTTACTCCCACTCGATTATTTCCGATGGCCGGAAACCCGCATAAAACCTAGCTTTGTGTTTGCCCATAAGAGCGTCTACCGTCATATCTACCGTCAGAGAACGAACGCTCTTGTGAGGTGGTTGCTCTAGCCATCAGAGGCCAGTCATCAATGCGATCAGGGCCGAGGGGCTGCAGGGTTGGTTGGAGCCCCGGAACGCGCCGAACACCTTGATAATTTTGATTATATAGGAGAGTTGCCGCTCATGGCGACGAGCGAGAGACCGTGCAGGATGTCAGAAACTTATGTATTATTCTGACACAGAGGTGCCCATGAACACGCTACCTGAAGCCATCCTGATCCACGCTCGATCCCTGCCCGAGGGAGGTCTGGTGTCGCCCAAAGAGTTTCTGCACATGGGCACACGGGCCGCGATCGATCAGGCGCTCTCAAGGCTCACCAAAGAGGGCAAGCTGCTGCGGGTCGCGCGTGGCGCGTATGCCGCGCCAGTCTCCAGCCGCTTCGGCACGCGCGCACCAGCGCCGGAGAAAGTGGTCGAAGCGCTGGCCGCCCAGAGCGGTGAAGTGATCGCTTCGCACGGCGCCATCGCGGCGAATACCCTGGGCCTGACCCAGCAAGTGCCCATTCGCGAGGTCTACCTGACATCTGGGCGAACCCGAACACTCAAGCTCGGCCGCTCCGAGATCGTGGTGAAGCACGTGCCCCGCTGGATGCTGGCTTTGGGCACAGGACCCGCCGGCGCCGCAGTACGCGCCCTGGCTTGGCTGGGACCGACGCATGCCAGCAAGTCACTGGCAACCCTGCACCAATCTCTTCCGCCGGCAGAATGGCAGATCCTGGAATCCTCGCGGGCGGCGCTGCCGTCGTGGATGGCGCGAGCGATTGGCGAGGAAGCAGCGCATGGCTGATGCCTTCCTGCGGCTCAGCCAAGACGACCAGCGCGAGGTGCTGGAGATCGTCCGCGAGAAGACGCAGCGGCCGACGCTTCTCCTCGAAAAGGACGTGTGGGTCGTCTGGGCGCTGGGCGCCCTCTTCGACTCGGCGCTCGCCGACGACCTGACCTTCAAGGGCGGAACCTCCCTGTCCAAGGCATACAAGGTCATCGACCGCTTCTCCGAGGACATCGACCTCACGTACGACATCCGCAAGCTCATTCCGGACCTGATCGGCGGCGATGGCTTTCTGCCATCGAGCCGGAGCCAGGCGAGCAAATGGACGCGCACCGTGCGGGAGCGCTTGCCCGAGTGGATCGCCACGAAGGTGCGCCCCATCATCGAAGCCGCGCTCGCGCGAGACCAATTGCACGCACGGCTGGAAATGGGTGGCGAGGACAACGACAAACTGCTGCTGCACTACCCCACGCTCAAGCCCGGCAGCGGCTATGTTCGAACGGTCGTGACGCTGGAATTCGGTGCCCGCGCTACCGGTGAGCCGCATCAGGCGCTGCCCGTTGCCTGCGACATGGAGGGACATGTCGAGGATGTTTCATTCCCGACTGCTAGACCCCTAGTCATGAGCGTGGCGCGCACCTTCTGGGAAAAGGCAACTGCTGCGCACGTCTACTGTGCGCAGGGACGGATACGCGGCGAACGGTACGCGCGTCATTGGCATGACCTGGCGGCCATTGCGCACAGCCGACACGGCGATGAGGTCATCACCGACTGCGCTGTAGCGGCGGCGGTCGCCGAACACAAGGCATTCTTCTTTCTTGAGAAGAATGTCGATGGCTTCGTCATCAACTACAAATCAGCGGTGACCGGCAATCTGCGCATTGTTCCTGAAGGCGCGGCGCGCGATGCATTACAAGAAGACTATGCGGCCATGATTGGCGACGGCATGATGCTCGGCGAAGCGCTCGCTTTCGATCAACTCATGCAGGTCTGCAGCGACATTCAAGAACGGGTGAATCAGGCAGCCAAGCCATGACACCACACAACCAACGGGGAGCCCATATGCGTGTCGCGCCTGCCCATCGAAAACTCCCGTGGTGTCCGAAACTTGTCGATGCAGTTCGGACATGGCGCCCAAGTGCAGCGACTTTGGCGACACGTTGTATCCAGCCCCCTACCCGTGGTTGCGTTATCGATTTTTACCGTCATTTTTACCGTCAAGGTGTTAGACACCAGCATTGGCGCGGGTTTGCGGGCGATTCGGCCGAAAGCGATCTTTCGAGATCTATCGAGGCCTATCGACTCCAATGACGGCTTATCAACACCATCGACGCACGTCCAAACCGCGGCCCCGCCATCAAGCGCCATAGGTTATTGTCTCACTTCACTTTTTCACTCATTTTTTACCGTCACGATGCGAACGGACTTGGCCAACGGTGAGTTCGATCGCGTAGATCCCAAACAGCCTCCGTCTCGATCACCTCAATGAATCGCTCTGCACTGAACCCGTCAGGATACAAAGTCCAGGCAGAGTTGCTCGTATCGGCTTCAAGGGACTGGTCCGCCCTGTAGTTCCCGGCGAGCAAACCTTCGGGGTCGTTCAAGAGGTGACGATCATCGCGAAGCACGATCAACAACTCTTCGACTGAGACCTTCAGGAAGCCAGAGAAGCGCTGGTGGTCGCATTCGATGGATGTGTCGGCGATCCAACCGTGATGGCGAGTTGGGACACTATCCTCGTTCAAGTCGAGCAAGGCGCGTAGCTCGGGATTCGAGGCGATTGCCCGCGACACCGCTTCGACCTTGCGGCGAAGCTGATGGCCTGCCTTGCGAAGCGTGCTGGTGGCGTGCAGCCATGCCTCCCGCTGAGAGCGTCGCAAGAACGTCGACTTCACCTCGATGATGAACAGATGTTGGCCGAGGGTGACGATCAGGTCTACCTCGCCAGGGTCGTCCACGTCGCGCGGTGGCTTCCAGTTGAGCAGCGTCTTGAATCCACGCGTCTCGAATAGCTGTGCCAGGCCTGACTCAATCCGTTGCGCCTCGTCCCGAGCTTGCCCTCGTCGTGCGCCGAGTCGCCTCAGATTGTTGATCGCAGCCGAACTGTTGTTCTGCAGGCCAACGATCCATGGCAACTGAACCAGCGTAGCTCCGAACTTGAGAACCGGTCGCTCGAACAGATGGGGCTGAAGACCAGGCTCCTTGCGCTGGAGGCGTTCTGCCATCGCGACCATGTCGTAGGTCCAGAAGTCCAGGATCGCGGATGCCATTCTTGGGTTGCCTCTTGGCTCAGATGCCGTGATGGTCCACCCAGTAATGTTGGTCACCTTCGAGTCCCGATCTAACCAAGTGAGCGGCAGCCGGTTCTGAAGCCCTTCGCGCAGGCCGTCCATGGTCAGACGCTGCAGCGCTGCGACCCAGTCGCCCGATGCATCAAGGCGATCCGCAAAGGCTGCCAGGAAGTCCCGCTGGAAGAAGGCCGACATCAAGTCCAGCGACAGCAGCGCCCGGAAGAGATCGACGGTGTCTCCAGACTCGGAAGTCACTTCGTCGGCAACACCGTACGCCTCACGCAAGCGAAGCTGCGCTTGCAGCGCTCGCAACCAGGCCAAACGATTGGCGTCCGCATTCTCCGGACGACCGATCTCCCACCTGGCCGGATCGGATGCGACGTACTCGACGAACGCTTCGATCGCACGATGGAACCAGTAGCTATGCAGACGTTCAAGCTTCCGCCCGTCGTCTTGCCACGCAGCCCGCGCGGCCGGATCCGTCTCGACGATCTCGAGCCGATCGCCTCGCCGCTCGAACCGAATGCCTTCGTCGTAGCAGAAGGCTTCGGCCGACCTGGAGATGAACTCGTTCAACTCGATCTGTGCGTCCATCAGCGCGTGAAGGGCGCGCAGACTCCGAACGGCCTCCCTGGCGTTCGTCGTACCGGATTCGAACAGGATCGGGCGAAGATGCCGTGCGACCGACTTCCCAATGCTGTCGTCAGCCAGCTTCAGAGACGAGATGCTGGCGCCGGCGAGCTTCCACGCAAGCAGATCGTTGAGAGCATCCCATGCGAGTTGGAGATCAGCGCCTGCGGGAGGTATAGGTGCCTTTGCTTCGAAGTCCCTTGGAACCAGAACCTCGAAGGCATAGAGGCTCGCATAGATCAGGAGGTCGAAGACCGACAACCCCGCCAGCCGCGCCTTCTGCACTTCCACGGCCGCGATCCGTTCCCGATGCGCCAGCACAAACAGGTCGAGCACGCGGCACAGCTTGGCCACGGCCTCGCTTTCGGACGCGGCGCGGTCCAGTTCAGCTCGTCGCGGGGAGTGTGATTTCAGAACCAGCGCGGAGTACCTGACCGCGCGAGTCAACGCGTCAGGCGCTTCGCGAGCCACGCGAGTGACCAATCCTTCAGCAGCGACTGACTCCTGGCCTAGGTATCGCGCCAGGGCGAGCACCATGGCCTCCGCGTTCCACGAGTCCGGCAGGCATTCCTTCACCACGTTACTGGACCAGAAGAGGCTGTCGCGCTCCTTCTTCGTGAGCTTCCTCTTACCGACCTGCAGCGGCTTTCCGTCTAGGTAGGCGCCCGCGACTCGCTCGACGGCGACCGGCAGCGGGACACCACCACCGATTAAGCGGCTAAACAGGTCGTCGTGGTAGTTTGTAGCGCAATTGAGCATATGTGGATGCGAGCCAATCTGGCTTCTAAACCGAAAGTCGATTCATTTAGCGGTGGGCCAGACCAAGGCAGACTCCTTCACGACCCTGGATCCGAACTGGAGATCCACGGTATCCAGCAAGTCGTTGAGCGCAGACATTGCCGAGCTTCGCCAACCCGTGAGGGCTTCGGTGTCAAACGTGCCATCCGTGGGCTCCGATTTGAGGTTGCAGCGGTTCAAAGTGCGAAGCACCTCCCAGTCGCGAAGCAGCCTGAAGCTGCCGATGGCGCCTGTGATCCCGACAATGGCTCGCCGCGACTGTGTTGCCACATCGGTCACTCTGCTCGAGACGTCAACCACCATCATCGGATCGTCGAGGCCATCGACGGCACAAACTGTTCCAGCCAAACGCTCGGCCTGATGCAGCGCCTTCTCAAGCAGCGGATGTCCTATGCCCATCAAGTCCGCCTGAACCGGTGCCTTCCGATCGAAGACCAAGTTGTCATAGGACTTGCGAATGGCGTGGCTGGTGAGCCAATCTTCTGGCGTCCTGAAGGACAGCGAGGTGCCCTCCACCTTCGGCCGGCGGCGGTTCAGGGCTAAAACATTCTGGAAGAATGGCATGAGGTCCGGCAGATCGACTGGCGGGACGTCCTTCAGATCCGATAGATCGAAGCTCTCCGCATGACCGATGAGGTCGCGAACCGTCTGTATCGCCGACTCACCGCCCAGCGTTCCAGTCGTGTTGTCGAACCAAGCGTCGAGCTTCTCACGCTTCACGCTGATCGCGCCGGAGAAGAGGTCGTCGAACAGGCTCTCACCACTCATGCCCAAGACGAGCTGCATCAGGTCCTCAGGCTCGTCCATCGCGGATCCGAGCGCACGCATGATGCTATTGAGCTTTTGCTCAAGCTTCTGCCAGATCATCGCTTCGACCGTGTCTGGGTTCCTGAGCGACACCACTTCGACTGGACGTTGCTGCCCGTAGCGGTTGAGGCGACCGACGCGTTGGTGCAGTCGCATGGGGTTCCAGGGCAAGTCGACGTGGATCAAAGCACTGCATCGCTCTTGCAAGTCGATGCCTTCGCCACCAGCCTCCGTCGACACCAGGAATCGAATGCGCCCAGCATTGAAGGCATCGCACATGTCCTCACGGCGTCCCGCCAGCTGAGTCAGTCGACCGTCTGACAGCCTGATGCCTTCCAGCCGGTCGTCCCCATTCATGAATCCCACCGCCCCTTGGCCAAACTCCGCCATCAAGGCACTGATGACGAGCGCCTGGGTCCGCTTGTACTCGGTAAACAGCAGCACGGGCTCGTTGGCAAACCGTTGTTTGATGACCTCGATGATTCGGACGATTCGTGTCTCCGACGTCACCTGACCCGCCGCGGCAATGAGGTCGACAAGGTATCGCCCCTCATCCTCCATCAAGCGAAGACGAGCCTGCTTTTCATCACGTAGCCAGCGCTGCAAGGCCTTCTGGGCCTCGTCTCCCTCACCTTCATCAATGGATGCAAGCTCGGACTTGGACTTGGCAGCCTCCGCCCCGAGACGCTTGATCCGCGTCTGAAGCGCGGCGACAACTGCCGCAATGGAACTCGATGCGAGTTTCTGAAGCGCAATCAGGACAAGCATCACTTGCCCGCCCTCAGTTCGACTGAGCGACGTCGCGTATGCCTTGCCCGCCAGGATGAACTCGGACATCAGTTCATAGAAGGTCTCTTCGGGCGGCGAGTACGTGAATGTCTCGGGGTACTGGACCACTGGCTTGAACAGCCGCTGGCCCTTCATGTCAGTTGCCTTCTGTTTGGCGTTCCGGATCAGGAATCTTGGAAGGGCCTGAAGCATGCCGCCTTCGTTCGTCTTGGGACCGAACACCTCGGCATCGAGCAGACTCATCAGCGACCAGAACCCAAAGTTCTTCCCTCGATGTGGCGTGCCCGTAAAGAGCACGCAGGAGGTGACCTTGCCAGCCTTGTTCAGCTTTTCAACCAGCTCGAAGCCGAGGGTCTTTCCGGTTTCCTCATCAGCGTTGAGGTGATGAGCCTCGTCGATGACCACTATGTCCCAGACCGGCGCATCGAGCAGGCGGTCATGGCGTCCATTGCGGTCCGCGCGCAGGGTTGGCAACGAGGCGACAACGATCTGGTGAATGCCCCAGAAGTCGGTTCGATCCGTGTCCAGATCCGTGTGATACGTGGCTGCCCGGATGTCGAACATCCGCTTCAGTCGCATCTGCCATTGACCGACCAGCTTGGCCGGGCAAAAAATCAACACCCGCTGTACCTTTCTGCTTGCAAGCAAGGGCCAAAGCAGCAGGCCGGCTTCGATCGTCTTTCCCATGCCGACGTCGTCAGCGATCAGCAGACGCATCGGCCAAGAACGCAGCGCACGATGGCAAACCCATAGCTGATGTGGGAGTAGCGAAATGCGCGACCTCGTAAACACGCCCCAAGCCGCATTCACAGATGTGATCACCTCGGCCTGGACCCGCGCGGCCACTTCAAGCGAGGGTGCTAGTTGCCCTTTTCTCAGCGCCTCGGATACTGAGGCGACCGGGGTCAATTCTTTGGTGAAGACCTGCTCGATGCCGTGAGCAAATCGGACGACGGTCGTGTCTCGGTCCGTGAGTAGCACGGTGCCTTGTCCGTGCCGTGCGTGAAGCACCAAGGCATTTGCCTGATAGGTCGTGCCATTGGTCGTCACAGTTGCTCCTCCTGTTCTGCGGCTTCGTCGGATTCCACGAACGATCCGTGCTCTGCCCATCGCTCAGCTTCGCGGCGCGCCGCCTCGTTGGTCGCAACGAGTTGAAGCGGAATGTCATAGGCTCCCGAAAAGCACGCCTCCTCCTCGCCTAGCTCTGACACCAGGACACTGTAGATGTCGCTGCTGGACCGGAGATCGGTGTGCCCAAGTCGAGCCATCAGCTCGAGCACCGCACTTGTTGGAGCAAAGGCTAGTTCGCGCGCAACATCCGAGGACAGGACCTCAAGACGAAGCAACTCCCGAATGACCAGGTGCTGGCCCAGCCTAAGCATGCCGCTCAAGGTTGGCGCCTCAATGCCGGAGCCACTGAGACTGGGGTCCGACGCTGGCGACAGCAGAAATTTGGCCAGTTTCGAGTCGCGGCGATCCAGCGTCTGAAACAGGTGAACGTAGGTGTCGAGCCATCGAGCAATCCGATACAGCCTCGGAAAGCTGTCCATCCACAGCTCGAAAAGCGTGTCAGTCTGCTGCCCCTCACCGTAGGCCCGTAGGATGTCCATCCAGGCCTCTGCGCCGACGTCGGGATGCACCTCGCAGATCGTCTGCCACCAGCCCTTGCTACCCAGAAAATCGAGGAAACCACGATGCTGCTGGTCCGTGACGCGACCGTATCGGCGGAACAGACCCATGCTGAAAAGCGTCATCCAAGCAGTTCTATCGTGAGGCTCTTCTTCTCTGAGGGCATTTCGATCGACGCTCGCTGGCCAGAATTTGCGGTCGAACTCGGCCAGCCACTTCGTACCGTTCTCAGACCACCAGCCATGAATCGAGGCCAGGTCGAGACTCGACGATAGGTCAGGAAAGTCTTCTTGGTCGTTCGCCGCCAGCCCGAGCTTGGTCAGCAGTAGTCGCTTTTCTTCTGTCGACAGCCCACTCAAGGCAGATGAATCCTCCGTCAACTCGAACAGCCATCCGCCCAGGTGATGCCGCGCTCGAATCAGTTCGATGATGGGGCCGTAGATATTGCGCGCCAGCCATGTGGCGGCAGCGCCCTGGGGGTCATCGCCGGTGGCCGTCATACACCAGCCCGCAAGCATGGATGAGTCATCGCTCCAGACGGGCAGGTATTGCTCGACGATACGAAACGCCGGGGAATCAGCGGCGTAGTCGAGGTGTAGAACCGCCTTGTCCGGCGCGAATCTGCTCAGGAGTTGGTCTTCTGGCCCATGTCCTCGAATCAAAGCCTTTGCGGGAACCCAGGTGCCGGCACGGGAGCGCAGTGATAGCGAGGCCATTTCGGCGCGCCACCTGTAGGGCTCGCCCAGATTGCTTGGCCAGACACGGAGGATCTCGGCTAGGTTGGCCACTTCAGTCGGTGGCAAGTGACCGCAATCGAAAGTCCCCACGACCTGAGCCAAGCCGAGCGACGGAATGCTCTCGTCCTCTGCCAAACCGGAGCGCTGCAGCCATCCGCGAACTTGGTCGGCACACCATCCTTCAACGGGGTACTTGTCGACGAAC
>CAZHVZ010000062.1:20261-20765 GCA_964536245.1 uncultured Rhodocyclaceae bacterium
GGGGGACGTCGTTCGCCAAGTAGCCCAGATTGACCGACAAGCAGAGACTCTCGACCTCGGCCAAGGCTGCACCGTCCCCTTTCAGTCCGTTTGGAATCCGACCAGTCCGCTCAACGACAGTGCGGACAACGCTGCAGGCGAATGTGTCGAGAAGGCGCACGTCCATCGCAGAATCCTGCTCAGGAGGCTCGCCGAGGAGCTTCTCCCATAGACCGTACCAAAAACCGGCCGGCGAAACCGACTTCGAACAGCCCAACGCGGCCGCCAGTACAGGCCAGTTCGACTTCGACTCGGTTTGCAAGTCAATCAGGACCGGTGAGACTTCGTTCGCGAGTGTCAGCGTCAGGGTCATGTTGATCTGGGTGGCTGACTTTCCAAGAGCCAGCGTTGCGCGACCCGTGTCGATCTGAAAGGGCGCGTTCAACAGAACGCCGCGGGCGGGCGTTCCGCGGGTCGGCGCTGTCACCCAGGCGCCTGGAACAGCAGGTTGCGCTTTGCGGTCGA
>CAZHVZ010000063.1:0-20422 GCA_964536245.1 uncultured Rhodocyclaceae bacterium
CTCGCCCAGCCGCTTGACGGCGGCGCGCAGATGGCCGGCGATGCCCGGCTCGCGGAAGCAGCCCGGCTGGAAGCCGACTACAAGGCGGACTACACGGCCATCATCTTCGACGCCAAGGGCAAGACCTTCCGCGACGATTTGTATCCGGAGTACAAGGCCCAGCGGCCTGCCATGCCGGAAGACCTGGTTCGCCAGATCGAGCCTATCCATGCCGCCGTACGCGCCGCCGGCTGGCCGCTGCTGATGGTGGACGGAGTTGAAGCCGACGACGTGATCGGCACCCTGGCCCGCCAGGCAGCCGGCAGCGGCCTGGAAACCATGATTTCCACCGGTGACAAGGATCTCGCCCAACTGGTCGGCCCCCATGTCCGCCTGATCAACACCATGACCGGCGAGTTGCTCGACGTGCCCGGCGTGGCGGCCAAATTCGGCGTCCTGCCGGAGCGCATAGTCGATTACCTGACCCTCATCGGCGACAGTGTGGACAACGTTCCCGGTGTGTACAAATGCGGTCCCAAAACCGCCCTCAAATGGCTGGCCCAATATGGCTCCCTCGATGGGGTGATTGCCCACGCCAGCGAAATCACCGGCGGTGTCGGCGGCTATCTGCGCGACCATCTGTCCTTTCTGCCCCTCGGCCGCGAACTGATTACCGTCAAGTGCGACGTTCCCGATCTGCCGGCTCCCGGCGAACTGCTGCCCCTCCCCAGGGATGCCGACACCCTGCGCGCCACCTACCAGCGCTTCGGCTTCAAGACCTGGCTGCGGGAACTGGATAGCGGCGTCCAACCGGCCAGTATCGAGGCCAAGGTGATGACCGCCGATGCGGAGCCGGCAGAAACCCGGACTCCGGACCGTTCCGCCTACGAAACCATCCTCGACTGGGCGTCTTTCGAGGTCTGGCTGGAACGCATCCAGTCCGCTTCCCTGACCGCCATCGACACCGAAACCACCAGCCTCGACTCCTTTGCCGCCCGCATTGTCGGCCTGTCCCTGTGCGTGACGCCCGGTCAGGCCTGCTACCTTCCCCTGGCCCACATCTGCCCCGGCGTAGCCGATCAGTTGCCCCGCGACGAAGTGCTGGCCCGCCTCAAGCCCTGGCTGGAATCCGACCGGCACCGGAAACTCGGCCAGAATCTCAAATACGACCAGCACGTTTTCGCCAATCACGGCATCAGCCTGCGCGGCATCGCCCACGACACCCTGCTCGAATCCTACGTCGTCGAGAGCGACAAGGGGCACGACCTGGAACAGTTGTGCACCCGTCACCTCGGACTCGCCACCATTCCCTATGCCGAACTGTGCGGCAAGGGAGCGGGCCAGATCTGCTTCGATCAGGTGGACATCGAGCGCGCCGCCCTTTACGCCGCCGAAGACGCCGACATGACCCTGCGCGTGCATAACGCGCTGCAAGCGCGCTTCACCGGTGAGGAAGGGCTCACTCGCATCTACCGGGAAGTGGAAATGCCGGCCCGGGAAGTGATCTGGCGCATGGAGCGCACCGGCGTTCTGGTCGACAGCGCCGCCCTGGCCCGCCAGAGCCACGAACTGGGCGGCAAGATCATGGCCCTGGAAGCGGCGGCCTACGAACTGGCCGGGCAGCCTTTCAATCTGGCTTCCCCCAAGCAGCTGGCGGAAATCCTCTTCGTCCGGCAGGGGCTGCCGGTCAAGAAAAAAACTCCGGGCGGCACCCCGTCCACCGATGAGGAAGTGCTCTCCGAACTGGCTCTCGACTATCAGCTCCCCAAGCTGCTGCTCGAACACCGCAGCCTGTCCAAGCTCAAGAGCACCTATACCGACAAGCTGCCGCGCATGGTCAATCCGGTCACCGGGCGGGTGCATACCCACTTCTCGCAAGGCACCGTAGCGACGGGGCGGCTGGCTTCCAGCGACCCCAATTTGCAGAACATACCGGTACGCAGCGAAGAGGGCCGGCGCATCCGCAGCGCCTTCATCGCTCCTCCCGGCCACAGCCTGGTGTCCGCCGATTACTCCCAGGTCGAATTGCGCATCATGGCCCATCTCTCCCACGATCCGCGCCTGCTCGAAGCCTTCGCCCAGGGCGAGGACGTGCACCGGGCGACAGCGGCGGAAATTTTCGGCGTCACCCCGCTGGAAGTCGGCCCCGATCAGCGCCGGGTGGCCAAGAGCATCAATTTCGGCCTGATCTACGGCATGAGCGCCTTCGGCCTGGCCCGCCAGCTCGGCCTGGAGCGCAGTGCCGCGCAAACCTATATCGACCGCTACTTCGCCCGCTACCCCGGCGTTGCCCGGTACATGGAAGAAGCCAAGGCCGGCGCCCGCGACAAGGGCTACGTGGAAACCGTTTTCGGCCGCCGTCTCTGGCAGCCGGACATCCGCTCCAGCCAGGTCGGTCGCCGCCAGGGCGCCGAGCGGGTGGCGATCAACGCTCCCATGCAGGGCACCGCCGCCGATCTCATCAAACTGGCCATGATCGCCGTGCAGAACTGGCTGGAAGCCGGAAAAATGAGTTCCCTGCTCATCCTGCAAGTGCATGACGAACTGATCCTGGAAGTGCCGGACGCAGAACTGATGGAAGTGCGTACTCACCTGCCACGCCTGATGACCCAGGTGGCGCAACTGGCCGTGCCGCTGGTGGCGGAAGTGGGGGTGGGGCCGAACTGGGAGGCGGCGCACTGATCCGTCCAGTCATGATCGAATTGCCTGGCATGGGGTTGTCGGAATAAGGGGGGGCCGTGGGATCATTTTTTTTCAATCGTTCAGGTGGCCTGGCGGCGATCGCGGTAATCGCCCTCGGAGCATTGTCCGGCTGTGCCTCGGTCACTTCCGAGCGGGCTCGCACGCTTGAGGTCGAGACCCAGGATCTGGGCGGCAGGCAGGTACCCGGTGCGGACTGTGTGCTACGCAACAGCAACGGTGAATGGCGAGTGCACACGCCGGGCCGCACTTTGGTTGCCGGCGCATCGGATAGTCTGGTGGTGCGCTGCGAGCACAAGGAACATGCGCCGGGGCACGCCAACGTAATTTCTTCCGCAAAAATGGAGATGTTCGGCAATCTCATCGTCGGCGGCGTCATTGGTGCCGTGATCGACCATTCGACCGGGGCCGGTTATGAGTACCCGCCGCTGGTGAGCGTCCGCCTGGGAGATTCCGTGGTAATCAAGGCAACGCGCAGTTACCGCGACGAACTCAGACCACGGGGTCCGGAAAACCCTTCACCCATTGCGGAAGCGCAGCAAGCGAAGGAAAAACAGGAAGCGGGTGCGGAAAAGGACAACCGGACAGACCCTGCGCGAATCAGTCAGTCAGCCCTCAATGGTAAATCGGAGGCGCCCCTCCCGAGTAGTGAACCACGGACAGCTGGCCGGACTGAGCTTGTCCCCGACCGGGAGCGCAGCCCACCGGTGCCGAATAGTGCGCCACCAAAACCTTCGCCGCCGCCGGTGATCCGGACCGATTGGGCGGCCATGGACCAGGTCGAATCCCTGCCGATCGCCACGCAGCGCGCCCGAGAGGCCTACCGGGCATTCCTGAGATCTCCCCGGCCCCGAGCCTTTGCCGTGGGTCCGTATGGAACCTGGGCTTTCAGCAGCGCAAATGCAGAGGCTGCCAATGCCGCCCTGCAAGCCTGCCAGACGGATCAGGGGCTGTTGACTTGCCGGCTCTACGCGGTGGATGACCAGATCGTCTGGTCGGAGGAAAGCGCTGCGGAAATCAAAGCAGCGACCTGGATGCCCCAGTCCGATGAGGTTCCAACGGCGCGTCCGGGAGCGATCGGCGAACCCGGTGAGGTTCCCTATCTCGATGACAGGGGGCGCCAACGTTATCGCGAGTTTCTCGGTAAACGTTCTCCCCGCGCCTTCGCGGTCAGTTCGAGCGGTTCTTTCGGATTTTCCTACCAGCGGGAGGATGCCCAGGAGCGGGCGCTTCAGTATTGCCAGCGAAGCAGCCGGCATCCGTGCCGCCTGTACGTGGTCAATGACCGTCTGGTCTGGCCCCTGGCCAATCCCTTGGACTGACCGGCGGCGGAGCGGGGTGCAGGAAGCAGGATCACGGGCGCGGCGTTGCGCCGCGCACTTTTTACCGGCTTACTTCCAGCCGGCTTCCTTCTCGCAGGCCTTCATGGCATTGGGGTTGGCTTTTTCCCACTGGGAGATGGAACGGGTTTCGTTGGAGTCCATCTTGTCGTTCATGCACTTGCAATACTTGAAGACCACTTCTTCCTTGGCACCTTCGTTCTTGTTGTCTTTCAGGCACTGAGCGATCCACTTCATGTCGTCGGCGTCGGCCAGTACCGGGCCGCTCAGGGCCAGGCCGGCGAGCATGCACATCACACCAATTTTCAGCTTCATCAGGGGTCTCCTTGAAGGTTGAGGAGTAGATACGGCATCTACCGGCTCATTGTAAGGGGATATCGGCAAGAAAAGCTGCGGGGGCAAGATTTCCCCCGCAAGGCTCAGACCGAATGGGTCAGCCAATAGTTTCCGATTCCCAGGCAATCGACCCGTTTTTCGGTAAAGGCGCGAATGGCTTCCACCGGTGAGCAGACAATCGGCTCCTCGTGCACGTTGAAGCTGGTATTGAGCACCAGGGGAATGCCGGACAGGGCGGCGTAGGCGGAAATCAGCTGGTGGTAGCGGGGGTTGCGGTCGCTGCGCACCAGTTGCGGGCGGGCCGTGCCGTCCACGTGGACGACGGCGGGAATCTGCCGGCGCCACTCGTCCTTGACGTCAAAGGTGACGGTCATGAACTCGGCAGCATGGCGGGCCTTGTCCACGCCGACAAAAATTTCATCGGCCCGTTCGGCCAGGACGCTGGGGGCGAAAGGCATGAATTCCGAGCGGTCGAGGCGGACGTTGAGCCAGTCGTTGATGGCGTTCTGGGTCGGGCGGGCGAGCATGGAGCGGTTGCCCAGGGCGCGCGGGCCGAATTCCATGCGGCCCTGGAACCAGCCGACCACCTGGCCGTCGTGGATGGCGCGGGCGGCTACGTCGATCAATTCCCCATCGCCGAGCAGGCTGCCGGTCAGTCCGGCGTCGGCCAGGCAGGCGGCGATTTCCTGATCGGAATATTCCGGACCCCAGTAGACGTCGTGCAGCGGCGGATTGTCCTTGAGGCAGTCCGGATTTTCGGCCTGCAAGTCGAGGAGGACGGCGCCGATGCTGTTGCCGGTGTCGCTCATGGCCGGGAAAACGAAGAGGTCGTCCACATCCGCCGCCTGGGCGATGCGCTGGTTGAGCTTGACGTTGGCGAAAACGCCGCCGTTCAGGGCCACCCGGCTCTGGCCGGTGCTGGCCATGAAATTGCGCACCAGAGCGACGGCCACGTCTTCGAGAATCTGCTGGGCGGCAGCCGAGACGTTCTCCCGGCTATGCCCGGCGATGGCCTGTTGCATGTAGGCGAAGCGCTTGTCTTCGGCATCCGGCTGGCCGGCAAAATCGGAATCCAGGGTCAGGCCGGCGGCGGAAAGGCGCAGGGCCTTGCTGAAGGCTTCGTAGAGCGGCTTGGGGTCGCCCAGGGCGGCCAGGCCGACAATCTTGCCCTCGTGGCGCAGGGGGCGGAACCCGAGCAGCTGGGTGACGTGGCCATAAAACAGGCCGGCCGAAGTGCCCTTGTTCCGGCTCGCCAGATGGCGCTCGTAGCGGCCGTTGGCCCAGACGCCCGAGGTGTGGTGCAGGCCGTCGCCGCCGCCGTCAATGGTGATCACGGCGCATTCCTTGAAGCCGCTGTAGTAGGCGGCGGGAACGGCATGGGCGGTATGGTGGTCGTGGAAACGAACGCTGGTCTTTTCGCCGAAGCCCTCTCCCCGCAGGAATTCCGCCCGGTGGAAGTGGTCGTCGAACTGCTTGTTCCGGGCAGCAAGTTTTTCCAGCAGGGTGCACAGCAGGATCTTGGGTGTTTCGGCGCCCTTGCGCTGGCGCTTGTAGCGCACCAGGCGGCGTTCCACCTCCTTGAACCAGCTTTCCCGGGCAAAGTAATTCTCCGGGAAGTAGGTATACAGCAGGGCCAGCTGGCCGATCTCGGCCCGTTCCCGGCCAGCCAGTTTGAGTACGGCGTCGATGGCCACGTTGGACCAGGATTCGCCGTCGTTCTTGATGCGCGTCACCCGCTCGTTGGAAAGGGCGCAGAGCAGGCGCGTTCCCTCGAACAGGACGGCGGATGCTTCGTGGCCGGTTTGCAGACCGAGAATTAGAGACACCGTGTTACCTCGTAGCAGATTGAATTGTGTTGATCGGGGAAACGACCGGCAGGCCAAAGCCGACAAGGACTCCGACATAGAGCAGCAGGGGTTCCCACATGACCGTTTCGAAAATGCCGCGCACCGCAAAAAACCCGATGAAGGATGCCAGCAGGGCCAGGCAAAAATCCCGGTCGGCGCCGTCGGTCAGCCGGATGCGGCGCAGGGCGCAGAGGATGATGCCGGCAAAAAGGGCGCACAGGGAGAGCAGGCCTGGATAGCCGCCGGAAAACAGGGCGGCAAAATAGTCGCTATGGGGGGTCGGCCCCTTTTTGAAGAACCAGTGGGGATGGGCATCCACCTGGCGGTCGAATTCCTCGTTGAAAACCTTGTCGCCGAAGCCGAAGCCGGTCCACGGGCGCTGGTCGGCCATTTCCCTGGCCGGACCCCAGGTGCCCTCGGTGCGTTCGGTGTAGAAACCCACCTTGACGCGGTCGGCCACCATGACGCTGGGCAGCAGGGCAGCGGCCAGCACCGAAGCGGCAAGACCGGCCAGCACGATGCGGATCAACTGCCTCCGGGAGAACTGATAAACCCCCCACACCGCCAGACCGCAAGCCATGGCCAGCCAGGCGCCGCGAGCGGCGGTGAGCAGCATCATCAGCGCCATGAGGGCAAAGACGGCGTACCACAAGATCCGGCGCGGCGGCTCGAGCTTGGCCATGAGCAGGGCGAAAGGCCAGTAGAAGGCAATCGGGTAGCCCCAGCCCCGGTGTTCAAACCACACGTCGCGGGGCAGGTTGAAGCCGTGGCGCCAGAAATCCCGGGCGTACTGGCCGAGATTGCAGGCGACCACCAGGGCGCCGCCCCAGCCGAGAAGGTGCACCAGGCGGCGGCGGGCTGCGGGGCGGACCATGATGTGCAGGATCTGGGGCAGGACCAGCAACTGGTCGTCAAAGCGCGAACGCCAGCTGTCAAAGGTTACCGGCGGATTGACCGACCACAGGGTGGTGGCCAGCATGAGCAGGGTGAATCCGCCCCACAACCAGAGCAGGGGCTGACGGAAGGCGGCAGGGAGGTAGGATTTGTCGGCCAGGAAGACCCAGGTCAGAAAGCCGATCCACATGCCGAGGTGTTGCAGGGCGAGGGTCGAAGGAAGGAAATAGGTGAGCAGGTACATGGCCATGCACACTTCGATCACCAGGTCGCGGCGTTTTTCCCAGCGCAGGCCGGCAAATTCAAGCATGTGTTTCTCCGTCCAGCAGGCCCAGGCGCAAGCCCCGGCGGGCGGCGGCGAGGTAGTCGTCAAGCTCGAAAACGCCGCAGGCCGGACGCCCGGCCATGCATTGGCGGTTGGTCAGGCTGCTCAGGTAGGTACAGGGGGCGCAGGGCATGGGGCGGAAAACGGTGACGGAAGCAGCGGCAGGATGCAGGGTGTGCTGCGGCAGGTCGTGGGACATCAGGGCAAGATGATGACGGGCGACCAGCTGCGCCAGATGGGAAGGCAGGCTGTCGCAGGTGATGACCACCCGGGCCTGCTGCATGACCGCCAGCATGGCTTCGGGTTCATTGGCGACGGCGCAGTCCAGCCCGGCGGCTTCATAGGCGGAGCGGCGGGCCTCGTCGGCTGCGAAGTAGCAGGTGGCGGAATGCTCCGCAAAGCCGGCCAGCAGGCGCTGCACGAATTCCGGAGGGAAAGTCTGGAAGGAGCGGCCGACCGGGAAAATGGCCACCGGTGCAGGTTGCCCGGGCGGCGGTACGGGCAGGGCCGAAAGGCGCTGCCGGAGGACGGCAAAGGACTGATGCAGGGCACGCAGCAGATCAATTTCGGCAAAACCGGCCCGCTCGGCCAGGGGGGACCATTTCTTCATGCCGTAATACTGGGCTGCCGAACGTCGCCAGGAAAACCGCTTTTCCACCACCAGATCGGTCAGGAAATGGAGGGTCCGTTGGGCCTGGCCAAGGGGCTGGGCGCCGAAGGAAATCCGTTCGCGGGTGGCGGCGTAATTGATGTAGTAGTCGGCACCAAAGGCGTTGCGCCACAGGGTCGAGCCGGAGGTGTGGGCGGCGGTGTAATAACGGGGACGTTGTGCGGCGCCGACCTGTTCGATGGAAAGCACCTTGCATTCCGGCAAGAGGGCGGCAATTACCGGAGCAATGTAGCTGCGCACATAGCAGGTGAGGTCCGAGGCAAAGGCCGTGGGCGCCAGCAGCAGCATGGCGTGCAGCCCGGCGGCAGCCATCACGACGTCGCCCTGGCCGCCGTTCATGACCACCGAGCGGATCGGCTGCCGGATCATCGGTCCGTTCCCCTGATCCAGTCCAGGATACGCTGGGCGCGGGCCTCCCAGCCGCAGCCGAGGGCCTTGCGGCGGGCGTTTTCCCCCAGCTGGCGGCAGGTTTCCGGATCCCCGGCCAGGGCCAGCAGGGCCTCGGCCCAGGCATCCGGCGCATCGGGCGGAAGCAGGCGGGCCTGTTCGCCGTCGTCGACCACGTCGCGTACGGACGGCAGGTCGGAAGCCAGGATGGCGCGGCCCAGGGCCATGTATTCGTAGAGTTTGAGCGGCGAGGTGTAGCGGGAGGCCATGCCGGAGCGCTCGGTGAGCGGCAGCAGGGCAATATCGGCGCTGCCGATGACGGCAAAACGCTCGGCCGGGGGAACCGGCCCGAGGAATCGGACCTGCCCGGCGACGCCCAGGGATTTGGCCAGCTGGCGCAGTTCGGCAATACGGTGCGCTTCGCCGCCGGCAATCACCAGATCAAGCGCCTGGCCGACCTTGGGCATGGCCCGCAGAACGGTTTCCACGCCTTTCCAGGGGTGCAGGCTGCCGAGGTAGAGGGCGGTCGGGCGGGCCTTGGCGGCAGGCGATGCGGCACCGGGCCGGGCCTGGGACAGATCAACGCCATTGGGTACGACAAGGGCGGCAATGTGTTCGCCGTAGTCAGCCCGGAGATCGTCCACAATGGGCGTTACGGTGGCGATGACGCCCGCTGCCCGACGGAAGATAAAGCCTTCCCGGCGTTTCAGGGAAGCCAGTTTGCGCTGGTTTTTCCAGCGCTTGAGGTCGTGGCTTTCGGCAAAGACGCGGGCGAAGTGTTCGTGGGCATGGTAGTAGATGGGCGGCAGTCCGGGCTGGCGCAGCAGGTCTTCGGCCAGTTTGAGATTGCGCACGTAGAGGGCATCGACATCCTGGCCATGGCTCGGCAGCCAGCGCCGCAGGCTGGCCAGGAAGGGTTTGTTGCTGCGACCCATGCCGAGCAGGCGGAAAGGCAGGGTGCGACGCGGATCGGCCACGGTGAGACTGGTCAGTCCGGCGGCGACGGGGCGGCCAAGTATGGCCTCCGGCGTTTCCGGGCGGGGTGTCTGCGGGGTGACCAGGGTGACCCTTGCCCCGGCACCGGCCAGGGCATCGGCCAACTGGAGGAATTGCAGGCTCTCGGTGCGCCCGCCTTCCAGCGGTGCCGAGTCGATCAGCATGACATGCACGGGCTTCACTTGGCAGAGGACTCCAGTGCGGCAAGCAGGCGTCTGGCCGACATTTCCCAGGTGTACAGGCTGCGGATGCGTGCGGCGGCGGCTTCGCCCATGGCTTTTCGGCGGGCCGGATCGGCGGCCAGTTCGGCCATGGCTTCGGCCCAGGCTTGCGGGTCGCCGGGGGCGGCGAGGATGCCGCAGCCGCCTTCGTTGCCCACCACTTCGGGAATGCCGCCGATGTGGCTGGCCACCACCGGCAGGCCGCAGGCCATGGCTTCGGCGATGGTGATGCCGAACGCCTCGTCGCCGATGCTCGGGAAAATGCCGCCGTCGGCAGCGGCATAAAGACCGGGCAGGCTGCGATGGGGAACCGGAGAATGGAAAACCACCCGTTCCGTCACGCCCAGTTCGGCAGCCAGCTTTTGCAGTCCGGGCCGGGCGTCGCCATCACCGATGAGGAGCAGTTTGACCGGCTGGTTCGCCAGTGCCGGTTCGGCCAGGGCGCGGAGGGTGACGGCCAGGCCTTTCCAGCCGACCAGCCGGCCGGCAAAGGCAAACACCACATCGGCCGGGCGGAAACCGAGCTTTTCCCGCAAGCCGGCTTCCGGCGTGCGGGGGGCAAAGGCCGCCACGTCCACACCGTTGAACATGACCCTGGGGAAACGCTTGTAATGGTGGGCGATCTGCCAGGCGTTGAAATGGCTGCACGCCACCCAGGCGGCCACCTTGCGGCCCAGCTTGCGGTCACCCCGGAAGAAGTCGGTGCCGCCGCTCATGAAGCAGAAGCGGGTGCGGGAGCCGGGCGGCATTTTCCACGGCCAGAAGAAATCGAAGGGCTTGGTCAGCACGATCCAGTCAAAATCACCGGCCACTACCGCCGGCCTGGCGTGTTTGGCGAAACTCCAGCGCTCCCAGATGCGGCGGAAGCGGGAGCCAAAATTGATCACCCGGGCGCGGGGCGTATAGGGGAATTTTTCGATGTGGATGGACCGGCCGCCGAGATCGGGATGAATGTCGCCGCTGCCGCCAAAGACCGTCACCTCGTGGCCCAGGTCGTGCAGGGTGCGCGCCAGCTCCCAGACGGCGGTCTGGATGCCGCCGAACATGATGGTGGAGGTAACGTCGAGGAAAGCGATTTTCATGAAAGACCTGCGGCCCGCAACTGAGCCAGGGATTCGTCGAGGATGAGAAGTTGCAGCACGTTTTCCGCCAGTTTACCGGTTCCTTGCCGATATGCCGAAATCAGGCTGTCCACTGCCGCTGCCTGAAGCTGCCCGGAACTGCCCTCGGCCAGCCGGGAACCCAGGCCAGGGTAGCGTTCCGCCAGATCGTCCCGGAGCCAGCCGGTGAGCGGCGGGTTGAAGCCGCGCTTCTTGCCGGCGAAAAGCGGTGCCGCCAGGTCTTCCGGCAGCAGGCCGGCGAGGAGCTGTTTGGGGGGGCGGGTGAAACGGGCCTCGTCGGGCAGGCCCCGGATGGCCGCCATGAAGCGCTGGTCGAGGAGCGGGGCGCGCAACTCCAGTCCGTGGCCCATGGTAGTCAGGTCGCCCTTGCGCAGGATGTATTCCGGCAGGTAATTGGCGAGGTCGATGGCGAGAAGCTGGTGCAGAGGCGAAGACGCTGCGGCGCCCGGCCGCCAGTAAGTCGCCGGCAGATTTCCCCGACCTTGCAGGAAAGCCCGCTGCATCGGCGAGAAGCCGGAAAAGCGCAGGCTGTAGGCCTCCTCCCAGGTCATGGCGAGTTCCTGGCGCAGCTTGGCCCAGCCTTGCGGCAGCATGTCCGGTGGCCAGTGGCCGGCGGGGAGCTTCAGCCGGCGCCGGAAAGCGCTGCGCAGATGGGCGCGGTAACGCTTGTAGCCGGCCAGCAGTTCATCGCCGCCGTCGCCGCCGAGGACCACCTTGACGTGTCGGGTGGTTTCCCTGGCCAGGTACCAGAGGGGAACGGCGGACGGGTCGGCAAAGGGCTCGTCGAGGGCTGCGACGATGGCCGGAAAGTCGGCCCGGATCGAGCCTGGCACGTCGACAACGTGGTGCTTGAGGCCGAGGCGCTGGCAAAGGCTGGCTGCCGCCGGAGTCTCGTCAAAAGGGGTGCCGGGAAAGGCGGCGGTGAAGGCTTCCAGCCGTTGGTCAAGGGCTGCCAGGCGGCAGGCAACGACGGTGGAATCGACACCGCCGGAGAGGAACAGTCCGACTGGCCGGTCGGCCACGCAGCGCAGGCCGATGGCTTCGTCGAGCACCGCGCTCCAGGGCGCGTCGGGAAGCGGTTCGCTGTCCGGAAAGGACCATTGGCGCGTCCGGGGAAAACCGCCGGCCAGGGGCCATTCCAGCAAGTGGCCGTTGGGCAGGCGATGGACGTCCTCGGCAAGGCTCAGGGGGGCGGGCAGTGTGCGGTGGGCGAGGTAGGCGTCGAGTCCGGCAGCAGAAAGGCGGCGGGCCTTTTCCGGCAGCGCCGGCAGCAGGCCGCGCAGGGTTGAGGCAAAGGCCAGGCCGCTGCCGTCGGACCACCAGAGCAGGGGTTTCTTGCCGACCCGGTCGCGTACCAGAATCAGTTTGCGCTGGCGCAGGTCAAGCAGGGCAAAGGCGAACATGCCGCGCAGCCGGGGCAGCAGACCTTCCAGTCCCCAGGCTTGATAGCCGCGCAAAATGAATTCGGTGTCGGAGCGGGTACGGAAGGGGCGCTCGGCGGCGAGGCGGCGGGCCTCGTCCTGCCAGCCGTACAGCTCGCCGTTGTAACAGAGCCAGAGTTGCCCGTCGTCGCTGGCCATGGGCTGGTCGGCTTCGGGGCGCGGGTCGATGATGGAGAGGCGGGCATGGAGCAGGACGTGGGGACCGTCGGCACGTTCACCGAGGCTATTCCATTCGGCGCCGAAAGCGGCGGTATGGGCGGCATCCGGCCCCCGGGCGGCGAGGGCGGCGAGCATGGCCGCCGCCGTTTGACGGGTGTCGCCGGTGTTGCCGAAGAAGCCGCCGATGCCGCACATGTCAGGCCTCCCGCCGGGCAGTCCGAAGGGGTGTGGTGGGGAATTCGCGAAACACTGCCTGGCACCCGCACCGCCGACCGTGGATGGCCTGCGCCCCCTCGGGGGGCAGCGAACGGAGTGGGTGCGGGGGCCGTTTCATTGTCCCCTCAGCGCGACGTACAACTGCCCGAGCAGGGGCCGGGAATAGAGGCGGGTACGGGACAGCAACCAGTCGGCGTCCTTTTCCTTGGTGACCATGCGGCCGATGCGCAGGGGGTCGCTGCCGGCCTTGTTGATGCGCTTTTCGGTGGTGTACAGGGTGTCGAAACCGCATTCCCGCGCCACGGCGATGTACTGCTCGTCGTAGTAGCCCTGGGGCCAGCACAGGTGGCGGGAGACACTTCCCAGCCGTCGGGCCAGGGTATGGCGGGAGGCCAGCAGGTCATCGTGCAGGGCGGCGGCGCGGGCCAGCGGGTCGGCAACCGGCTTGTCCCAGCGGGTGTGGCTGTGGCTATGGGAATGGAACTCGAAAGTGCCGGCGGTGCGCAGAGCTTCCACTTCCGACCAGCGCAGCATCACGGCATCGGCATCGCCGGCGGCGATGCGGCGCTTGCACTCGCCGTGGTCGGGGGTGGGCAGAGCGCCGCTGCGTGCCGGGCCGTCGCCGACCCAGGCGGTGGCCAGGAAAAGAACGGCGGTGAAGCCGAATTCGGCGAGTACCGGGTGGGCATGAACGGCATTGTCGAGATAGCCGTCGTCGAAGGTGATGACCACTGTTTTGTCGGGCAGCGGCGTGCCGGCCAGGCAGGCTTCCACCGCCTCCAGCCCGGCGGATTGCCAGCCGTCCCTGGCCAAAGCGGCGATATGGGCGCGGAAGGTGGCCGGCGCCACGGTGACCAGCCCCGGATGGGGGGAAACGTGGCTCACCGGACTATCCTCCCGTCGTGACGCGACCGGGGGCTGGCCTTGCACAGCCAGCCCGTTCGGCGGGAGCGCTCATCGCTTTGTCCTCCGGCGCTCGGCCAGCACGGCGGCGTAGAGCTGCTCGGTAGCGTCGAGCATGGCGGTCAGGCTGTAATGCCCCTGGGCATGGTCGCGGGCGGCGGCACCGAGGCGGGCGGCGAGGGCGGGGTCGGCAGCCAGGCGGGTGAGGGCGGCAGCGATCAGGTCGGGCCGTTCCTTGGGCACCAGCAGACCGGTCTGCTCGTCGATGACCAGTTCCGGCACCCCCCCCACGGCGGTGGCGACCACCGGCAAGCCGAGGCCCAGTCCCTGGGTGACGGCCTGCGGCACGCCTTCCGAATCGGAGGTCAGAATCAGCACGTCGGCGGCCTGCATGAGGTCGGGGATGTCGTCGCGGTGGCCGAGGAAATGCACGGCAGCAACGATGTTCAACTCAGCCACCAGACGCTCCATATCAATCCGCATGGGGCCTTCACCGGCCAGCACCAGCACGGCGTCGGGGCGATTGCGGTGGAATTGGGCGAAGGCGCGTACGGCCACCTCGTGGCGTTTGACCCCGCGAATGACGGCGGCCATCAGCACCAGATAGGCGGTCGGGGCAATGTTCAAGGCTGTCCGCACCTCGTTCCGGCTGCTTTGCGGCTGGAAACTGGCGAAATCGATGCCGGTCGGGATGCTGGCCAGCTGCTCCGGCGGGAAGCCGTGTTCGGCAATCAGCTTGCGGCGCATGGCTTCGCCGCAGGTAACGATGCGGTCGGCGAGGAAATGGACAAAGTTATACCAGCTGCGGTGCAGGGGCAGGTTGAGGTGGCGGGTGCGCACCAGCGCCGTGCCGGCCAGCCGGGCGGCCAGAGCGCCCACCCAGCTGTCCTTGCCGCTGTGGGTATTGACGATGTCCACCTCTTCGCGGCGGATGATTTCGCGCAACCGGCGGATGCTCGGCCAATGGAACTTGCCCTTGAAGGGAATGTGCTCGACCTGGAGGCCGGCCTCGGCAGCTTTCCTGGCCAATGCACAGGTGGGCCGGGCGGCGAGGATCAGCCGATGGCCACGGGCGCGCATACCGAGCATTTCGCTGTAGATGCGCCGTTCCTGTCCGCCCCAGCCGTCAGACCATTCGGTATGGAGGATGGTGAGTTTTTCTGTCATGTGCTTGCCTCCGAATCCGCCATCGTCGCCGGAACGCTTGCCCGCCGGCGTCTGCCGGCCATGGCGGGCGGTCGCATCCCCGCTACGCGGAGCCCCTGCTCCCTGCTCATGCTGACGCCTCCTTTTCCGCCGAGGCGAGGGAAAGGTCAGCGTGTCGGCGTCTGCCGGCAATCGCGGACGGTCGCATCCCCGCTGCGCGGAGCCCCTGCTCCCTGCTCATGCCGGCACCTGAAAGCGGTCGACCCACTGGGCGAGTACATAGAAGGGCCACAAGCGTTTGCTGTGCGAGCGCGGGCCGGCAATGTGGGCGTCGAGCAGGGCGCTCATGCGGTCGGTGTTGAACCATTCGGCCAGGGTACGGCTTTCGGCGATGGCCTGGCGCATCACCGGGACCAGTTCGCCCCGCAGCCAGGTGGGCATGGGGGCCGAGAAGCCCATTTTTTCCCGGTCGAAAAAACCCGGCGGCAGCCAGTCCTTGCAGGCTTCCTTGAGCAGGTGCTTGTGCCGGCCGCCGGGGCTGAGCTTGTAGTGGCCGGGCAGGCTGAAGGCGAATTCCACCAGGCGGTGATCGAGGAAGGGCGAGCGGCATTCCAGGGAAACGGCCATGCTGGCGATATCCACCTTGGTCAGGATGTCGTCCGGCAGATAGGTTTGCGTATCCACGTACAGCCAGCGGTTGAGCGCGTCGGCCCCGGCCGCCCGCGTCCAGGGAGCGGCCAGGTTGTCCAGGGTGGTGTCGCCGGCGCGCTGGCGGAAGGCGGCGGTGAGCAGGTGTTGCTTGTCGTCCTCGGCATAGTGGGCGAGGAGGTGGCGGAAGCGCTCGGGGCCGGCCATGGCCAGCATCTGGTCAGCCTGGGAGTGGGGAAAGCTGCGCCGCTTGTGCGCCGGGCGCAGCAGGTTCTCGGCGGCGACGGTGGCCCGGCGCAGGCCGCGCCAGGCGGGGGTCAGCCCCCACTGATCGAGGACGTCGACGCGGCGCATGTGGTAGTGCCGGCGATAGCCGCCGAAAGCCTCGTCGGCGCCGTCGCCGGTGAGGGCCACGGTGACATCGCTACGGGCGAAGCGGGAGACGTAGTAAGTGGGCAGCAGGGAATTGTCGGCGAAGGGTTCGCCCAGCTGGTCGAGGAGCTGCGGCACGAGGCCGATGGCATCCGGGTGGCAGACCTGCTCGTGGTGATCGGTGCCGAGGTGTTGGGCGGCAGCGCGGGCGTGGGGCAGCTCGTTGAATTTGGCGTCGTCGAAACCGATGGCGTAAGTCTTCACCGGACGGTCGGAGAGACGGGCCATGGCCGCCACCGTGATGCTCGAATCGACCCCGCCGGAGAGGAAGGCGCCAAGCGGCACGTCGGCCACCATCCGGATGCGGGTGGCTTCCAGAATGTGTTCACGCAGGGCTTCGCAGGCATCGCCGAAGGACAGCTTCTGCCGGTGGCTAAAGTCTATATCCCAGTAGCGGAACAGTTTGTCGACCTTGCCGCCGCGCACCACCATGGCATGGGCCGGCGGCAGTTTTTTGATAGCAGCAAAGGCGGTGCGCGGCGCCGGCACGTACTGGTAGGTCAGGTAGGCGTCGAGAGCGGCGTAGTCGGGCTGGCGGGAAAGGGAAGGGAGCAGGGTGAACAGGCTGCCGATTTCGGAGGCGAAAACGAAGCCGCCGGCAGTCTCGGCATAGACCAGAGGCTTGACCCCGAAGCGGTCACGGGCCAGGGTCAGGGTCTGCTCGGCGCGATCCCAGACGGCGAAGGCGAACATGCCGCGCAGCTTGGCGAGGCAGCCTTCCAGCCCGAGCCGGACGAACAGGCGCAGGAGAATCTCGGTGTCGGAATGGCCGGCGAATTTTTCGCCCTGGGCCTCCAGTTCGGCCCGCAGGTCGGGGAAGTTGTAAATTTCGCCATTGAAGGTGATGACGTAGCGGCCATCCGGGCTGGTCATCGGCTGGTGGCCGGCGGGCGACAGGTCGATGATGGCGAGGCGGACGAAACCCAGACCGGCCTGCCCTTCCCGCCAGGTGCCGGAATCATCCGGACCGCGATGATGGAGGCGGCTGACGGCGGCGTCCAGCGCCACCGGCAGACGGCCGGGAGCGGATTCGACGAAGCCGAGGATGCCGCACATCTCAGCGCCCACCCTGCGGTGTCGTCCACGCCGCCAGCAGGCGGTCGTAGAGCGCTTCGAAATCGGCGGCCACCCGCGCCCAGTCGAAATCGGCCTCGACCCGGTGGCGCAGCCAGTGCCCGGCTTCGGCGCGCAATGGCGGCGACTCCATCCAGCGCAACATGGCAGCGGCCAGTTCTTGCGGGTCGGCCGGGTCGATGAAGGTGTTGCCGGGGCAATCCTCGATGAATTCGGTAATGCCGCCGCGTGCGCCGGCAACGATGGGCAGGCTGGCGGCGGCGGCTTCCAGCATGACCGTCGGGAAAGGATCGTCCCACAGCGACGGCAGCAGGAAGGCATCGCCGGCCAACAGGAAATCGTGCATTTGCGCCGGCTTCAGGCTGCCCACCCAGGTGACGTCCGGCGCAGCGGTCATGCGCTCGGCCATGGCCCGGCCATAGACCGCCTTGCTGTTGTTGGCGTCGCCCTCGCGCACATTGCCGGCGACCAGCAGATGCACCGGTTGTTTGGTCTGGTCGCGAAGCAGGGCGAAGGCGTCGAGCATTTCGGCGACGCCTTTTTCCTTGACCAGTCTGCCGCCGAAGGTGAACACGAAGGCATTGTCGGTGATGCCGTGCTGCCGGCGCAGGGTGGAAGGCGTGCTGCCACGGGGGGGGCAGCCGGAAATGTCGACGCCAGTATAGATGACCGAAATACGTTCTCGCGGGATGCCGTATTCGCGATGCAGCCAGTCGGCCATGAAGCGGCTGCACGCCACCCAGTGGGTCACCAGATCGATGGCGTGGCGGGGAATGGGCTTATCATTGGCGATATGGACCACCACCGGCAGGGGGTGATGGCGCAGGTGCCGGGCGAGGCCGTCGAGCACCCTGGGTTCGTTGTGGATGTGGAGCAGGACGGCGCCTTCCCGCCGGATGAGGCGCCACATGCGGTGGGCGTAGGGCAGGGGGTCGAGGCGGGTGATTTTCTGAAACACCCGGCGGTATACCTTGCCGAAGCGGATGCGCCGGATGGCCATCCGCCCGATCTGCTCTTCGGCATGGTCGTGGCCGAAAGCGCCGCAAATGACCAGGGGACGATAGCGGGTATGGCGGCGACCGGCCTGGTCCACCCGCAGCTCGGTGCCGGCTGGCGACACCGGCGGGAAAGGATTGTGGTTGGGCAGCAGGTGGGCGATGGTGGGGCCGCTTGCGGACCGGGTTGTCGGTAAAGAGGTCATGCCGGCAGCACCTCGCGCAGGGCAGCCAGGATGGCCGGCACCTCGAACCCGGCCAGACAGGTCACTGGCCGGTGCGGGCAGTTGCGGGTGACGCAGGGCGTGCAGGTCGGCGGCACTTCGATTACCCGCAAGGGGGCGCTGGCGGTACGCGGCCCGACCACCTGCTGGCGGGTGGCGGCGTCGCCGGTGGGGGCGAAGAGGGCGACCAGCGGACGGTCGAGGGCGGCAGCCAGATGCAGGATGCCGGTGTCGGGAGCGATGACTGCCGCTGCACCGGCCAGGCAGGCGGCAGTTTCCGGCAGGGACAGCTGGCCGGCGGAGAGCCAGACCGATTTGGGCAGATCGCCGAGGGCGCCGGCCAGCCGGCTGCCGTCTTCGCGGCTGCCGGTGAGAACGATGCCGTGCTGCGGAAAGCTGGCCTGCAAACCGGCCAGCAGGCCCTTGACCAGATCGAGGGGCAGGCTGCGGTAGGTATCGGCGGAATAGGTGTGCAGCACCAGATAGTCCGGGCTGCGGGTTTTGGTCACGGCCTGTTCGCCGAGGGCCAGCATTTTTTCCGGATCGGCATGGAGGCGGGGAACGCGGCTGGCCACCGGCACGCGCAGGCTGTCCAGCAGGCGCAAACGGTTATCCACGTAATGCCAGCCGGGGACCACCTGGCGGTCTTCGGGGTTGTCGCGGTTGGAGAGCAGGTCGCCAAAGCGGGTGCCGGCGGTGGGGACGCGAACGATGCGGCGGGCGCCGGCCAGGTAGCACAGGGGGATGACGTCCGGGTCGTTGGCATGGAGGACCAGGGCCGTATCCGGGGCAAAGTCGCGCAGGGCCCGGAGGGTGGCGAAGTAGCGGCGGAACTTGCCGGGGTAGGCGATCAGCCCGCTGAGATCCGGGTCATTGGCAAACAGGGGCAGCCAGCCGGAACGCACAAAGAGGCGGATGTCGGCCTGTGGAGCCGCCTGGCGGATGGCCGGGATGACCGGCGAGGAAAGGATGGCGTCACCCAGACCGGTGGTGGCAACGAGGAGAATGCGCCGCGCCTGCGACACATGCCAGCCGGCCACGGGCAGCACCGGGTCGCGGCGGGCCTGCCGGCGGACCTGCCAGGCGAGGAGCGACTTGGCGAAGGGAAGATCCAAGCTGGCCTGCTCCTATTCCTGATCCTGGCCCTGCGCCTGTTGCAGGCGGGAGAGCTTGGCGTAGAGGCCGTCCGCATTCAACAGTTCGGCGTGGGAGCCTTCCTCGACCTTGCGGCCCTGGGCGAGGACGATGATGCGGTTGGCCCGTTCGATGGTGGACAGGCGGTGGGCAATGACCAGGGTGGAGCGGCCGCGCATCAGCTCATCAAGGGCGGCCTGCACATGGCGTTCGGATTCGGTATCGAGGGCCGAGGTGGCTTCGTCGAGAATGAGGATGGGGGCATCCTTCAGCAGGGCACGGGCAATGGCCAGGCGCTGGCGCTGGCCGCCGGAAAGCTTGACGCCGTTTTCGCCGACCAGGGTTTCGAAACCGTTCGGCAGGGCATCGATGAATTCCAGCGCGTGGGCGGCTCCGGCGGCAGCGCGGATTTCCTCCAGCGTGGCGTGACGTTTGCCGCCGTAGGCGATATTGGCGGCAATGGTGTCGTTGAAGAGCACCACGTCCTGACTGACCAGGGCAACGTTGTCCCGCAGGCTGGTGAGCTGGATGTCCTCCAGTTTGTGGCCGTCCACCCGGATCTCGCCGCTGTTGATGTGAAAAAAGCGGGGCAGCAGATTGGCGGCGGTGGTTTTGCCGCTGCCCGAGGGGCCGACCAGGGCGACGCATTCGCCGGGGTGGAGGGTGAAGGAAAGCTGGTCGAGAGCCGGGCGTTCGGCATCGGGGTAGGCAAAAGTGACCCGGTCGAATTCCACCAGCCCCCGGGCGCGCCCCAGTTGTTCGCGGCCCTTGTCGTCTTCCGAAGCTTCGTCGATCAGGGAGAAAACACTCTCGGCAGCGGCCAGGCCGCGCTGAATGGGGGCATTCACGTCGGTAAAGCGCTTCAGGGGGGCGAGCACCATGAGCATGGCGGTGATGAAGGAAACAAAGTCTCCCACCGTGGTCTGTTCGCTGGCGGCTTGATAGAGCGCCACGGCCATGATGGTGGACAGGGCGACGGCAGCAAAGAACTGGACGATCGGCCCCATGGCGGCGGAAGCCACGGCAGCGCGCATGGCAAAACCGCGCTGTTCGCGGATGGAACGGTAAAAACGCTCTTCCTCGTAGGACTGGCCGCCAAAGATTTTCACCACCTTGTGGCCTTCGATGGTTTCCTGCAAAACCTGGGTGATATTGCCCATGGCATCCTGCAAACCCCGCGCCACCTCGCGCAGCCGTTTGCTGAAGGAGCGCACGGCGAGGGCGATGAAGGGC
>CAZHVZ010000064.1:0-20254 GCA_964536245.1 uncultured Rhodocyclaceae bacterium
CGTGGGCGATGATGGCGATGTTGCGAATGGGGCGTGCGGACATGGGTGGGTTAGCCTGAAAATTCTAAACCCGGCATTGTACCACCCAATGCTGCGCCGCAGCATCAACCTTCTTTGTTTCGCATGAAATCAGCGGTATGAAAAAAGTTTTTCAGCAGCTTGCCACGCATGTCTTCGTCTATGCCGGCTTGCTCCATGGCCAGAACCATGCAGGCGACCCATTGATCCCGTTCGGCAACACCGATGGCAAAAGGCATGTGGCGTCCGCGCAGGCGAGGATGGCCAAATTTTTCGACAAAGAGATCCGGCCCGCCCATCCAGCCGGACAGGAACATGTAGAGCTTGTCCCGGGAAGGCCCCAGATCAGCCGGATGCATGTCGCGCAAACCCTTGAACTGCGGAACGCTATCCATCAACTGGTAAAAGAGGTCGCACAGGCGGGCGACCGTTGCATCGCCGCCGATTTGTTCGTAGGTTGTGGTGTTTGTTGTGTTTTCGTCCATGGCCGAATTTTAACGCAGCCCGCCGGGCGGCCACCAGCCATGCATCAGCCCTTGCCGCCTTCCGCCCCCTCCTCCGGCGGCTCTTCCTTGGCTTCCATGGACAGGGAGAAGCCACTGGCCGTGGACGGCTCTCCTTTCTTGCTCTTCAGCTTGATGGCCAGGCGCAGTTCATTGGCCGAATCGGCATTGCGGATCGCCTCTTCATAGGCAATATGCCCCTGGTCGTAGAGGTCGAACAGGGCCTGGTCGAAAGTCTGCATACCCAGTTCCCGGCTCTTGTCCATGATCGGCTTGATGGCGGCGGATTGCCCCTTGGCCAGCAATTCGGCCACCGTCGGGGTATTGAGCAGGATTTCGATGGCCGCCTTGCGCTTGTTGTCCAGGGAGCGGATCAGGCGTTGCGACACCACCGCCTTGAGATTGGAGGCGAGATCCATCAGAACCTGGGGTTTGCGCTCGTCGGGAAAGAAATTGACCACCCGATCCAGCGTCTGGTTGGCATTGTTGGCATGCAGCGTACCCATGCACAGGTGGCCGGTTTCGGCAAAGGCCAGGGCGTGCTCCATGGTTTCCTGGTCGCGGATTTCACCGATCAGGATGACATCCGGCGCCTGGCGCAGGGTGTTCTTGAGGGCGTTGTGCCAGGAATGGGTATCAACCCCCACTTCGCGGTGCGTAATCAGGCATTGCTTGGAGGTGTGAACGTATTCCACGGGATCCTCCACGGTAATGATATGGCCGGGAGCCGATGCATTGCGATGGTCGATCATCGCCGCCATGGTGGTGGATTTGCCGGACCCCGTCCCGCCCACCACCAGCACCAGGCCACGCTTGGCAGAAATCACATCCTTGAGGATTTTGGGCAGCCCGAGCTTTTCAAAGTTGGGAATTTCGCTGGTAATGGTGCGAATCACCATACCCACTGCCGCCTGCTGCATGAAAACATTGACCCGGAAACGGGCCACGCCGGGCAGGGAAATGGCGAAATTGCACTCCATTTCCTGATCGAACTCCTCCCGCTGGTGGCGGTTCATCAGAATGTAGGCCAGCTTGCGCGATACGTCTGCCGTCAGCTTCTGGGACGACAAGGCCTTCATCGTTCCATGCACCTTCATGGTCGGCGAAAAGTCCTTGGAGATGAAGAGATCAGAGCCGCCACTTTGCACCATGGCCTTGAGCAGGGCGTGAATGTAGTTTCTTAATTCATCGCCGATGACTTCTTCGCTATTAATCATCTTCTTCCCTCCATTGGGCAGAGAGGCGGTAAACTCGCGCCCCACCCCGGTGTTCCCGATACCGCATCAGGAACGAACATCATACCCGTTCAGATCATCTGCATCCATGCGCCCGCTTGCCTTTGTCGACCTCGAAACCACCGGCGCCACTGCCGCCAATGATCGCATTACCGAAATCGGCATCGTCGAAGTGGACCCCGGCGGTGCCGTGCGGGAATGGCAGCAACTGGTCAATCCGGGGGTGCCCATTTCCCCCTTTATCGAGCAGCTGACCGGCATCAGCAACGCCATGGTGGCCACTGCCCCACCCTTCTCCGAGGTGGCTGAAGAAACCCTGCGCCGCCTCGATGGCCGGCTGTTCATCGCCCACAATGCCCGTTTCGATTACGGCTTTCTGAAAGCTGAATTCGGACGTCTGGGGATGGTTTTCAAGGCGCCGGTGCTATGCACGGTCAAGCTCTCCCGCGCCCTTTTTCCGGAGCACCACCGCCACAATCTGGATTCCCTGATCGAACGCCATCGCCTGGTTGCCGATGCCCGGCACCGCGCCCTGGCCGACGCCAGGCTGATCCACCAGTTCTGGGACAAAATCCACGACCGGCCCGGCCCGGAAACCGTTGCTGCCGCCCTTCGCGGCCTCAACCCGGTGCCCAACCTGCCGGCAGAGATCGATCCCTGCCTGATTGACGATCTGCCCAAAACCCCCGGCAGCTACACGTTCTATGGCCCCGATGAGCAGGTATTGCATCACGGCAAAGCCAAAAGTATCCGCAAAAAAGTGCAATCCCATTTCTCGGACAAACCACCGCAGGGAATGGATAAGACAGCGGTGGCACTGGTCAGGCGGATTGAATTTGTTGCTGCATAAATCGAATTTAAATCAATTTATTACGACAACCATTTAATGTAATTTATCTGGATTTCCACAGCACTGCTTGAACTTCTTGCCACTCCCGCAGGGGCAGGGATCATTCCTTCCCACCCGGTTTTCGTCGCCCTTGGCCGGGGCTGGGGCGATCTTGTTGCGCCAGAAGTTATAGAGGGCCTGGACAATGACCGGCAGGTTTTCCTGGATGTCGGCCACCAGCCTTTCTTCCTCGGCGGGGGAAAACCAGCGCTCGCCGCTTTTTTCCACGTCTTCCCGTAGCATGCCGTTCAGGATGAACATGGGTTCGATCAGTTCCGACAAGTCTTCGGCATGTTTGCCGGCCAGTTCGAACCAGTCACCGGCCAAGCCGCAGCCGAAAACGTAGGCGTCGGCCCAACTGGCGTAGTCGTATTCCTCCCCCTTTTCATCAAGGGGATAGACGATCGGGGCGATCATTTCCCCTTCCACCAGGGCGCGGGCGATGTCGTTGTTGAAGCGGATCAGCAGTTCCATGATTTCGGCGGCTTCGGTTTCGCTTTTCGCCATGAAGGCGCTGCCGACCGCTTCCGGTAGCCACAGGCTGGGCGGTACCGGCTTGGGGGCGCTGACCACGGCGCAGAGCATGGCCTGGATTTCATCCAGCTGCATGGCCTCGCCTTCAAAAAGGTCCGAGTCGAGAAGGCTTTCCAGGTGGTCAAGGTCGTCTTCAGTGAGGGGGGAGTGGTTCATTTTCTGTTTTCCGTGACAAACTGCGTGAATCATAGCCGAGAAGCGCTGTCTCAGCCCCTGAGATTTTTGTGGAGGCAGTATGTCGAAAGTTCAAAAAACCGAGGCCGAATGGCGCGCCGAGTTGACTCCTACGCAATATCAGGTTGCCCGCGAGAAGGGAACCGAGAGAGCCTTTACCGGGCAATACTGGGATTGCCAGGAAGACGGCACCTATCGCTGCATTGGTTGCGGCGCCCCGCTCTTCCGCTCGGAAAGCAAATTCGATTCGGGCTGCGGCTGGCCCAGTTTCCATAGCCCGAATCAGGCGGAACTGCTTGCCGAACACACTGACCGCAGCTTTGGCATGGTCCGGACCGAAGTCACTTGCTCCCAATGCGGATGTCACCTTGGCCATGTCTTTCCGGACGGGCCGCAGCCAACCGGGTTGCGCTACTGCATCAATTCGGCATCGCTCAGGCTGGAGAAGGACTGAGCTTTACCGTACCTGAACGTTTGCCGGAAATGGGTATCAAAGCCCTTACCCGATAGCGGAATCGGGGGATCGACGTTCACAGGGTCTGCCAGCTCGAGATGGCAGCCAGCCTGATGAAGGCCCGCCAATTCGCCGGGTTGTGGGAGTAGCCATGAGCTTTCACCAATACCGCATCAATGAGTTGTATTCCAACGCCGACGGACAAGTTCAGTTCATAGAAATGGCGGTCGGCAACGTCAATGGCGAAAGTTTCTGGAGTGGTCAATCCATCTCCGTTAGCCGGGGTGGCGTTCTACACAGTTTTACTTTTCCCGGTCAGTTGCCGAGTCAATTAACGGCCAATACCAAGGTGCTGATCGCGACCCAGGGATTTGCCAACCTCGGGACGGTGACGCCTGACTTTATTATTCCCGCCGGTTTCCTCTTCGTTGAGGGTGGGACCGTCAACTTTGCCGGGGTGGATTCCGTCAGTTACACCAGCCTGCCAAGCGGCGGATCGTCCTCGCTGGACCGCAACGGCAGCGCCAGCGCCGCGTCACCGACCAACTTCGCGGGGGTCAGCGCAGCCGTTTCGCTCCCCGGCAGTACCGGAGAATCCCGGGGAACTGCCGGCAACGATTCGCTACGCGGAACGTCCGGCAACGACACCATTGATGGCGGCGGTGGCATTGACACTGTTCGCTATAACGGCGCCAAGGCCAATTTTACCTTGACCCGACAAGGCAATGACAGCGTTATGATCAAGGACAATACGGGTGCCGAAGGTACTGACACCCTTCTGAATATCGAGCGCCTGCAATTTTCCGATAAATCTGTCGCGCTGGATGTTTCGGGCAATGGCGGACAGGTCTACCGGTTGTACCAGGCAGCCTTTGATCGCAAGCCGGACAGTGGCGGTCTGGGAGACTGGATTTTTGGCATGGACCAGGGAACATCTCTTACCGATGTTGCCGGCGGATTTGTCGCCTCGCCCGAATTCACCGCCCTTTACGGCGCAAATCCGAGTACAGCCGATCTCGTCAATCGCCTTTACCAGAATGTCCTCCACCGTGTGCCGGAGAAAGCGGGCTTCGACTACTGGGCTAACCAGCTGGATTCGGGGCTGCAAAGCAAGGCGCAGGCTCTGGCCGGTTTTAGCGAAAGCCCGGAAAACCAGGCGCAGCTTATCGGGCAGATTCAGAACGGGTTTGACTACACCCTCCACACCTGACCGCTCTGGCATCCCGGCCTCGCCATCGATTACCGCCCCAGGGCCGAACCTTCCCGGCGGGGGTCAGCTGCGCCGGTCCAGCCTTCCGGTGTGCGCAGTATGCCATTGATTCCGGAAGGCATATCCCGCAAGACCACTTCATGGCCACGTGCAGCCAGCTCCGCCGCCAGATCCGGAGCGACCTGCCCGGCCTCCAGTTCGGTTGGCCCGTTGCGGCTGCCAAAATTGGGCAGGGCGATGGCATCCTGAATTTGCAGCCCCCAGTCAAGGACCCCGACCAGGGTCTTGGTCACGTAATTGATGATCCACGCCCCGCCCGGTGAGCCGATCACTCCTTTCAAACGGCCAGAGGAATCGAGCACCATGGTCGGCGCCATGGCGGAGCGGGGACGTTTGCCGGGTTCGACCCGGTTGGCCACCGGCCTGCCGTTCTCCCTGGGGAGAAAGGAAAAATCGGTGAGCTGGTTGTTGAGGAGAAAGCCATGCACCATCAGGCGTGCCCCGAAGCCACTTTCGATGGTGGTGGTCAGAGCCACCGCCTGGCCCTGCCGGTCCACAATGGACAAGTGCGAGGTCGCCGGTCGCTCGTCCGTGGCATCACCTGCGACTGCCGTAGCGCCCGGCGGTCGCCCGGATTCCGCCTTGCCCATGCTTTTCTCCCCGATCAGGCGCGCCCGCTGGTCGACATAGGATGGATCGAGCAGGCCTGAGGGAATGCGGACAAAGGCCGGGTCGGCAATATAGGTACTGCGGTCGGCAAAAGCCAGGCGCCCGGCTTCGGAAAACAGATGGACGGCGCCAACGGTCGGCTGGAGTGCGTCATTGACCATTTTCGGGGGCTGGCTGGCAATCAATTTGCGCTCCAGCACCCCGAGCATCTGGCCGACGGCAATTCCACCCGAAGAGGGCGGAGGAAAGCCGCACACCCGATTACCGCCATGGCGAACGCACACCGGCTCCCGGCTGCGCGCCCAGTATTCGGCAAGGTCGCTTTCCGATAACAGACCGGGATTGCCGGGATACTGACGAACCTTGGCGACAATGTCGCTGGCCAGAGCTCCCTGGTAAAAGACATCGACCCCGTCCTTGGCCAATTGGCGGAAGGTGCTGGCCAGGGCAGGATTTTTCAGAAGATGGCCGATGGGCCAGGGGCTGCCGTCTTCCCGGTAGAAATAGGTCCGTGCCGTGGGATCGGCCATCTGGTTTTTGCCCTTTTCCAGCAAGGCGTGGAGACGGGGACTGACGGGAAAACCCTGCTCGGCCAGATGAATGGCAGGAGCGAAAAGGGATTCCCAGGGCAGGCGCCCATAACGATGGTGCGCCAGTTCAAGCAGCCGCAAGACGCCGGGAACGCCTACGGCCCTGCCTCCGACCACGGCATCCTGAAAACGCATGGGAGAACCGTCCTCCTTCAGGAACAAATTCTCTTCAACCGCCATGGGAGCGGTTTCCCGGCCATCAAAGGCGCGCACCGTGCGGCCGTCGAAGTGCAAGAGGAACGCACCGCCGCCAATACCGGAAGATTGCGGCTCAACCAGAGTCAGGACCATCTGCCCGGCCACAGCGGCATCCACCGCCGAACCGCCGGCGCGGATCATGGCTGCGGCAGCCTCGGTAGCCAGGGGATGGGCTGTCACCACCATGAAGTCCGGGCTGCTTGCCCGGATGGAGCGGGCAAACCGGGTTGCCGGCTCGGGCGGCTGGTTTTCATTCTCTTCGGCATGCAAGCTGCCCAGGAAAACCCCTGCCGCCACCAATAAAACCAGCCGGCCAGCCCGGCCAAATCCGGAAAACGGTGGAACCTTATTGTTCAATACCATCTAACCACACTCATTCACGAAAGAGCTGATCATGAAACTGTACTACAGCCCCGGCGCCTGTTCCCTTTCCCCGCACATTGTCCTGTGTGAACTTGGCCTGCCCCACGGCCTGGTGCGAGTCGACCTGAAAAGCCACCAGACCGAGAACGGCACCGATTACTACACCATCAATCCCAAGGGCTACGTGCCGGCCATCGAGCTGGATAACGGCCAGCTGCTCACCGAAGGTCCGGCCATTGTCCAGTATCTGGCCGACCAGCAGCCAGCTGCCGGCCTGCTGCCTCCGGCTGGCACCCTGGAGCGGGCACGGGTGCAGGAATGGCTGACCTTTATCGGCACCGAACTGCACAAGAATTTCAGCCCCCTCTTCCGCCCGACGGCTTCTGATGACTGGAAAGCCGCTGCCCGCACCCAGATTGCCAATCGCCTGGCACTTGTGGCCAAGGCGCTGGAAGGCAAGGACTACCTGACCGGAACCCGATTCTGCGTGGCCGATGCCTATTTGTTTACGGTACTCAACTGGTCACGGATGGTCGATATCGACCTTTCTCCCTGGCCAGCCATTCTTGCTTTCCAGAAACGGGTAGCGGCCCGCCCGGCGGTGCAGGAAGCCCTGGCCAGCGAAGGGCTGCTCAAGTAGTTTTACGCTCTTCGGTGAAGCGGCTGGGGGAAACCCCGAAAGCCCGCTTGAACATGGCCGAGAACGCTGCCGGGCTGGCGTAGCCCAGTTCGGCAGCCACTTGCCCGAAAGGGCGGCCTCGGCCAATCAGGTCCAGGGCACGGGCCAGGCGCAGTTGCTGCCGCCAGGCACCAAAACTCATTTTCAGCTCGCCTTGAAAAAGCCGGGCCAGGGTGCGCTCGCTGGCTCCGACCCGATCTGCCCATTCAGTGAGGCTCAAGGGTGAAGCGGGGTCTGCCATGAGGGCGCTGCACAAGGCTTGCAGGCGGCGATCCGTGGGCAAGGGCAGACCGAGGGACAGCGGTGGCGCCTGGCGCATTTCTTCGAGCAGCAGGCGAATCATCAGGTCGCGCCGCACCTTTTCCTTGCCGACATGGCTGATGGCCTCGATCAAGGCCCGCATCAGGTCGGACACCTCAATCACGGCGCAGACGTCAAGCGGGAGAGGAGCCACTTCCGGCGCCACATAGACAGTACGCAGCTCGACTTGACCGAGCATGACCACCTCGTGGTCAATGCCCGGTGGAATCCAGACGGCCCGGAAAGCCGGCACCAGCCAGGTCATCCCGGTGGCCGAGATGCGCATTCCGCCACGCAAGGGATACGCCAGTTGCGCCCAATCGTGGTGGTGGGACGGCACCCGCACATCTGGCGGCGGGCGACGTAAATTCACCGTCACCGGCTCTTCAACGGTCGGCGCTCGGCGGGGAACGGGATCAAAGGGCAGGTGTGTCAGCATTGCGATAATTGTTGTCCTGTTATCGCGTTTAAGTCAATGCCCTTCGGTCTAGACTACGCTTGTACCGCTCAACAAGGTTGCCTCCATGACTGCCACCACTTTGCCGCCGCCCGCCACACGTGATCTCGAAACCATTTCCCTGATCGGTTTTGCTCATGGCGTTTCGCACTTTTTCCACCTCCTCCTGCCACCGCTCTTTCCCTGGCTGATGGCCGAATTCGGCCTGAGTTTCACCGGCATTGGCGCCACCATGACCCTGTTCTTCGTCATTTCCGGGGTCGGGCAGGCCATGGCCGGATTCCTCGTTGATCGCCTGGGTGCGGCACGGGTGTTGGGGGCCGGCATTTCCTGTTTCGCCCTGGCCGGTGTGGTTCTCTACTTTGCCAACGGCTATGGCGCCTTGATGGTCGTTGCCGCCCTGGCAGGCCTGGGCAACAGCGTCTTCCACCCGGCGGATTTCACCGTACTGAACCGCCATGTCTCGCAGCCCCGCCTCGGACACGCCTTTTCCATCCATGGCTTGTCGGGCAATCTGGGCTGGGCGCTGGCCCCGGTATTCATGACCGGCATTGCCAGCGCCGCCGGATGGCGCACGGCAGGGCTGGCAGCCAGCCTGGTAGCCCTGCTCGCCCTTGCCCTGCTCGTCTGGCGGCGGGAAGCCATCGCTGATCCGGATGGTTACCACGACCAGCCCAAGGACACGGGCAACGGCGGCACCTTTGCCTACCTCGGTGTGCCGGCGGTGTGGATGTGCTTCGCTTTTTTCCTGTTCATCACCACCGCCTTCGGGGCCATCCAGAACTTCGCCACGCCCATTCTGCAAGCCCTCTACGGCCTGCCCCTGACCACCGCAGCAACAGCCCTTTCCTCCTATCTGCTGGGAGGGGCTTGCGGCATCTTGCTCGGCGGCTTCCTGGCCAAAAAGGGAGAACACGAAAAGCTGATTGCCTTTGCTCTCGGCGTCGCCGCCCTGCTGGCCATCCTCCTGGCCAGCAACAGCCTGCCCGGCTGGAGCATTCTTCCGCTCATGACCGCCATCGGCTTCTGCACCGGCATTGCCGGGCCTTCCCGCGACCTCCTGGTGCGCAAGGCCGCCACCTCCCGCTTCGGACAGGCAGCTTTCGGCAGGGTCTATGGCTTCGTCTACTCCGGTCTGGATGCCGGTCTCGCTCTGGCACCCCTGGTTTTTGGCGGACTCATGGATGGCCGGCAGTTCAGCCAGGTGTTGATTGGCATTGCCGTTTTGCAGGCTCTGGCCATTCTGACGGCGCTGCGGGTGGGGAAAAGCCTGTAGACCACTACTCGCCGGTTCGCCGGCCCCCCCCGCTCTATCGCCGTTGCCTTGTTCCACCGTCCTGTTCCGCCGTCCCGCCGAGTTCCCTGGGTTCGACTCAGGGCGTCGGCGAAACAGCCGTCCCACGGAGCCGCTATAGTCCCCGCGCCCAGGCAGGCCGCAGGCGGGCGTCCCTAGGCGAAGCGATGGCCTGCCTGATCTCGGCCAGCAAGCGCTCCTTGTCGGCGCCGAGGGTGCCCTTGAGGACGAGCCAGTTGGAGGCATGGTCACTGCGAAAAACCGTGCGCTTCAGTTCCAGGGCAGAGAGAAAGTGCTCCATCTCGACAAACAGTTCATGCTGGCTCAGGGCTTCCCATCCCGGAAAATCCTTTCGCAGGCGGTCATCGCCCTTGGGAAAACTGACCACCAGGGTCGCCAGGTATTCCGGTTGCACGGCGTTGGCCAGGCGGGCGGAATTTACCGCGTGCCGGGCTGAGAGCGCCTTGCCGCCGAGGCCGTTGAGAATCATCACCGAACGCTTGATGCCCGCTGCGCCAAGCTTGTCCAGGGCATCGCAGGTCGTGGCAAAGCTTTCTCCCTTGTGGACATGGGTCAACACCTCGTCATCACCGGATTCCGCCCCGACATAGACCATGGACAAACCGGCGGCGGCCAGATCGTTGATTTCCTGCTGGGATTTTTTGCCCAGATTGCGGGGCAGGCAGTAGCTGGAAATGCGCCGCACGGCAGGCATGTGGCTGCGGATGGCGTGCAGGATGGCAAGCAGGCGGCGGGTGGGCATGACCAGGGCGTCGCCATCGGCCAGAAAGACCCGGCGAATCTGGTCGCCGAAGCGTTCGCCAGTCTGGCGTATGCTTTCCAGTACCTCGTCTTCGTCCCGCGCCCGGAATTTCTTTTGCGGCGCGGTGTACATCTCGCAGAAGGTGCACCGGTTCCAGGAACAGCCGTCAGTAACCGGCAAAATCAGCGATTCCGCTTCACTGGGCGGGCGAAAGACCGGTTCCACATAACGAATGGGAATCAGCATGGCCTTGCCTTCTGTGCTTGAGGCCGCCGCAGCCGGCCAAGCAGGCGCTGCCAGCCGCTCACCGGCAACGGCGGCAAATCGAGACTGACCAGCTTGATCGCTTCGCCTTCCCCGCTCGGCAGGATATCGAATCCCCTCTCCCGGGCCAGGATCAACATGCTGCGGTTGTCCGCCAGAACGTAGCCGATCATTTTCTGCAACCGCCGGCGGCGGGCCTCCTTGATCAGCACCTTGAGCAAGCGGCTGCCGATGCCCTGCCCCTGCCAGTCGTCTCCGACCAGCAGGGAGAATTCGCAGCAACCCGGTTCGTCGGTATGGACAAAGCGACCACCGGCAATCGGGACATCTTCCTCCCCTTCCGGATGCAGCACGACGAGGGCGAATTCTTCTCCCGGATCAACGTCGGTGAGGCTTTCCACCAGCTCGTCAGAGATTTTGATGGACGAGGAGAAAAACCGGTTGCGTCGCGCTTCCTTCGACAGTTTGCCGAGGGAGCGCTTGACCAGGGGGGCATCATCGGCCTGCATCGGGCGCATGGTCAGCATCTTGCGGTCCGAGGTGGGCCAGCGCATGAAAACCTTCACCGGTCAGCCCCCGACCTTGGCCAGAAACCCGGCCGGAGCGCCAACCGGCTTACGTGAGGAGTAGTCAAAAAAGAGGATGCCGGTTTTGCCACAGGCCACCATCCGGCCCGTTTCCCGCTCCGTGATGCGATAGACCAGATCGCAGCCGTATTTATTGAAATCCCGGGCAGCCATTTCAAAAACCAGCACTTCGCCATGAAAGGCTTCCGACTTGTACTGCACCGCAGCGTCGGCCACGATGATGCCCGCCCCTTCGACATCCATCTCGGTGTAATCCATGGACTTGAAAAACCGTACCCGCGCTTCGGACACCAGGGACAACAGGGCTGAGTTGTCGAGATGGTTGCCGTAGTTGAGGTGATTCACATAAATGGTGATTTCGGTTGAAAAAACAAAGGATTCCGGCAGATCAACGATGACTCTTGGCATGGTATGCGGCTTGCTGTTCAGGAAATGAGGCGATTATCCCACTATCCAATCAGTCTGCTCGTTAAGCCTTGCTTGCAGAAGCTTTACCGGTAGCACACAGGACCAGCTTGGCGCTATGCTCTCGCCTTTGCCCTATTTGCCCAACAAGACACCCGGAGAGACACCGTGCCTGCTTTGCTACCCCAACCCGATCCTCAAGGTCTGCTCGAATATTCTGTGGTTTATACCGACCGCGCCCTGAACCATATGTCCCAACGTTTTCAGGGCGTCATGCGGGACATCTCCCGCATCCTCAAGTCCGTCTATCACGGCAAATCCGCCATCGTCGTTCCCGGCAGCGGCACCTTCGGCATGGAAGCCGTGGCCCGGCAATTCGCCACCGACAAGAAGGTTCTGGTCATCCGCAACGGCTGGTTCAGCTTCCGCTGGACGCAGATTTTCGAGATGGGGCGGATTCCCGCCGAGGCGACGGTTCTCAAGGCCCGCCAGGTGGGCAGCGGCGCCCAGGCGCCCTTTGCTCCGGCTCCCATTGAAGAAGTGGTTGCCGCCATTCAGCAGCAGAAACCCGATGTGGTCTTTGCTCCCCATGTCGAAACCGCTTCCGGCATGCTGCTGCCCGACGCCTACATCAAGGCCGTGGGCGAAGCGGTACGCGCCGTTGGCGGCCTGTTCGTGCTCGATTGCATCGCCTCCGGCACGGTGTGGGTGGACATGGCCGAGAATGCCGTCGATGTGCTGATCAGCGCTCCGCAAAAGGGCTGGAGCGGCACCCCCTGCTGCGCCCTGGTGGTTCTCGGCGAGCGGGCGCGGGAGCGCATCGAGGCCACCACCAGCACCAGTTTCGCCTGCGACCTCAAGAAGTGGCTGCAGATCATGGAAGCCTTCGAAAACGGCGGCCATGCCTACCACGCCACCATGCCCACCGATTCCCTGGCCGCCCTGCGCGATGTCATGCTGGAAACCGAAGCCTACGGGTTTGCCAAGGTGCGCGAGGAACAGTTGGAGCTGGGGCGCCGGGTGCGCCAGTTGCTGGTCGGCAAGGGTTTCCCCAGCGTGGCGGCGGAAGGCTTCCAGGCCCCCGGCGTGGTGGTCAGCTACACCACCGACCCGGAGATCCAGTCCGGAAAAAAATTCCTCAATCTCGGCCTGCAAACGGCGGCCGGCGTACCCCTCCAGTGCGACGAACCCGCCGAATTCAAGACCTTCCGCCTCGGCCTGTTCGGCCTGGAAAAGCTGCACAATCCGGCACAAACGGTGAGCAGCCTGGAAAAGGCTTTGGGGGCCCTGGCCGAACCCGGCTGAGTCAGCCCCTTCATTGTCCCGACAACCCTCGCCGCCCCTGCACCAGGGAGGCGAGGTTGTCCGCCAGAAGCAAGCCCACGGCCAGCACGGCGCCGGTGAGCAGCATGTCGGTCATCAGGCCGATACCGACCATGCTGTCCTTCTCCATCAAGGCGTGCACGCCGCGAAAGCCCATGCTGCCAGGGACCAGGGTAATCAGGCCGGGAATCTTGAGCAGGATGTCCGGCTGGCCGGTCAGGGCGTTGTACGCGTGCCCGGCAGCGGCCACCGCCAGGGCGCCGGCAAAGGCGCCAACGAGATTGCCGAGCACGGCGCTGACCAGCGCATACACCGCCCAGGAAAACAGGCAGCCGCCGACCAGAACATGGGCAAACCGCAGGGGAACCTGCAAGAAACCAAGCAAGGAAAAGCCCAGAACGGCGACCGCCGGCCAGAGGACCCACCCCGGCAAGGGGACCGGAACGGCGGGAACTGTTGAAACCCGGGGCCAGCCAAGCAGTACGGCGATTTCGGTGGCAGTCTGGGTGCCGATGGCCAGCCCGGCCCCCATCATGCACAGCAGCACCACCGCCCCGGCCAGCCTTCCGGTGCCGGCCAGCAGGTTCTGGGTGGCCAGTTCCGACATGGCCACAGTCAAGGTAAAACCGGGCAGCAGGAGAACAACCCCGGCGACGGCGGTAATGAACGGCACCTGTTCGGGAAACGGCAGGCGCAAGGCCTGGGCGGCGATTGCCGCCAGCGCGCCGAGAATCACCGGCGCCGCCGGTGCCAATTGGGGAATCCGCAACAGCCACTGCTGGGCAGCCACGAAAGCAATGCCGACCAGACCGCCGCACAGCATTTCCGCCAGGCCGCCACCGAGCAGCAGGGCGAAAGAGGCGGAAAGCAAGGCGCCGAACAGGACATATGGCCAGCCCACCCACAGGGGCGGCTTGGCCATGATTTCCCGCAAGGCTTCTTCCGCCTGGTGCAGCCCGTCGAGGTGGTTGAGGGAACGGATCAGCTCTTCCAGGGCGATCAGCCGCGCCATGTTGTAGTCGTACACAGGCAAGCGCACCATTTCCAGCCGCTGGTAGCCGTTATCGGCCACCACGTTGAGGGAGAGCATGGTCAGCACGGCAAAGCTATCCACCCGTACCCCGAAACGCCGGCCAATGGCGTTCAGATGGCGTTCCAGGTCGTGGGCCGGCATACCGCTGATATGCAGCGCCCGCCCCAGGTCACGGAGGAAAATGGCCAGCCGGTCAAGGTTTTCAGTCATGGCGCCAGTCTCGGTGGATTATTTGCCCAGCGGCTTTTTCTCTCCGGCCGTGACGGGGAAAGGCAGCCAGTTCTCCGGCGGCGGCAAGGGGCAGGTGGCAAAGGGGGTAAAGGCACAGGGCGGGTTGTAGGCATAGTTGAAGTCGAGGGTGATTTTGCCATCCCTGGCCGGCGCCGCCTTGAGAAAACGCCCGGCCCCGTAGGTTTCCTTGCCGCTGGTCCGATCCCGGAAAACGAAGAAAACCTCTTCTTCGCTCACCGCCATGGGCAGCAAGCTCACTTCCTGGCCGGCCACAGCGAACCTGGCTTGCTGCCTGACCGTTATCGTGATCAGGTCGCCAGAGGCATTGGGCACGGCCATTTCCAGCGGAGCCGGCAATTCCTGCCAATCCGCCGCTACCCGCCAGGCCGGATCGAAGGGAAAATAGCCCAGCCCGGCCAAGGGCTTGCGGGCGCCCCAGTTGCGGTCCCGCAGGCGCACCGCCAGGCGCCCCTCCCGCTCGATGAGGAACATTTCCAGATCGCCCAACCGCAGGCAGCTGGCTTCCCCGGCGGCATCGCTGCGCAGGCGCCAGACGCCATCGTCCATGGCTTGCCCGCCTTCCACGGTGACCAGCCCGGCACTGGCCGGCAGCCAGCGGACGCCCCCCTCTTCCACCCGCAGCTCGCCCAAGCGGCCCGGCCCGCCCGGCAGGCGAACGAGGCAGGCGGGGTCGCTGCCCACGGCGTTGCTTCCCGCCTCCAGCCAATCCAGGCCGATCAGCCCCAGCCAGCTATCCGGAGCGGCCAGTTCATCGTGGCGGAGCTGTTGCCAGGCCAAATGCCGTTCAATGTCGTTCATGGTTCGTGGCGCATGCTTGTGATGGATGCATCACTTTAAACCGCTGCCCCCGTCATGGCGAGTCCCCGCTTTTTGCCCTGTTTCTAGGCCCATTCCTTGCCGCTACAATGGCCGTCCCGCCACGAAAACACATTGCCATGTACGTACCCAGCCTGTTCCGGGAAGAAGACCCGCAGACCATCGCCCAACTGATTGCCAGCCACCCCCTGGCCACCCTGGTCACTCTCGGCCCGGAAGGGCTGGAAAGCAGCCCGCTCCCCCTGCTCTACGACCCCGCCCCAAGGGAAGACGCGCCGCACGGCACCCTGCGCGGCCACCTGGCCCGCGCCAACCCGCAATGGCGGCAATTCCGCCCGGAAGTGCCGGCCCTGGCCATGTTCACCGGCCCCAACGCCTACATCACCCCCAACTGGTACCCCTCCAAAATGGAGCACGGCAAGGCCGTCCCCACCTGGAACTACGCCGTGGTGGAAGCCCAGGGAACGCTGACAGTCATCGACGACGCGGATTATTTGCGCCCCCTGCTGGCCCAACTGACCAACACCCACGAAGCCAGCCAGCCCCACCCCTGGCGGATCGAGGATGCCCCGGAGGACTTCATTGCCGCCCAGCTCAAAGCGGTGGTGGGAATAGAAATCGCCGTGCAGAAGCTGACCGGCAAATGGAAGATGAGCCAGAACCGCAGCCCCGAGGACAGGGCCGGAGTCAGGGCGGGATTGGCGGCTGGTGTTGGAGAGGCGGCCGGGCAGCTGGTTCGGGGGTGATGGCTGGGGAATTCGGGGGATTGAATTTGCTATGCAGTATTGATTTTGTTAGTACAATGGCAAATTGTCCGGTTTGACCCTTGGGTTCCCATGATTCTCTACTGCTCACACCAGCACAACCATTGCCGCACGGTGAATTCGGGGTGTCCGGTATTCCTGCACATTGGACACGAGTCGGGATATTGGACGCTTATACCACCGACTTACGTTAGAGGTCTTGCCTAATGACAATCGACTCAGACGAGCAGAGCAAAAAGACGATAGATCACGCTATCGACTTCTGCAAAGAGTACGTAACCTACCATTCAAAAAAGTCTGTTCAAATATTGTTGGCTTCTCTTTATACGGTACTCGGCAGCGCGCTCGGAATCGGTTTCTTGTTTCGATCAGATTTTCAATTCAATGTCATTAATACTATCGTGTTTGCCACGGTTGCGATATTGAGCGTTGTCTTTGCTGTCCTTATGGCGAACTACCGTTTTCATCTCCATCAGGTCGCCAAATTTCAGCACTTTACTATTGGGTTTCTTCGCATACGTATTGCCGGGAACATTAGCAAAAGTGGTTTCCAAGGCGAAGTGCGTGAGGCCCTGACTAAAGATGCCTTTGTCTATTCAGAACCATCCTCAGGGCAGCGGGTAACTAATCCTGTTCCAGGCCACCCATCAGCAGAAATTCTTACAGAAATCGCCGATCGAGTTTTTACTCTCATTGAGAAACGAAAGAAATTGCCAAATGAATAAAACCATAATCTCTTGTTGCAACGAATAAATTCATATGTCATTTTTCGGTGACATGGTGATATTAGCTCGAACGCTATGAAAGCTAGGGTAAAATCTTGCGCTACAGCACAAATGCATCATTGCAAGACCTGTCCCTGAAATATTTTCCGTGCGGAAAAATCCTGCCGGAAATCGGCAGCGACTGAGGAAATAGGTTTTTCTACGGCTTCGTTAGCGGTTTAGAAATATGACATTACCAATTACCGACACTATAATCGCTGCGTTGGCACAACTCGTAGACGATTCGAAATCCAATGGAGAATATCGCGAGCCATCTCACTCCGACATTGAGTTTTACGTTGGGCGAACCGGCTTAACGTCGGCAGACCCAAAAACTCAAGGTCAAGTAATTGGAAAAGCCAAAAGAGTTAGAGCAATCCTGTCATGGGCAATCGACAACAATCCCAATGCTGGCTCAAAACTCATTGAACAACTTCTATCCAAAGTTCGAGCATGCGGAGGTTTTCGAGAACAATCGGCTAATTTTGTTGGTTCAGAAGCAATTCTGAATGCTATTTCCGCTTTCAACGCCGAAGGTTATGAACTCTCTAGAGACGGAGATATTCGGCCAAAAGTTCTGGAAAGCCTAAAAGGCAGAGAGTTAACCCAAGCGCTTCAGGCATATGCGCGTCGTGCTCAAAAAGGCGCCCAAGACGCAGCATTACTTTCCGGTACTGGCAAAGACCTTCTTGAGGCAACCGCTGCACACATCCTTCAAACCAAATGGGGTTCATATTCAAGCGGAGCCAATTTTCAGGCTCTGCTTGGGCAAGCCTACATGGCACTCGGGCTTACTGTTCCTGAGCAGGCAGCAGAACCGAGCGAGCCTCCAACCAAAGCACTTGAACGTGCAATGTTTCAAACTGCTTGCGCTATAAACCGCCTCCGAAACAAAGAAGGTACTGGTCATGGTCGACCTTGGTTGCCTTCGATTACAAACACGGAAGCTACGGCTACTATTGAGATGGTTGGTAGCATTGCAAGCTTCCTACTCAGCAAGCTCGATGAAAACCGCTAACCCGGCATATATGGACTCCCTCAGAAAACAAGGAAACCACCGTAGTAAATAGGGGACAGACCACGGTTTATTCTGGTTGAAAAGTAAAACCGTGGTCTGTCCCCTTTTGTCGTTGGTTAGCTCTGCTCATGGAGCGCACCGGGGTCAGGTCTTACGCCAAAGCATAAATGCATCATTGCAAGACATGTAGAAGGATGAGTCCCGCGCCACGCTCCCCGGCCCGGTGCGGCAACTCGGTTCTATCTGGATTTTTGGCAGAAATGGCATAAAATGTCAATTTCTGCCATAGCTTTGGAGTTTGCCATGTCCCTCAATGTATCTTTGCCCCCGGAACTTGAAAACCGTGTTCGCCAGCATGTCGAATCGGGACTCTACAGCTCTGCCAGTGAGGTGATCCGGGAAGCACTGCGCTTATTTGAAGCCTATCAAGGTGTTCAGGCCGCGAATTTGTCGGCGCTCAAGGCCGACATTGCCCAAGGGGTTGCCGATATAAATGCCGGGCGTGTGCGTGAGGTCGACATGTCCAGCATCAAGGAGCGCGGCAGGGCAATCCGGACATCGCCGAAAGCCGTTTGATGGCAAAAGTCTTCTATTCTGAAAGTGCCGAGAATGACTTGCTGGAAGCATGGATGTACGTTGCCGAAGATAGCATTTCAGCGGCGGATCGGATGCTTGACCAGATAGAAGCCGAGGCCATCAGCTTGCTTGATCAACCGCTGATGGGGCGGGAGCGGAATGAACTCGCTCCTGGCCTACGGAGTTGGCCAACATCGACTCCATATATCCTGTTCTATTTTCCGAATGAGCATGGTATCGTGGTGCCAAGAGTGTTGCACCATGCGCGAGATATTCCGGGAATTGATTGTTGGCCAACCCGTGGATGAGCCGTCACCATCTCGGGGTCTTGTAATGCAGTATTCAAACTCTCTGGCACAAAAACGCGAGACCCCGCCCCTGTTCTGCTAACGGCTGGCCAGACTGGCCCGTCAAGCTTGCCAAAATGGCCGCAGTAATCTGAAAACAGCAATATTCCCCTAACGATCTTGTCATTATTGCAGCGCACAATCGCGTGGGCGATATGCACTGTTTGATGATGCAAAAGGGGAAATCAATGACCACTACCGACCACTGCGCAAGCTGCCACCCAGCGGAAAGCGCCGTTTCTTCCAGCCCGCCGCTGCCGAGGTACGAGGCCTTGTCGTTGTATGTGCAACTGCAAAAGAAGGGGCTGGCACCGACCATGTGCGAGCAGGACAACAAGAAATGCCGGGTCTGCTATGCGGAAGTGCCGATCATTTCTTCCCGGAGGAATGGCCGGCAACCATCCTCCTCGGGCTGGATGCCATTCGGCAACGGTTAAGGTCGCCCAATCGGCCAAGACCGCAAGCGGCGGTTTCCTGGCCGCCGCTTTTCCTTTCTTCGCCTAGCCGGGCTTAGTTTCTGCCAAAGCACGGGAGACTCACTACACTACGCTTTCACCAGCACATCCACCCGCTGGGGATTGAGGAAGGTGGCGCCGTTTTCTGTCAGGTAGGACTCGAACTTTTCCCGCACCTGTTGGTAAAGCTCGGGGGAGAGCTGGTGGTTGCTATGGGTGACCTGGATCATGCGCTGGTCGAATTGCCCGAAATTCTCGAAGAAGCTGCGGGTGTTGAAGAAAAGCTCTTTTTTCAGGGCCAGGCGGCCATCTTCAACCGCTTTGCAGATGGCGGCGAAGGCCGCTTCGCGCACAATCTTTTCGTCGTGAAACAGGCGGAACACCTCGTTCAGGTCGCCGGCATAGACCGGCTCGGAAATCCACGCCAGGCCGCCCGGCTTGAGCACGCGGGCGATTTCGCTGAGCGCCTGGTCCATGTGCGCCATGGGAACGTGGTGCAGGGATTTGAAGAGCAGAACAATATCAAAGCTGTTGTCGTCAGCCGGGATGGCTTCGGCCCCGCCGTGGCGGAAATGCACCTGGGGCAGGTCGGTGATCTGGAGATTGCACCCATGCTGGATGCGATCCACTTCCAGGGCAACGATTTCCCTCACCCGCCCGGTTTCGGCGAGCTGGCGGGTTTTTTCCGCCTTGCCGCAGCCCAGTTCGAGAACGCTGGCGCCGTCGAAGGGCAACTCGGCGAGCATCAGTTCCACTTCATTGTGGAGGGTGGTCTGGGCGGGGTCGGCGATTTGCATGAGAGCAGCCTCAACAGGGGATCAAGGTCGGGAATGTTACCAGCACATAGACCCCCGGCCGGTTGTTAGGGAAGGTGGGCCGCAGCCCGCCCTCCCCGGCCTGGTGAAACCGCCCTATTCCTTGCCAAAGCGCATGATGCCGTTGTCGCAACTGACCCGGATGCTGTCCTTGGGGCCGAACCGGCCTTCCAGGATGGCCTTGGCCAGAGGGTTTTCGATTTGCTGCTGGATGGCCCGCTTGAGCGGCCGCGCACCGAAAACCGGGTCGAAGCCGGCCTGGGCGAGTTCGGACAGGGCACTGTCGTCCACCACCAGCCCCATTTCCAGCTGGGCGAGGCGTTTTTCCAGGTAGCCGAGCTGGATTCTGGCAATGCCGGCGATGTGTTTTTCGTCCAGGGCGTGGAAGACCACCACTTCGTCGATGCGATTGACGAATTCCGGACGGAAATAGGTTTTGACTTCGGCAATGACCGCCATCTTGATGACACCGTAGTCGTCGCCCCCCCACTGCTGGATCATCGGG
>CAZHVZ010000065.1:0-1762 GCA_964536245.1 uncultured Rhodocyclaceae bacterium
CCGGCGACCACGTCGGCGTTGATGTTGTAGGTTTCGCCATTCTTGCCGACACCGATGGGAGCAATGACCGGTATGAAGGCGCCGGAATCAAGCAGGCCGATGAGCGAGGGGTCGATCTGGGTAATGTCGCCCACTTGGCCGACATCGATCAGGTCGCCGGGAATGTCCTTGTTTTCCAACATCAGTTTCTTGGCGCGGATGAAGTTGCCATCCTTGCCGGTCAGCCCGACGGCCTTGCCGCCATGCTGGTTGATGAGATTGACGATGTCCTTGTTGACCTGGCCGCCAAGGACCATTTCCACCAGTTCCATGGTTTCCGCATCGGTGACGCGCATACCCTGAACAAACTCACCCTTCTTGCCGACTCTCGACAACAGGGTTTCAATCTGCGGACCGCCACCATGCACGACAACGATATTGAACCCGACCAGCTTGAGCAGAACCACGTCACGGGCGAAACAATGCTTGAGGTGTTCTTCCGTCATGGCATTGCCCCCGTACTTGACGACGATGGTCTTGCCGTGGAAACGCTTGATGTAGGGCAGGGCTTCGGCCAGCACGGCGGCCTTGATGCCGGGGGCGAGATTGTCGAGAGGCATGGGGACTCCGGTGAGAACGGGAAAGGATTCAGGCTTGGCGACGACCAATGCCGCCGAGCAGCGCAGCGACCATTTTTTTCGGCTTGTGTGGGTCAACTTTGGCCGGTGCTTTGGGCGAATCGGGAATGTCTCCCCGGGCCGCCTCATACGGCTTGCTGAAATCAAAACCATCCGCGGCAATCATCGACGGCTTGCGCGGAGAACGGTGGGGCGACTTGTGATCCGGGCGATGGTCCGAACGCTGGTCGGCCCGGTGTTCCGGCTTGTGGGCGAGAGGCGCCTTGAGCGGCGGGGCGCTGCGTTTTTTCTTGTTGCCCGGCGGGTATTCGTATTCGGCTTCCGGCTCAAAACCGGCGATTTCGATCTGTTCAATGGGCCGCTTGATCAGTTTCTCGATATCCATCAGGTAAACCACCTCATGGGCGCTGACCAGGGAGATGGCGTTGCCCATCTTGCCGGCGCGGCCGGTCCGGCCGATGCGGTGTACGTAGTCTTCCGGCACATGGGGCAGTTCGTAATTGATGACGTAGGGCAGATCGTCCACATCCAGCCCCCGAGCCGCCACGTCCGTGGCAACCAGTATGGGCACCGTGCCGTTCTTGAATTCGGTCAGCGCCTTCAAGCGTTCGAGCTGGCTCTTGTCGCCGTGGATGGCCTCGGCGTGGACGCCTGCCCGTTGCAGTTCGCGGGCCAGGCGGGAGCAGCCCTGCTTGGTGCGGACAAAAACGATGGCCTGGCTGATTTCGCCCGATTTCAGCAGGCGAATGAGCAGGGAGCGCTTGGCATACTCGGAGACCGGGTGGACGCGATGGGTGATGGTTTCCGATACCTGGTTGCGGCGGGCCACTTCGATCAGCACCGGCGATTTCAGCATGGAATCGGCCAGGCGCTTGATTTCGTCGGAGAAAGTGGCCGAAAAGAGCAGGCTCTGGCGCTGCGCCGGCAGCATGTTGAGGATGCGCTTGATGTCCGGGATGAACCCCATGTCCAGCATGCGGTCGGCTTCATCGATCACCAGCAGCTTGCAGTCGGCCAGCAGGATGCGCCCGCGGTCGAACAGGTCCAGCAGGCGGCCCGGCGTGGCGATGAGGACGTCCACGCCCTTTTCCAGCACGGCGCGCTGGTCGTTCATGCTCTCGCCGCCGATCAGCAGGGCATGCACT
>CAZHVZ010000065.1:1772-9747 GCA_964536245.1 uncultured Rhodocyclaceae bacterium
CTCGATCGCCGAGAGGTCAACCGTCCGTTGCTGGACGTGGTCGAGCAGGCGGCCCGGCGTGGCAACCAGGATTTCAACGCCCTTGCGCAATTCCTCGATCTGGGGGCGGATATCGACACCGCCATAGGCGCACATGGCCCGCAGGGGAACGTGCTTGCTGTAGGTCTTGACCGACTCGAAAACCTGGATCGCCAGTTCGCGAGTCGGCGCCAGAATCAGGGCGCGCACCGGGTGTTTGGCCGGCGACGGGCTGCTGCTGGCAAAGGGCAGCAGGCGTTGCAGGATGGGCAGGGTGAAGGCGGCGGTTTTGCCGGTGCCGGTCTGGGCTCCGCCCATGATGTCCTGACCGGAGGCGACCAGAGGGATCGCCTTGGCCTGGATGGGCGTCGGTTTGGTATAGCCTTCCTCGGTAACGGCGCGCAGGAGTTCCGGAGCCAGGCCAAGATCGGCAAAGGTAAGGTCGGCGACCAACTCGGCGGTTTCGCTGACGGTTACGGGGCCGGTGCTGTCTCCGGCTAAAGCATTGATTTCAGACATGGGGCCGCATTATACGCTAGGCCGTTTTCGACACGCACAGATGAGGGCGGGCCGGTGATTCAATCGCCGATGACTTGCGCCAAGGATTGTCCACTGATGGGCTTTATAAGAATATCGTCGAAGCCTGCGGCCAGGATTCGTACACGCTCTTCCGGAAAGGCGTGGGCGGTATAGGCGATGATTCGCAGGTTACTCCCCAAGGGAAGAGATCGTAACCGGGAGCATGTTTCTTCGCCGCTCAGGCCTGGCATGCTGATGTCGAGCAATATCAATTTGTAGCTCAGACCATCACCTACCTTACGGAGAGCGGCTTCGCCATTTTCTACGTCCTCAACCGTCCATCCTAGTTTGGTGAGCATTGCACGGGCCAGAATACGATTCGTCAGGTTGTCATCAACGACTAGGGCTAGGCGATTTTCAGACATTTGATTCTTTCTGTGGCAAGGATACGGTAAAAGTAGAGCCGGCTCCGAGTTCTGATTCTAGCCTGATGCGTCCTCCCATGTGTTCAACCAGTTGTTTGGCGAGTGCAAGGCCGAGTCCGCTCCCTTGGTGGGAACGGGTGAGGAAATGTTCGAGCTGTTTGAATTTCTCAAAAACCTGTTCTTGGGCTTCTGGGGGAATGCCCGGGCCGGTATCGCGCACGGCAATAGAAAATTCGCTTTCCGATGCGGTGACTGCGATACAGATACTTCCTCGCTCGGTAAATTTGACGGCGTTGCTGAGCAGGTTGTTGAACACCTGGCGCAGCCGGGTAGGGTCCGAACGAACAGTGTCAGGCAACTCGTCGCCCAGATCAAGAATGACCGTCAGTCCTTTGTTTTCGGCCGTGCTCCTGTACAGAGCGAGAGTGTCTTCGACAAAGCGGATGAGGGGGATGTCGTCGTAGTTGAAATCCATTTTCCCGGACTCCACCTTGGAAAGGTCTAGGACTTCGTTGACCAGTTCCAGAAGATGTTTGCCGCTATCGTAAATTACCTTTGCGTATTCCTGCTGGGTCGGGTTGACCAGTTCAGTCTGGAGAAGCTCCGAAAATCCGAGAATGCCGTTGAGCGGAGTGCGCAGTTCATGGGACATGCTGGCCAGAAACTCGGATTTCATAAGGTTGGCTTCTTCAGCCTTGTCGCGTGCTTCTTCCAGTCGTTTGAAAGACTCGGCAACCGAATCGGCCATGCTGTTGAAGGAACGTGCCAATTCTCCCATCTCGTCCGTGGAGGAGGTGTCCAGACGGCGGTTCAGATTGCCTTGCTGGAACCCATGAATTCCGGAAATCATTCCTGTGATGCGGGCCGTCAGGAAGTTGGCCATCCAGACGGCAATGGCAATAACCAGAATAACCATAACAATGGTCGACCCCCACAAACCGATAGCCGTCATGGACAGGCTGTCGTTGATATGACTGAGCATATCGTTGCGCTGTTTCTTGAGGGATACGTCTTTTTCTGCGACCAAGACGTTGATTTTTCCAGCTGTTTCCGTGGCAGCCTTGTGAAATTCATCCACATTGGCTCCGATGGTCACGAAGCCGAAGCCCTGCGGGGACTGCCCATACTGCCCTGTGTAGTAAGGAATGGCAGCAGCAGTAGTGAGTTTCCAGAGGCCGGAAAAGAAAATGACAAAGGAGCCAGATCCACCGTGTTCGGTAACGGCATTCCAGCCGTCGCACTGGGGAGAAAAATTTAGATAGCGACAGTCTAGGGCGACGGTACCGGCCTTTACTAATTCCTTGGCTGGTTTGCGTTTCAGGTTCTGGTCGCGGAAAGAGGGAATGCCTGCCAAAAACTCATGAGAAGGCTTGTTGCTCTGTTGCCACTCGGTGTACAACTCTTCATCCATCCAGGGGGTTTCCGGATTTCCGGTTTCTGGGTTGTAGCCGACAATAAAATAGTCGCGGGGGTGGGAAATAGATCGGCTCTTGTAATCCCAGAGAAAGGCGTAATTGCCCTTGATGGCGTCGGAAATCGGGGTGTAGCGCTCCTCGGTCGGCATGATGCGGTCCGAGAATTGACGGATATGATCGTGATCCAAGGCCAAGGTAATGTAACCGGTGATCTTTCCATTTTGCAGCAATGGGGTTGCCCAGCGCACAATTCCCCGAAATCTCTTGCCTACGGGGTTCTCCGTTCCGGCATAGGCCGATTGTTCTGGAGCGAATGGTTTTCCGGCTTTTCCCAGTGTGGTCGGGGTATAGAGGCCTATAACATGGGGCTTGACGTAGGTGCCAACTACTTCAGAAACGTAGATTTCGCCCGGTTTCAACTTGGTGAGAGCCGGGAAGTAGGTTTCGGCGTGGGCGAACGTGTTGTGTCGATTGGAGATGTTTTTTAGCTTGGGGTCGGTGATTTCGCCACGGGTAACCTTAATTCTCTCCTGACCGTTAAGGTCAACATAAGTCATTTCGACATAGAGCGGGCGTTGTTCGGCTTCTCCCCGGTATTCCGGCGGACGTGCGTGGAAATCTTTTGCGTTGTCGGGAAGAATCGGACGGGTGACCTTGGCTTCCTGTTTGATCGGGACTTCCGGTACCCAAGATTTGCCATCTGGAGCCAGAATCCATTTGCCGTGCTGGTAGAGAGGGCGATTGTGTTCTTGGAGAAACTGCCGGAATCCGGCTTCTGAAGGAGGCGTGTTTGCCGCTGCCAGAATATCCTTGTCTCGGCTATAGAGAAAAGAGGCTATTTGCAGAGCGGTATCCGTGGTCAGCGCTTCGATGGCTTCTCTGGAGCGTAGGTCAAGCGCATGAATGGAGTCATCGGTAACCGTTTTCCCAACTGATTCGATGGTAGAAAGCATGGCGTCAGCCATGCTGCCAGCCTTGATGGATACATCGTCCCCCAACTGTCGGGTGGCATGCCAGGCAAACCAGGCAAGCAGAATGAGGGGAACTACCTTGATAACAACAAATATCCCAACCAGCTTGCCCCGAATTCCTGTGAAATAGGTAGGGAGTTTCATTCGGCTCACCTTTGGAACGAATAGTGTTTAGTGCTTGGCTGTTGGTTTTTCTGTTTGCGGGGGCTTGGCTGTGGGTTTATCCACGGGTTTTTCGGCAGGTTTTTCTGCGTTGTCGGAGGCAGGTTTGGCTTCGGAGGAAGCCTCTTCGGTCGTCTTCTTTTTCTTTTTGGCGCCGGGAGCTTCCGGCGGCGGGAGCTGCGGTGCCACCGTCTCCAGCTGGTTTTCCCGCATGTAGGCGTCCATTTCCCGCCAGCCTGCATAGATGGCCGCCTTGGGCAGCCAGCCATAGATGGAGTAGCAATCCTCAATGGCGCGACCGGATTGGCGGCAGGCACTGCCCACGGCCTTGCCTTCGGCTTCGGAGCGGGCTTCTTTCTTGGCGAGGTCTTCCAGTCCCAATTGCTGATTGACCTGGTCGCAACCGGTCAGAAGGAAAAAGGGGAGGAAGAGAAGAGTGAGCGACTTACGCATGGTACGCATTGTCGCATAACTGAAAAAAACGGCCACCTTCCCGAAGCCTGCGTCCGAGGCGGAATCAGCGTCTGTCATCGTGCGGGAAGAGCGGCTGCGAGGCATCAAGTTTTGGTGCCTGGTGCTTGTAGGGCGAGATGGATTCGTGCGACGCCAGCAGGCTGGCGGGAGGGTTTGGCGGCGGGTTGTTTGCTTGGGTATTTTTGCGATCGACATTCCGGCTGTCGGAGCGCTCAATGGCGTTGAATAGCAGCCAGAGAGTCAGGGCATTGATGACCACAAACATGCACTCCAGGTAAAGGAGTGCACCGAAAACGGCGCGCTGGGAGCGGTGCCCGAAGGCGAAATAGAAGCTGTCGAAAGTGCCCGGAATCGTTTTTGAAATACTCGAGTACGGTTCAAAAGGCGGGAATAGAAGAACAACGGCGAGGTTGACCAGGGCGAAGCAGCCGATACCGAGGCTGTAGCGGAAGCGCGGAATTTCGTCGTCGCCCCGGTGTTGCAGGGCCAGCCAGGCGGCAAGGGCGTTGGCGCCAAGGAGCGTCAATACCAGGCTCAGGAGTTCCCGGTTGAGCGGCTTGAGTCCAAGCTGGGAAAAGAGAGGATAAAAGCCGTCAAAGCTTGCCAGCGCCCCCTTCGATAACGGCACACTGTTGAACGGCGGGAAAAGCAGGATCAACAGGCCGTTGGCGACAGCGAGAGCAAGCAGAATGCGTTGATATCGGTTCATTATGGCCGCTCCAAGTCTGATGTCATTATCCGCCTGCGCTGCCGATGGCGCAAGGGGGGATATAATCGGAACCCTCATTCTTGTATTCGTGGAGTTGTTTATGAAGCATCAGGTGCGCCCGCTGTTTGTTGCCTTTGGTCTGGTTTTCGCCGTATCCGCCCAGGCTGCCAAACCAGCCAAGCCGGCAAGCAAACCGGAGGCGGCTGCTCCGGCCAGCGGCAAGGTCGAGATCGAGCTGTCCCACGAGTTTGGCAAGGAAGGTGAAGAGCACCTGCAAACCATGCTTGAGCAATTCAACAAAAATTCCAAAGACGGCACCATTAACCTGGTCCGCTCCGGCAAGAGCGACAAACCGGCTGTTCTCAGCATCATTCGCCGGGCCAGTGTTCCGGAGCTGTTGTCAGCCAAGGGGAATGTCAAGCCTATCCACCAGTTGATGAGCGATGCCAAGCTGCCGTTCAATGCGGCAACTCTTTCCGGTGATTTGAGAGCTGGCGTGAGTGATGAAAAAGGCCGGCTGGTTGGCTTGCCGGTAGCCTATTCAACACCGGTCCTCTTCTATAACAAGAACGCTTTCCGCAAGGCCAGGCTGGACCCCGATCGCCCGCCGGCAACCTGGTTCGAAATGCAGGGGGTGCTCGACAAACTACAGGATGCGGGCTACACCTGTCCCTACACCACCTCTTATCCGACCTGGGTACATATCGACAACGTCAGTGCGCTTTCCGGCGAAAAGGTGGCTACTGCCAAGGGAGAGCTGGCCTTCAACGGTCTGCCTCAGGTCAAGCATGTGGCGATGATGGCTACCTGGCAAAAAGCCAATTTCTTCAAGAGCTTCGGGCGCACCAATGAAGCCGATAAGAAATTCGAGGATGGCGAGTGCGCAATGATTACCACCAATGCCTGGGCCCATACCGAGTTCCGGGAAGCCAAGGGGGTCGAGCTGGGCGTGGCGCCTCTGCCGCACCACGATGACGTTTATGGTGGGCGGCAGCACACTTTGGCGGATGGCGCCTCGCTCTGGGCCGGTGCCGGGCACAAGCCGGCCGAGTACAAGCTGGCGGCCAGGTTTGTCGAGTTCTTGTTGTCGCCGGAGCAGCAGATCGCCCTGGTTCGCGATCACGGCGTCCTGCCTTTGACGGCGGCGGCCCGTAGCGCGGCCAAGAGCAAGCTGCTCAAGGATACGGATCGCTCCCTTGAGGTTGCCTATGCCCAGTTGAAGGGGGAGGGCTCGACCCATCCGCTGCGCCTTTCCGGAATCCAGCAGGTCCGCCAGATTCTTGACGAGGAACTGGAAGCGGTATGGTCCGACAAAAAACCGGCCAAGGCAGCTCTTGATACTGCCGTACAGCGGGGGAATGCCGTGCTCGGCGCCAAACCCGGCCTGAAAAAGGCGCTTCCCTTCTGATGGATTACCCGCTGCCGCGCTGGATTGCCCATCGCGGCGGCGGCGGGCTGGCCCCGGAAAATACCCTGGCCGGCATTCGGCTTGCTGCGCGGATGGGTTTTCGCGCGGTCGAGTTTGATGTCATGCTGACGGCAGATGGTGTGCCGGTTCTCATCCATGATGAAACCCTGGATCGCACGACCAGCGGCAGTGGCCGGGTTGCCCAAACAACCTGGCATAACCTCTCGGTACTCGATGCCGGGGGAAAGTTTCACAAGGCTTGGCGCGGCGAATCCGTTCCGCGATTGCAGGAGGCGCTGGACCTTTGTGTCCGGCTGGGCCTGGCCGCCAATGTGGAAATCAAGCCGACGGCCGGGTACGAGGCGGAAACAGCCGGGTTGGTGGCCGAAACGGTACAGGCCGTATGGCCGTCGGCCCTGCCCGTGGTGCTTTCCTCCTTCTCGGAAGCGGCTCTTCTCGTCGTGCGACAAATGGTTCCGACACTGCCGCGAGCTTTGCTCCTGGAGTCAATTCCCGTCGATTGGAGCAGGCGCTTGGAGCAGGTCGATGCTTTCGCTTTGCACGTTTCAGCCGCTGATTTGTCGAGTAAGCTGGCGATGGATATTGTCCGTGCCGGGGTGCCGCTGGCGGCCTATACCGTTAACGACGAAAATCTTGCGGCAAGCTGCTGGCAAGCCGGATGCCGGGCTTTGTTTACCGATCGGCTGGATCTGTTTTCCGCCTCCTGAAACATTGCTTTACAACTGCTTGCAGAACTTTTCAGTCGCTTGTGCGTTAATTCAGCCATGGGACTTGCCCCTAAAACAACCGAGGAGACGATCATGAAAGCAACGCGCAACCTGTTTCTTGGCCTGTGTCTGTCCGCCCCGCTGCTGGCGTTTGCGCAAACCAACACGCCGAATATCGATCAACGCCAGGCCAACCAGGAGGCCCGCATTCAACAGGGGCGTCAGTCCGGGTCGCTGACCCAGAAAGAAGCGGCTCGCCTGGAGCGGGGGCAGCAGCATGTGCAAAAAATGGAAAACAAGGCCAAGGCAGATGGCGTGGTGACCGGACAGGAGCGCCGCAGGATCGAGCATGCCCAGAATGTGCAAAGTCGCAAGATCGAGCGGGAGAAGCATGATCGGCAGCACGACTTCAATCATGACGGCAAAAAGGATCGTCCTCAGCGCAAGCACTGAGCGTTCTTTTCGCTGACGAAGAACCCGCCTGCTGGCGGGTTTTTCTTTTAAAATCGAAGGTTTCGAATCCAGCCTTTGAGGCCGCCAGCTTATGAAAAGCTCCGAAATCCGCCAGCAGTTCCTCGACTTCTTTGCTTCCAAGGGCCACCAGATTGTGGCTTCCAGTTCCCTGGTGCCGCATGAGGACCCGACCTTGTTGTTTACCAACGCCGGGATGAATCAGTTCAAGGATGTCTTCCTCGGCTTCGACAAGCGCCCCTATCACCGTGCCACCACTTCCCAGAAGTGCGTGCGCGCCGGCGGCAAGCATAACGATCTGGAAAACGTGGGCTACACCGCCCGTCACCACACCTTCTTCGAAATGCTGGGCAATTTCAGTTTTGGTGATTACTTCAAGCGCGATGCCATCAAGTACGCCTGGGAGCTGCTCACCGAGGTGTACAAGTTACCCAAGGACAAGCTGACGGTAACCGTCTATGCCGAAGACGACGAGGCCTACGATATCTGGACCAAGGAGATCGGCGTGCCGGTCGAGCGGGTTATCCGCATCGGCGATAACAAGGGCAGCCGCTATGCTTCCGACAATTTCTGGATGATGGGCGATACCGGACCCTGCGGCCCGTGCACCGAGATTTTCTACGACCACGGCGAGCAGCACTGGGGCGGCCCTCCGGGATCTCCGGAGGAAGACGG
>CAZHVZ010000065.1:9757-19935 GCA_964536245.1 uncultured Rhodocyclaceae bacterium
AGTACAACCGCGACGAAGCCGGCGTCATGCACCCGCTGCCCAAGCCCTCCGTCGATACCGGCATGGGGCTGGAGCGGATCTCCGCCGTGCTGCAACATGTCCATGCCAACTATGAAATCGATCTCTTTCAGACCCTGATCGCCGCCGCCGCCCGGGAAACCTCCGGTGCCGATCTGAACAGCCCCTCTCTCAAGGTGCTGGCCGACCATATCCGAGCCTGCTCTTTCCTCCTTGCCGACGGGGTCATTCCCGGCAACGAAGGGCGTGGCTATGTCTTGCGGCGCATTATCCGCCGTGCCATCCGTCACGGCTACAAACTGGGCGCCCGGGCGGCTTTCTTCCACAAGATGGTGCCGGATCTGGTGGCCGAGATGGGGGCTGCCTACCCGGAGCTGGTCCAGCATCAATCCCGCATCATGGCGACCCTCAAGCAGGAAGAGGACCGCTTTTTCGAGACCATCGAGCTTGGCTTGGCCATCCTCGAAGGGGTACTGAGGGTCCTGGCGGCGGGGGGAGTATTCAATGGGGATACCGCTTTCAAGTTGCACGATACTTATGGCTTCCCCCTCGATCTGACCCAGGATATCTGCCGCGAGCACAAGATCACCGTCGATGCCGCCGCTTTCGATGCCGCCATGGCTCGTCAGAAGGAACAAGCCCGCACCGCCGGCAAGTTCAAGATGGCCGCCAATCTGGAGTACGACGGCCCGGCTACTGCGTTCCACGGTTACGACGTTCTGGAGTTCAAGAGCAACGTCCTGGCCCTCTACAAGGATGGCGGACCCGTCAATCAATTGCACGAAGGTGACATTGGTGTGGTGGTTCTCGACAACACGCCCTTCTATGCGGAATCAGGTGGTCAGGTTGGCGATCATGGGGCGTTGCACTCGGTGCATGGCATTTTTGCCGTGGAGGATACCCAGAAAATCCAGGCTACCGTTTTCGGCCATCACGGAGTGGTGAAGACCGGTACCCTGACCGTTGGCAATGGTGTGAATGCCAGGGTGGATGTTCTGGCGCGCACCCGCATCATGCGCAACCACTCGGCCACCCATCTGCTGCACAAGGCTTTGCGGGAAGTGCTCGGTGACCATGTTCAGCAGAAGGGGTCCCAGGTTGATGCCGACAAGACCCGCTTTGATTTTGTCCATAACCAGCCGATGACCAACGAGGAAATCCGCCGCGTCGAAAACATCGTCAATGCCGAAATTCTGGCCAATAACGCGTGCGAATGCCGGGTTCTGCCCATTGTCGAGGCCCAGAAGCTTGGAGCCATGATGCTCTTCGGTGAAAAGTACGGCGACAGCGTGCGCGTGCTGGACATTGGCTCTTCCCGCGAGCTGTGCGGTGGAACACACGTCGGCCGTACCGGCGACATAGGCTTGTTCAGCGTTGTGGCCGAAGGAGGGGTCGCCGCCGGTGTGCGCCGGGTGGAAGCGGTGACCGGGGACAATGCCCTGGCCTACATGCAAGGCATGGAAACGGCCCTCGGTGGTGTGGCTGGAACGCTGAAGGTTCTACCCAAGGATGTGCCGGCCCGGGTGGCAGCCGTTCTCGATCAAGTACGCCGGCTGGAACGTGAACTGGCGGCCTTGAAGGGCAAGCTGGCTTCCGCTCAGGGCGATGACATGGTCAGCCAGGCGGTTGTCGTCAAGGACGCCAAAGTCCTGGCGGTGGCGCTGGAAGGTGCCGATATCAACGCCCTGCGCGAAACCATGGACAAGCTCAAGGACAAGCTCAAGAGCGCCGCCGTGGTCCTGGCTTCGGTGGCCGATGGCAAGGTGACCCTGATTGCCGGTGTGACCGCTGACCTGACGGGCAAGGTCAAGGCCGGTGAATTGGTCAATATGGTGGCCTTGCAGGTCGGTGGCAAAGGGGGCGGTCGCCCCGACATGGCGCAGGCCGGGGGAACGCAACCGGAAAACCTGGCGCTGGCGCTGGCTTCCGTACCGGCTTGGGTCGAGGGCAAGCTTTAAGGCAAAGCGCCCTCGTTATTGAAAAGCGCGGCTCAGGCCGCGTTTTTTGCTTTCTGCCAGAGGACATCTCCCTGACCGCCAGAGCGGTTGAGGCTGCGGCCAAGGATGAAGAGCAGATCGGAGAGCCGGTTGATGTAGCGACGGCTGGCATCGGACAGAGGTTCGGCGTTGTGCAGGCGGACCATGCAACGCTCGACCCGCCGGCAGACGGTACGGCTCAAATGGGCCAGCGCAGCAGCCCGGGTGCCGCCGGGCAGGATGAATTCCTTGAGCATGGGCAGGTCGGCATTGAAATGCTCGGCCAGTTCCTCCAGGCGTGCGACCTGGGTATCCTTGATGATTGCCATGCCGGGCAGGCAGAGTTCGCCACCGAGGTCGAACAGGTCGTGCTGAATATCGATCAGTGCCCGCCGCAGGTCATCCGGCAAGGTCTCGCAAAGCAGTACGCCGAGACTGGAATTGAGTTCATCAACCTCGCCGATGGCGTCGATGCGCAGACTGTCCTTGGTGGTGCGTGAACCATCGCCAAGGCCTGTCGTACCGGCATCGCCGGTGCGTGTGACGATCTTGGAAAGGCGGTTGCCCTTGCGTTCTTCCATGCTGACTCCTCGATGCTTATCGGTTTTGTTGAGGGCGATTATACTTGCCGCCAATTTCATCCTGCTGCCGTCGAGATGCCAAAGTTTTGTGCCAACCTGAGTTTCCTCTTTACGGATGTGCCCTTTCCCGAGCGCTTTTCCCGGGCTGCTTCTGCCGGTTTTGGTGGGGTGGAATTCATGTCTCCCTACGAGTATTCGGAGCAGGATGTGGCTTCGTGGCTGGCAGCAGGCGGACTGGAACTGGTTCTCTTCAATCTGCCCGCCGGCGACTGGGCGGCGGGGGATCGCGGCCTGGCCTGCCTGCCGGAGCGGCAAGAGGAGTTCAGGGCCAGTGTTGAGCAAGCCAGCTCCTACGCCTTGGCTCTGAATTGCAGCCGGCTGCATTGCCTGGCCGGGCTTCCCGGTTCAAGCTTGCCCGAGGCGCTGATTCGGGATACCTATGTGGAAAATTTGCGCTACTGTGCCGATCGCTTTGCCGAAACGGGAAGGCAGGTGATGATCGAACCGATCAACAGCCGGGTGGATATGCCGGGATACTGGCTGGATACTCCGTCCAAGGCCTTCGTGCTCCTGAAGGAGATTGACCGCCCGAATGTCCGGGTGCAACTGGACCTTTACCATGCCCAGATAATGGCCGGGGATTTGATGCGGACCCTGGAGAAGCACTTGCCCCGGATCGGCCATATCCAGATTGCCGATAACCCCGGACGAAATGAGCCGGGTACAGGTGAAATCAACTACCCCTTTATTTTCCGCCGCCTGGACGAACTCGCTTACGAGGGCTGGGTTGGCTGTGAATACAAGCCCAAGGCGGGAACGGAAGAAGGCCTTGCCTGGATGGCCGGGAAATACTGATCCGTCGGTCTACCAGAATTTCCACCACCACTTCTTTTTCTGCATGGTGGTTTCCACTTCCTTGCTCCAGGTTGCATACTTGGTCAGCCCCGCCGACTGGAAAAAGGCACCGAAACGCTTGTCGCTTTCGTTGATGTGCTGAGTGAGCCAGACTTTCAGGAAATGGAGCAACTCAAAGGTGATGGTGGCGCCTTCATTGTCCAGTTTGTGCTGGAGATCCATCACCTGTTTGATCAGCTCTTCGTGCTGCCCCTTGTGGATTTCAAAACCGGGATAGTTGGTCAGGCGCATCAAGCTTTCTTCGAGGAGAAAATGGGTGCGCGTGTATTCCGCCAGACGATCCAGAATTTCCCTGGAAGTGGCTTTCCCATGGTGTTCGCGGATTGCTTCATGCAACTGGTTGAGAAGGGAAACGAGAACCTGATGCTGTTCGTCCACTTCCTGTATCCCTACGTTATAGTCAGGGGACCAGCTAAAGAGGTCGGTTGAAGACATGGTGTTTGCCTAAGGTTGTAGTCACATTAGTCTAGTTAATTTGAACGAGTTCCTCTTGATCGAAATCAATAGGTGTGCGAATGAGTGAAAGAGCGTTTCTTCGCCGGTTATTCGATGCAGCCATTGCGGCAGCCGACCCGTCTGTCTGTCTGGCCGGGCACCTGCCTGACAGAAAAGGGCGTTTGCTCGTGGTCGGGGCTGGAAAAGCGTCGGCGGCCATGGCCCGTGCCGTGGAAAAGCACTATCCCGCCGGGAGTGTCGAAGGCTTGGTGGTGACGCGCTATGGGCATGGGGTGAGTTGCCGGCACATCGAAATCATCGAGGCCGCCCATCCGGTTCCCGATGCAGCAGGGGAGGCCGCTGCAGTGCGCATTCTTGAACGGGTGACCGGTTTAAGGGAAGGCGATCTGGTGCTCGCGTTGATCTCCGGTGGCGGCTCGGCCTTGCTGGCATCGCCGGCAGCGGGCGTCAGTTTGAGCGAAAAGCGGGCCATCACCGCCTCGCTGTTGAGAAGCGGTGCTTCAATTACGGAGATGAATGTGGTGCGCAAACACCTGTCGGCCATCAAGGGCGGGCGGTTGGCCGCCGCAGCCTGGCCGGCATCGGTCTTGACCCTGGCGATTTCCGATGTGCCGGGGGATGACCCGGCAACCATCGCATCCGGACCGACCGTGGGAGATCCCAGTACCTGCGGGCAAGCTCTGCAGATTCTCGAGCGCTACGGTATTGCCGTCGCCGACCGGCTCCGGCAGCAACTGGAGAATGGTGATCTGGAAACGCCAAAGCCCGGCGACTTTCGTCTGGCCCGCAGCGAATATCGGATGGTTGCCAGTCCGGTCGGAATGCTCAAGCGTGCCGCAGAACTGGCCAGGACCGCTGGCGTCACGCCCGTCATTCTGGGTGATGCCCTGGAGGGCGAGGCGCGAGAGGTGGGGCGGCTGATGGCCGGCGTCGCCCGTTCCTGCCGGCAGCATGGCTGGCCGGCTCAACCGCCCTGCGTGCTGTTGTCCGGGGGGGAGACGACGGTTACCTTGCGCGGCCAGGGTCGGGGCGGACGGAACACGGAATTCCTGCTGGGCTTGAGCTTGGCACTGGCGGGGCTGCCGGGAGTTTATGCGCTGGCGGCAGATACCGATGGGATCGATGGCAGCGAGGACAATGCGGGAGCCGGCGTTGCCCCGGATACCCTGCACAGAGCTTCGGCGATCGGGGTGGATGTCCGGCAGGCGCTGGACGGCAATGATGCCTGGGGGTTTTTTTCGGCGCTGGAGGATTTGCTGGTGACCGGGCCGACCTTTACCAATGTAAATGACTTCCGGGCTATTCTGGTGGCGTAAAATGGGCCTTGCTCAGGAGGAAGCCATGGCAGAACGGGAACGCGAGTTCAGGACCGATAAAAAGCGCTTGCTGGAGCGGCTCAAGGCAGTCTTGCCCGCCCACTGCCTGCTCGATGATGAAGAGGAGCTGCGCCCCTATGAATGCGATGGACTGACTGCCTTTCGTGCCTTGCCGCTGGTTGTCTGCCTTCCCGAAAACGAAGGGCAGGTGCAGGATGTGCTGCGGATCTGCCGGCAACTGGAGGTGCCCGTGGTGGCACGGGGGGCGGGAACCGGGCTGTCCGGTGGCGCGATGCCTCATGCCCAGGGAGTGGTGCTTTCCCTGGCTCGTTTGAACAGGATTTTACGGGTCGATGCCGAGGCTTGCCTGGCCGTTGTTCAACCGGGAGTTCGTAATCAGGCGGTTTCCGAGGCGGCGGCAGTCCATGGCCTGTATTACGCTCCGGACCCCTCCTCGCAAATTGCCTGCACCCTGGGGGGCAACGTGGCTGAAAACTCGGGGGGCGTCCATTGCCTCAAGTATGGTCTGACCGTTCATAACATCCTGCGCCTTCGCTGCGTCACCATGGATGGCGAAATTCTTGAACTAGGATCGTCGGCAGCGGATAGCCCCGGCTATGATCTGCTCGCCCTGCTCATCGGTTCAGAGGGGATGCTGGCGGTGGTGACGGAAGTGACCGTTAAATTGATTCCCAAACCGGAGTTGGCCCAGGTAGTCATGGCCTCTTTTGACCAGGTGGGCAAGGCGGGCGAGGCGGTGGCCGCCATCATCGCTGCCGGAATCATTCCTGCCGGTCTTGAAATGATGGACAGGGCCGCCACGGCTGCGGTAGAGCCCTATGTCAGGGCCGGCTACGATTTGGCGGCGGAAGCGATTCTCCTCTGTGAGGCGGATGGCACGCCGGACGAGGTGGCAGAGGAGATCCTTCGCATGTGCGCTGTGCTTGAGGCCAGCGGGGCGCGAACGATCAAGGTCTCCCAGTCGGAAGCGGAGCGGCTGCGCTTCTGGGCAGGCCGCAAGGCCGCCTTCCCGGCGGTTGGCCGCATTACCCCGGACTATTACTGCATGGACGGCACCATTCCCCGCAAGCGCCTGGCGGAAATGCTGCAAGCCGTTGCCGGAATGGAGCAGAAATACGGCCTGCGCTGTGCCAATGTATTTCATGCCGGAGATGGCAACCTGCATCCACTCATCATGTACGACGCCTCGGTGCCGGGCGAATGGGAGCGGGCGGAAGCTTTCGGGGCCGAAATACTTGAGCTGTCGGTGGCCTTGGGAGGTTCCATCACGGGCGAGCACGGAGTCGGGATCGAGAAAATCAATCAGATGTGCGTGCAGTACCAGACCCCCGAACTGGTCCTCTTTCACGCCCTCAAAGGGGCGTTTGATGAAGCCGCTTTGCTCAATCCCGGCAAGGCGGTTCCCAGCCTGCATCGTTGTGCCGAATACGGACGCATGCATGTGCATCACGGGGATTTGAAATTCCCTGAACTGGAGCGCTTCTGATGGCGCTGGACGATCTGCTCGGGCGCATCCGGGAGGCGGTGGAGACTTCAGTGCCTCTGCGCATTCAAGGAGGCGGCAGCAAGAATTTTCTGGGTGGCATGCTGGCCGGAGAGTTACTGGAGGTGTCCGGCTATCGGGGCATCGTGGCCTATGAACCGAGTGAGCTATATCTTACTGCTCGCTGCGGCACGTCTTTGCGCGAGATCGATGCGGTCCTGGCTGAACAAGGGCAGATGCTGGCCTTCGAGCCGCCCCATTTCGGGGCAGCGACCATCGGCGGCTGTGTGGCAGCCGGACTTTCCGGGCCGCGTCGGCAGCAAGCAGGCGCCGTGCGGGATTTCGTTCTGGGGGTAAAACTGGTGGACGGGCGGGGGCAGGTGCTGAATTTTGGTGGTCAAGTCATGAAAAATGTTGCCGGCTATGATGTGTCGCGGCTCTTGGCCGGCAGTCTGGGAACCTTGGGCTGGTTGGCGGAAATGACGCTCAAGGTGCTGCCCAAGCCGGTGGCCGAGCAAACGCTGAGTTTTGACATGGGGCAGGATGAGGCGATCACCCAGTTGAACCGCTGGGCGGGACAACCCTTGCCGCTTTCTGCATCCTTCTGGTTTGATGGCCGACTGGTCATACGTCTGTCCGGAGCGCGGGCCGCTGTCGAAGGTGCGCAAAAAAAACTCGGTGGGCAGCCGCTCGATCAGGCCGGGTCGTTCTGGCGTTCCGTCCGGGAGCACGAACATGCTGCTTTTCAAGGCGCATGTCTGTGGCGTCTGGCACTTCCGGCTACGGCTGCTCCGATGGATTTGCCCGGAAAACTGGCGCTGGAGTGGAAAGGAAGTCAGCGCTGGCTGGTCTCCGATGAGGCGCCGACGGCGATCCGGCAGCTTGCTCAAGCCGCCGGCGGCCATGCCGTCCTGTTCCGGGCGCCGGAATCCTTGCGCTGCCTGGAGGGCGCCTTTTCCCCCTTGCCCCCGGCGCTTCTTGCTCTGCATCGCAGGGTGAAAAAGGTTTTCGATCCGCAGGGGATATTCAATCCTGGCCGACTGTACGCGGAGCTTTAATGGACACCCGTCTGGCAGATTTCATTGTGGGCACATCGGCAGGCAAGGAGGCCGAGGCGATCCTGCGCAAGTGCGTACACTGTGGCTTCTGTACGGCGACCTGTCCGACCTATCAACTCTTAGGGGACGAGCTGGACGGCCCGGGTGGCCGCATCTACCTGATCAAGCAACTGCTGTAATGGCAGCCGGCAACCGAGAAAACGCGCCTTCATCTGGACCGTTGCCTGACCTGCCGCTCTTGTGAAACCACCTGTCCATCCGGAGTCCAATACAGCAATCTCCTCGATATTGGCCGGCAGGTCCTGACCGATCGCTTGCCAAGAATGGCGAGAGAGCGTTTGCTGCGCCATACTCTGCGCGAGGGGATGACCCGGCCCTGGCTCTTCGGCCCGGCGGTCAAGCTCGGGCAGTGGTTGCGCCCCTTGCTGCCGTCAGCCGTGGCCGACAAACTGCCGCTTGAGGGAGCGGGGGGCAGCCGAGCACGGCCGGACAGAAATGTGCATTCCCGGCGCATGGTGCTTCTCGCCGGCTGTGTCCAGCCCTCGCTGGCTCCGGAGATCAATGCGGCCACGATGCGGGTCTTTGACGCGTTGGAGATTTCCCTGGTCGAGGCCGCCGGGGCGGGATGCTGCGGTGCGCTTCGCTTCCATCTGGATGATCAGGAAACGGCCCGCCAGGACATGCGGCGCAATATCGACGCCTGGTGGCCCCTGGTCGAGACCGGTATCGAGGCCATTGTGGTTACGGCCTCCGCTTGCGGTGTGCAGGTGCGCGACTATGGCCACGCCTTGAGTGAAGACCCGGACTATGCCGCCAAGGCAACCCGGATCAGCGAACTTTGCCGCGATCCCGGCGAGATTTTGCTGGCGGAGCATCGGCGATTGGCGGCTCTCTTGATCAAGCGCAAAGCAAACCGTGGCAAATTGGCGTTTCATTCACCCTGTACCTTGCAGCACGGGCTGAAGATTCGTGGTGTCATCGAAGGGCTGCTGACGGAGAGCGGGTACGAACTGGTGCCAGTGGCTGAGGCGCATCTGTGCTGCGGCTCGGCGGGCACCTACTCAGTATTGCAAGCGGAGATTTCTCGCCGCTTGCGGGATAGAAAGCTGGAAGCGCTGACTGGCGGGCTACCAACCGTCATCGCCACGGCCAATGTTGGTTGCCTGGTGCATTTGCAGGCAGGGAGTGCCCTACCGGTGAGGCACTGGATCGAATTGATTGATGAACTTTTGTAATGACCATGACTAACGCTTCTCCAGCCCCGATTTCCGAAGTGGTCCGTTCCTTGCCGGAAGCGGAGGCCGGAAAACTGAAGCACCTGCTGGAGCGGGGGGTGAAAATCCCGGCTCAGCCGAGGGTGCTTGAAGAGTTGCGCAAACTGGTCAGTCGCAAGGAATTCGATATCCGCCTGTTGTCCAGGGTCATCAATCAGGATGCGGGCATTACGGCAATGCTGTTCAAGGCCTGCACCAATGCTTCCTATCGACAGCATCAGCCTTTCAACACGGTTGAAGAAATCTTGCAGGCGGTGGGGGTTCGCCAGACATATAACCTGGTGCAGGCCATCTCCCTGGTTGGTACGACCCAGGGCAAGGGGAAAAGCCGTCTGGCCTACGAGACCTTTTGGGCGCGTTCCCAGGCCATCGCTCAACTGGCCATGCTGGTTGCCGATGAGAGGATTGCCGTATGCAATATCTTTCCGGATCAGGCCTTTCTCGCCGGCCTGTTCCATGATTGCGGTGTGGCCCTTCTCATGCAGCGCTTTTCAAACTATTGCACGGAAATGAATTTTGGCGTTTCCGGACAATGGGCGGTGCTGGCGGAGGAGGATCGAAAATTCAATGCCGACCATAGCGTTGTCGGCTATCTTGTGGCCCGCCACTGGGGCTTGCCGGATTTTATTTGCGATGCCGTGCGCAACCATCACGATATCAACGGGATCGGATCTCACGCTTCACGGTCGATGGTGGCGATCCTGCAAGTGGCGATTGAAATTTATTGCCGCTTGCAGCATGTGGAGAATGCGGAATGGAGTATTTCCCAAGAGGCTGTCTTTGAAGAACTGGGCTTGGGGGAAGAGGGGTTTCCGGAATTTGTCGATATTGTTATCGAGCGTTTTCACCAGAATGCAGAGTGATCTCCCCCGGTTGATGGGGCGGGCTTTGTGCTAAGCTTGTGCATCCGGGGGAAAGATGGCGATACAGATCGATGCCTGCGTAGCCCAGCATCAGGGGGATCGCAAGGAACAACAGGATAGAGTGGCACTGCTGCCGCATGGCCGCCAGCGAGGCGTGGCCCTGGCGGTGGTCGCCGACGGCATGGGGGGGCATACCGGCGGTGCCCTGGCTGCCGAA
>CAZHVZ010000066.1:0-3058 GCA_964536245.1 uncultured Rhodocyclaceae bacterium
GGTCGGTGCCCGACGCCCCTGGGAAACCAGATAGTTTTTGGCAGTGTTAATGCCAATACGATAGAGCCAGGTGTAAAAAGCGCTATCTCCGCGAAAAGCCGGCAAGGCCCGGTAGGCCTTGATAAATGCTTCCTGGGTCACATCCTCCACCTCTGCCGAGTCACGAATGAAACGGGACAGCAAACGACCCAGCTTGCGCTGGTATTTGCTCACCAATAGGTCGAAGGCCTGCTTGTCGCCACCTTGCGCCCTTTCGACCAGAACCTGGTCCAACTCGCGCTCACTCATCCTGACTGCATTCCCTGAGGGTTAGTTTGTGTCGTTATATTGCCAGTATAGCCCAGCCTTTTTTACAAGGAACAGGTCTGTGACGGCTATATTGTGACCAACTGTAACGAAAACAAGTGCGTGCTGCGTGCTATATTCGGAAAAAATCACCAAATTCCAACAGAAGAGCCCGTGCATAATTTTGACGTTCTCATTATCGGCAGCGGCCTGGCAGGACAATCTGCCGCCTTGCGTCTAGCCGACCATCGCCGCGTTGCCCTGATCAGCAAACGCAGCCTCGAAGACAGCGCCTCCGGCTGGGCGCAGGGTGGTATTGCCGCCGTTCTCGACAGCCAGGACTCCATCGAAGCCCACATTCGCGATACGCTGATTGCCGGCGCCTGGCTGAATGACGAAGAGGCCACCCGGTTTGTTGTCGAAAATGGCCGCCGCGCCATCGAATGGCTGATTGAGCAAGGCGTCCCCTTCACCCAGGATGCCTCGGGTTACCACTTAACCCGGGAAGGGGGACATAGCGCACGACGGGTCATCCATGTTGCCGATGCCACCGGATTTTCCGTGCAGGAAACGCTGACCCGCAAGGTGCGTGCCCACCCGAACATCACCGTGTTCGAAGATCACATCGCCATTGACCTGATTAGCGGAAGCAAACTCGGCCTGGCCGAAAACCGCTGTTTCGGAGCCTATGTCCTCAACAACCAGAGTGGCGAAGTGTTGACCGTAGGCGCTCCCAATACCCTGATTGCGACGGGAGGGGCCGGCAAGGTTTATCTGTACACCACCAACCCCGACACCTCGACCGGTGACGGCATTGCCATGGCCTGGCGCGCAGGATGCAGCGTCGCCAACATGGAGTTCATCCAGTTTCACCCGACCTGTCTTTATCACCCCCAGGCCAAGTCCTTCCTCATTTCCGAAGCAGTACGCGGCGAAGGCGGACTGCTCAAGTTGCCGGATGGTACACGCTTCATGCCGGAGCATGACGAGCGGGGCGAACTGGCGCCCCGCGACATCGTTGCCCGAGCCATTGACTTCGAGATGAAGAAACGCGGTCTGGATTGTGTTTTTCTCGATATCTCTCACAAGGGTGAGGAGTTCATCCGCCAACACTTCCCCAATATCCACGCCCGCTGCCTGGAACTGGGCATAGACATTACCTGCGAACCCATTCCCGTCGTTCCCGCCGCACACTACACCTGCGGCGGCCTGATCAGCGACCTGCACGGACAAACCGACCTGCCGGGCCTCTATGTTGCCGGAGAAGCCTCTTGTACCGGGCTGCATGGTGCCAACCGGCTGGCCTCCAACTCCCTGCTCGAATGTCTGGTATTTTCGGAAGCCGCCGTCAAGCATATGCTCGACTATCCCTCCTCCGTGGTTCCCCCCCTGCCCCAGTGGGATGAAAGCCGCGTCACCGATGCCGATGAGGAAGTGGTGATCTCCCACAACTGGGACGAATTGCGCCGCTTCATGTGGGACTACGTCGGTATTGTCCGCACCACCAAGCGACTGAAACGCGCCCAGCACCGGATTCGCCTGCTGATGCGGGAAATCGAGGAGTTTTACGCCAACTTCCGGGTCAGTCACGATCTCATCGAATTACGCAACCTGGTTGTCACGGCAGATCTGATTGTCCGCTGCGCCATGCTGCGCAAGGAAAGTCGCGGCCTGCACTTCTCCAGGGACTACCCGAAGATGGCAAAAAAAGCCGGCAACACGGTGCTCAAACAACGTCCGCATTATCGTTCCCGCTAGCCGCAGCCTTCCAGCGCAACCAGACACGCAAGCGGCGAAAGTCTTCCGGAGAAATGCTGTCGACCAACACCACCGGATACCTGACACTCCCTCCGACGGTCAGAGCAAACACCGTGAGCCAAGGGTAAACCGTAGCACTGGGGCTGAGTTGGGCACTGAGAAAATCATCCGCCCCAATCATCTGTACCTGGATGCGGCCATCGGCGAATAGTCGCAACTGCCCGAAAGCCGGTTGAGCACGGCGCCAGGCAAAAGACACGGAAAACGCCACCAGACAACTCAAACCAAGAGACAATACGAGAGGCCAGTCCGGCAACCAGACTGCCACACCCGCCATTCCGTGCACGAGCGCCAAAATTACGGTCAACAAGCGAGAACGGTGCAGTCCGATGGTCATCGGAAACTGCACCGTTGGCTTCCCGGTCAGGAAAATCAGATCCGCGTGAAAACCAGAGACCCGTTGGTACCGCCGAAACCAAAGTTGTTCTTCAACGCCACCTCAATCTTCATCGGCCGCGCCACGTTGGCACAATAATCAAGATCACACTCCGGATCCTGATTGAAGATATTGATGGTCGGCGGCGAAATCTGGTGGTGGATGGCAAGAACCGTGAACAGCGACTCAATACCGCCAGCGCCCCCCAGAAGGTGGCCGGTCATCGACTTGGTCGAATTGACCACGATGTTTCTGGAGGCCTCGCCAAAGGCTGCACTGACGGCATCCGACTCGTTCTTGTCGCCAAGAGGGGTGGACGTGCCATGGGCATTGAGGTACTGCACATCGGAAGGACCGACGCCGGCATTCTTCAAGGCGTTGACCATGGAGCGACGGGGACCGTCCATGTTCGGGGCGGTAATGTGGTAGGCATCGGCACTCATTCCATAACCGGCAACTTCGGCATAAATACGAGCGCCCCGCGCCTTGGCGTGTTCGTACTCTTCCAGAACCAGGACACCGGCTCCTTCACCCAGGACAAATCCATCCCGATCCTTATCCCACGGGCGGCTGGCCGTT
>CAZHVZ010000066.1:3068-13773 GCA_964536245.1 uncultured Rhodocyclaceae bacterium
GCGGGTGGACAAAGCGCGCGCCGCACAGAAGCCTCCCAGACCCAAGGGCGATACACACCCCTCGGAACCGCCGGCGACCATTACGTCAGCATCACCATACTCAATGATGCGGGCCGCTTCGCCGATGGAATGGGTACCGGTCGTACAGGCCGTGACAATGGAAAGATTCGGCCCCTTGAAGCCGCATTCAATCGACAGATTGCCGGAGATCATGTTGATGATTGAACCCGGCACAAAGAAGGGGGAAATCTTGCGCGGACCGGCAGCACCGTAGTCATCCTTGGTCTCCTCGATCAGCGGCAGACCGCCGATACCGGAACCAATGGCGACGCCAACCCGCTCGGGATCGGCAGCCCCTTCCTGGTCGAGGCCGGCATCACGCACGGCCTGAATGCCCGCTGCCAGGCCGTAATGGATGAACTTGTCCATCCGGCGGGCATCCTTGGCGGAGATGTATTGGGTAATGTCGAAATTTTTCACCTCTCCGGCAAACTTTACCGGAAAGGCAGAGGTATCGAAACGGGTGATCGTGGCGATGCCGGAACGGCCGGCGATGATGTTCTGCCAGGCCTCTTCAACGCTATTGCCGACCGGGGAAATGAGGCCCAGGCCGGTGATGACTACTCTGCGACGTGCCAAGGTAATCTCCGAAAACAGATGGCGCGAGGCCGGCTAGGAAGCCGGCCTCGTCGGGAAAACAGAAGAATGGATTACTTTTTGTTGGCGAGGATGAAATCAACCGCCTGCTGGACCGTGGTGATCTTTTCAGCCTGCTCGTCGGGAATTTCGCACTCGAACTCTTCTTCCAGTGCCATCACCAACTCGACGGTGTCCAGCGAATCCGCGCCCAGATCATCCACGAAGGAAGACTCGTTCTTGATGTCAGCTTCGTTCACGCCGAGTTGTTCGGCAACGATTTTCTTGACGCGCTCTACGATGTTATCCATTTGAAAAAACTCCTTCCCCCTACGGGTATAAAAAACCTTGCAAGTGTACCAAAACCCGGCGCTACCGGGAATCAATCCATGAACATGCCGCCATTGACGTGAATGGTCGTTCCGGAAACATAAGCTGCCGCCGGCGAAGCCAGAAAAGCCACGGCACCGGCCACGTCTTCAGGCTTGCCGCCCCGGCCCAGCGGAATGCTGGCCAGCATGGCTTCCTTCTGCTTGTCATCGAGAACATGAGTCATGTCGGTTTCGATATAGCCCGGTGCCACACAATTGACCGTAATGTTACGGCTCCCTAACTCCCGCGCCAGGGAACGGCTCATGCCGGCGACCCCGGCCTTGGCCGCGCAATAGTTGGCTTGCCCGGGATTGCCGGAATATCCGACTACCGACGTGATGTTGATGATGCGACCGTGACGGGCCTTCATCATGCCCCGCATGACCGCTTTGGAGAGGCGAAAGACGGCTTTGAGATTGGTGTCGATCACTGCGTCCCACTCATCATCTTTCATGCGCAGGGCCAGATTGTCACGGGTAATGCCGGCGTTATTCACCAAGATGGCGACGGCACCAAACTCCTTGTCGATCCCGGCAATGGCAGCATCTACCTGGGCCGGATCGCGAACTTCGAGGACCAAGCTCTTGCCCTTCACGCCCGCTTCATCCAGATACGCAGCAATTTTGCCGGCCCCCTCTTCGCTGGTTGCCGTGCCGACCACGATAGCGCCCAAGCGCCCCAGTTCAAGAGCAATGGCGCGGCCAATGCCACGGGTGGCACCGGTGACGAGGGCAACTTGTCCGTTCAACATGGTGTTCATTCCAGATTCAGGTTGTTGTCAATGGCCACTTCATCAGCCAGGGCAATGCCGTTCACTCCATCGGCACAACGCTTGGTCAGGCCGGCCAATACTTTGCCGGGGCCGCATTCGGCGACGCTCGTTACGCCCATGGCAGCCATTTTCTGAATAGTCTCGACCCAGCGCACCGGGTTGTAGGCCTGGCGCACCAGGGCATCGCGAATCGCTGCCGGATCATTCTGAATGGCCACATCCACATTATTGATGACGGCAATTTGCGGAATATTCAGGGTCAGTTCATTGAGGCGAGCTGCCAGCTTGTCTGCTGCCGGACGAATCAGGGAAGAATGGAAGGGCGCCGACACCGGCAAGGCCTTGGCCAGCTTGGCTCCTCTGGTTTTACAGGCAAGCATGGCCCGCTCGACGGCGTCCTTGTGGCCGGCGATGACAGTTTGACCTTTGGCATTGTAATTAACCGGCTCCACGACCTCTGCTTGCGCAGCTTCGGCACAGGCCGCACGAATGCCCTCATCGTCCAGGCCAAGAATTGCGGCCATGGCCCCGGTCCCCAGCGGTACGGCTTCCTGCATGGCGGCAGCCCGCAGGCGAACCAGCGGTACGGCATCCCGGAACGACAAGACCCCGGCAGCCACCAGAGCGGAATACTCACCCAGGCTGTGCCCGGCCACCACCGCCGGCAATTTACCGCCCTTGGCCAGCCACAGACGCCAGGCGGCAATGCCGGCGGTGAGCATGACCGGTTGCGTATTGACGGTCCGGGTCAGCAGTTCTGTCGGACCATCCGCGACCATCGCCCAGAGGTCATCTCCCAGCGCCGCCGAAGCTTCTTCAAAGCAGTCACGTACGATCATTGAATCGCCGTAAGCAGCCATCATGCCTACGCTTTGCGATCCCTGGCCCGGAAAAACAAATGCAAATGCCATCAATCAGTCTCCACATCAGAATTCAAGAAGGGCTGCTCCCCAGGTGAACCCGCCACCGACACCTTCCAGCAATATCTTTTGCCCGCGCCGGATACGCCCATCCCGCACCGCCTCATCGAGTGCCAGGGGAACCGAGGCAGCCGACGTATTGCCATGCCGGTCCACCGTCACGATGACTTTCTGGCGATCCAGACCCAGTTTTTTGCCCGTCGCTTCGATAATCCGAATATTGGCCTGGTGGGGAATCAGCCAATCCACCTCGGTATTGGCCACACCGGCCAGATCGCAAACTTCTTCGGCAACGTCAGCCAGCACGCGAACGGCAAATTTGAACACAGCTTGCCCATCCATGCGCAGAAAGGGATCACCGATCACCTGACCGCCACTGACCTGCCCCGGCACATTGAGTATGCTGTTCTGGCTGCCATCGGCATGCAGCGCCGTGGCCAGTATCCCCGGTCGCTCGCTGGCTTCAAGAACCACGGCGCCGGCTCCGTCGCCAAACAGGACACAGGTGCCGCGATCCTGCCAGTCAAGAATTCGGGAAAACACTTCGGCACCGACCACCAGGGCTTTTTTGTGGCTCCCCGAAACAATAAACTTGTCAGCAATGCTCAAAGCATAGGCAAAACCACTGCATACGGCCTGCACATCAAAAGCCGCCGCCCCCTTGTTACCCAGCCGGCCCTGCAGAAGACAGGCCGTGCTCGGAAAAATAAAATCCGGCGTCGATGTGGCAACAATAATGAGATCAAGTTCAGCGGCGGTTATCCCTGCCATGTCCAGCGCACGCTGCGCAGCCTCGAAAGCCAGGTCACTGGAGGTCGTGCCGGGAGAAGCCAGGTACCGGGAGCGAATCCCTGTCCGGGTAACGATCCATTCGTCGTTGGTATCAATACCCCGCCCGGCCAAATCGCCATTGCTGACCGGCTGACCGGGAAGAAAACTGCCGGTACCGGCAATGCGCGAGTAATTCAAGAAACATCCCTTTCTGCAACCGGTACGGAAATTCCCGCCAGACGCTCGGCGATGCGCTCGACCACACGATTTTCCGCCGCATCGTAAGCCCGGCCAATGGCATTACCAAAGGCCAGGATATCAGCGGAGCCATGGCTTTTTACCGAAATACCTTTCAGCCCGAGCAGCACCGCGCCGTTGTAACGTCGGTGGTCAAACCGTTTTTTGAAATTGGACAAAACCGGCAGAGCGATCAAAGCCGCCAACTTGGTCAACAGCCCCCGCTTGAACTCGTCACGCAGCGATGAACCAAGCATCTGCGCCAGACCTTCGCAAGTCTTGAGGGCTACATTGCCGACAAATCCGTCACAGACGATGACATCCGCCTCGCCCCGGAAAATACCGTCCCCCTCGATGTTGCCAATGAAATTGAGTCCGGAATTCCTTAGCAATTCGGCAGCCGCCTTGACCACTTCATTGCCCTTGATCTCTTCCTCGCCGATATTGAGTACGGCAACCCGGGGGCGGTCCTTGCCTTCCAGAGCCGAAACCAGCATGGCGCCCATCATGCCAAACTGGTGCAAATGCTCCGGCGAGCAATCGACATTGGCGCCCAGATCAAGCATGTGAGTATGCCCGTCCATGGTCGGCAGAGGGGCGCAAATGGCCGGACGCTCAATACCTGGCAGCATTTTCAGGACAAAACGGGAGATCGCCATCAGCGCACCGGTGTTGCCTGCCGATACACTGGCGTCGGCCTCACCGCTCTTGACCAGGTTGAGCGCCACCCGCATGGAAGAGTTTTTTTTGTTTTTCAGAGCGAGCGTCGGCGATTCATCCATCCCGACCACTTCGGTCGCGTGGACAATACGCAGCCGATCACTTTCGGCGACACCTTGCAGACAGGCGCGAACATCCCGCTCCAACCCCACCAGAATGAGGGAAGCCTCGGGATGCGCCCTGAGAAACTGGACGGCCGCAGGCACCGTCACTGACGGCCCGTGGTCCCCCCCCATGCAATCAATGGCGATGCGGGTTGTCATGGCAAAAGAAAAGGCAGGCAGCCCCTCAAGGACTGCCTGCCTTGCCTGAAACGATTACTCGCCCTTGCCCTTGGTCACTTTCTTGCCGCGATAGAAACCGGACGGGGAGATATGATGACGCAGGTGCGTCTCGCCGGTGGTCGATTCGACAGCCAGGGGAGGGGCAACCAGAAAATCGTGGGCACGGTGCATGCCGCGCTTGGAAGGGGACTTCTTGTTTTGTTGAACAGCCATGTTGTTACTCCATCAAAAATTCAATTCGGCCTGCCTTTAAGTCCGGACAAGGCAGCAAACGGAGAAATCCGCTCCCCTGCTTCGTCCGCACCAGGCAAACCACAGCTTTGGTGTCGCGGCGCCACCGGCAGGGAGAGAAGGATCTCATCCTCAACCAGCTCCGCCACATCAAGAGTCCCGGCCATGGGCAACGGCAGGAAATCCCGACTATCATCTTCCAACTCATCCTGAGACAACTCGGAACCCTCGGGAACCGGTTGCAACAGGTTTTCCACCGCCAACTCGTGAGGAATGGCCTTCAGGCAGCGCTGACACTCCAGCGGCAACAGCCCTTTCACTTCCAACCGCAGCAGCCACTGGCCACGCAGTGATTCAGAACTTTCCCCGAGCACTCCCTGCAAACGATAGACAACCTCACCGGACACCTCCGTCAGCAAATCATGCAAACGGTCGAGCCTGGAAACCGGCAGCGTTCCTTCCAGAACACGACCTTCCCGGGTAAAAGCAAATCCATCGATCACAAGTTGTTGCGACATAAACGTTGAATGATATTATTTTTAGCCATTCAAGTCAAAACAAGGAACGCCTCGACAATCCCGGACCTGGGCTTCTTGAGGCGCATGGATCATGCCCAACCGACAAAAACTGCTCGTCCTCGCCTCCACCTCCCCCTACCGCCGAGAACTCCTGAACCGCCTCGGCCTGCCGTTTGAAATTGCCAATCCGCAAACCGACGAGTCCCCGCTGCCGGAAGAGACCCCCGAAAATACGGCCCTGCGCCTGTCCGACGCCAAGGCAAAGGCCGTTGCCGGGCAGTATCCGGATGCCTTGATTATTGGCAGTGATCAGGTCGCCGTCATGGCGGGGCAGGTCTTTGGCAAACCCGGCACTCATGAAAAGGCCGTTGAACAGTTACGTCTTCTTTCCGGCAACACCGTCAACTTCTTTACAGGCCTCTGCCTCTACAACTCCCGGACCGGCCAGACACAAATACGGGGAGTTCCCACCCTGGTCACTTTCCGCACACTCACCGACCGCGAAATCGACAGCTACCTGCGCCGCGAACAACCCTACAACTGTGCCGGTGCTGCCAAATCCGAGGGTCTGGGAATCAGCCTGCTGGCCCGCATGGAAGGCACCGACCCCAATGCCCTGATCGGCCTGCCCCTGATCGCCCTGTGCGACATGTTGCGGACGGAAGGAGTGCAACTGCTGTGACCACGGGAACCCTTTACCTCATTCCGGTCCCCCTTGGTGCCACCGAACCCGCTGCCGTTCTGCCGCAAACAGTCATTGAGCATGTCCGCCCGCTCACCCACTTTGTTGTCGAACACGCCAAATCGGCCCGCGCCTTCCTCAAGGCGGTTGGCACCGAGAAACCGCTTCAGGAACTCCTGCTGGAGGAGTTGAACGAACACACCCCGGCCAGTGAATTGCAGCGGCTCTTATCGCCGCTGCTGGCCGGCCACGATGTCGGGCTGGTTTCCGAGGCCGGATGCCCTGCCGTCGCTGACCCGGGAGCCGATCTGGTAGCCCTGGCCCAAAAGGAGGGAATTCGGGTGGTACCTCTGATCGGGCCTTCATCCCTGCTTCTGGCTCTGATGGCCTCGGGACTGAATGGACAACGCTTCGCCTTTCACGGCTACCTGCCTGCCAAGGAGGGTGAAAGGGAAAAAGCGCTACGCGAACTGGAAAGCGAGTCCCGCAAGAAAAAACAGACCCAACTCTTCATCGAAACACCATACCGCAACCGCCAGCTATTCGAGGCCACCCTCAAGGCCTGCCAGCCGGCCACCCGCCTGACGGTCGCCACGGACCTGACATTACCCGGCGAAAGTGTGCTGACCCGCACGGTGGCAGCCTGGAAAAACCAAACGCCGCCCGATTTCGAGCGGCGTCCAACGGTATTCCTCCTGCTGGCCTGATTAACGCAAGCGGGCGCTGTAACTTTCCGAAAATCCGTTCCAGAAGCCGGACATGGCGCCGGCTCCCAAACGCTTGGCGAAACGCTCAGCGATGTTGTCCTTGATCGAATAATCGAGAACCTTTTCCGCCTTGAGCACATCCCGCGCCACGGAATCCACCGTCCCGTAATCGTCGGCCAGACCCAGCTCGATACTTTGGGCGCCGGTCCACATCAAACCTGAGAACATATCGGACGTTTCCTTCAGACGCTTGCCCCGCCCCGTTTTCACGACATCAATGAACTGTTTGTGGATATCGTTGAGCATGGATTGAGCGTGGGCTTTCTGCCTGGCCTCCTGGGGCGAAAAGGGATCAAGGAACCCCTTGTTCTCCCCGGCCGTCACCAGCCGCCGTTCAACACCGAACTTATCCATGGTCCCGGTAAAACCGAAGCCATCCATCAACACGCCGATCGAACCGACCACACTGGCCTTGTTCACATAAATCTTGTCGGCGGCCGCTGCCACGTAGTAACCGCCGGAAGCGCACAAATCCTCGACCACCGCATAGAGAGGCTTGTCCGGATACTTGGCCCGCAAACGCTTGATTTCGTCGTTCACCATGCCGGACTGGACCGGACTACCGCCCGGACTATTGATGCGCAAGACCACGCCGACCGAGTGCTTTTCCTCAAAAGCGGTCTGCAAGGCACCTATCAGCTTTTCGGCAGTGGCCTCCCCTTTCGACTCGATGACGCCGTTAAGCTGGACCATGGCCGTATGGCGGTCTTCATGGGCGGCAGTAGCCCCCCAATCGACCACTGCCACGAGAACCACTACTAAATAGACAAAGCCCAAGGCCTTGAAAACAATCCCCCAGCGCCGCCTGGCCTTTTGCTCTTCCAGCGCGGCAAAAAGCAGTTTTTCCAGGGTCTGTCGCTCCCAACCCGGCGGGGAATTCTGGGATTCGCTACTTTGGGGATTATCCATTTTTCTTGTCTGTAATAAGGTAGACCTGACCGTCCCGTTCGACCACCGGAATCGGCTTCAGCCCTTTTCCCTGACAACGGCCACCCAAACAGCGGCCCGTATCAGGAGCATAAAGCGCACCATGAACGGTGCACACCAAGTATATCTTGGATTGATCGAAAAACTCCCCGGGCTGCCAGTCCAACTGGGCAGGGACATGGCCGCATTCATTCAGGTAGCCATGTACTTTTCCGCGAAAACGGATAACAAAGGCAGGAGTGTCCCGACCATAGCGCTCAACCACAAAACGCACCCCGTGTCCGCCGTCCTCCAGGGACTCGGCTGGGCAAATCAGGCATTCGCCTTCAACCATTCGGCCAACTCCGTCACCGTATGCAGACAGGCCAGCGGTCCATGCTCGGCCAGATAGTCATGACTATGCGCTCCGTAAGTGACGGCCAGTGCGGCAACTCCGGCATTGCCGGCCATTTGCAGATCGTGGCTGGTATCGCCGATCATCAAGGTCGCGGCCGGCTCAACCCCGAACTCGTCCATCAATTCGTGCAACATTTGCGGGTGCGGCTTGGAAAAACACTCGTCGGCGCAGCGGGACGCCTGAAAGCGGGGGCCCAGCCCGGAATGGGCCAAAGCCCGGTCGAGTCCGATGCGGCTCTTGCCGGTGGCCACCGCCAGCAGATAGCCGGCGTCGGAGAGATCGGCTATCAGGGCATCAATGCCGGGAAAAAGAACCAGACCGTGATCACCTGACAGGTAATGATGACGGTAGCGTTCCACCATTTCACCGTAGCGTTCGGAGGACAATTCGGGGACGGCGTGTTGCAGGGCATCCGCCAAACCCAGACCGATGACGTGCCGCGCCCGCGCTTCGCTTGGTATCGGCAGGCCAAGATCGTCGCTGGCCGCCTGAATGGCCCGCACGATGGCCGCCGCTGAATCCATCAGCGTTCCATCCCAGTCAAAAACGATGAGCGAATAGGTTTGCATAGCGTGTCAGAGCATCGGCGCCAGCAAATGTTCAAGGTTTTCGACCGCAAACTCCCGTTTTTCCTGCTGCTCCAGTTCAGCAATAAATGTCAGCAGGGATTCCGGGACCGTGGAAGTCAATTCCAGGGGCATTCCGCTCAAGGGGTGCCGGAAGGCCATCCGCCAGGCATGAAGCGCCATGCGCTTGAGTTTGCCCCGGCGCAGATCCTTGTTCAGGGAAAAATCACCATATTTTTCGTCACCCAGAATGGGGAAGCCGAGATGGGAGAGATGAACACGAATTTGATGGGTACGCCCGGTTTTCAGTTGGGCCTCCAGCAAGCTGACGTTCTGCCAGCGACCCAGCAGGCGAAACACCGTATGGCATGGTTTGCCTTCGGCCTGCACGCTGACCCGGCGTTCACCGCCCTCGGTCAGGTATTTGTGCAAAGGTAGTCGAACATGCTGGGTGTTGTTCATCCAGCGCCCCTTGACCAGCACCAGGTAACGCTTGTCGGCCCCGGCCCCGTGTTCCCGGAACATGTCGTGGAGGGTAGTCAGGGCCAACCGTTTTTTACCGACCAACAAGATACCCGAGGTTTCCCGGTCCAGTCGGTGGGCCAGTTCCAGGAACCTGGCCTGAGGACGCTGTCGGCGCAAGGCTTCAATGACGCCGAAGCTGACACCGCTGCCGCCATGCACGGCGACCCCTTCCGGCTTGTCGATCACGAGAAGAGCCTCATCCTCATAGAGAATGGGCAAATCAACCCGCTGTTTGGCCACCTCGTCCACTTCAATCTGCGGACGCAGGGCGATACGGATGGGCGGAATGCGGAGGGTATCCCCGGCTCGGGTACGATAGGTAGCATCCACCCGGCCACTATTAACCCGTACTTCTCCGCTGCGCAAAATCCGGTACAGGTGGCTCTTGGGAACCCCCTTGCACAGGCGGATCAAAAAGTTGTCCAGACGCTGCCCGGCTTCGTCTTCGCCGATCACTACATAAGAGACTGAATTAGCACCCGTCACATTCATTTTTCCAATATACTGCCCGTGTTCTGCGTCTCGATTTGCAAGAGGAACCGCTCCATCAGACCGTCCGCCCTCGCTTCCAGCGACCGCTCGACGGCAGGCACCGGCCACTCACTTGCGCCAACTGCGCAAGCCAAACCAACGCAAACAACTGGTTAAATTCGCTCACCACAAGTAGCGATGTTAATGGATTAGCCCACCGTAAGCACGCACGGATTGCCCGTCGCAGGATTTTTACCTGTCGCGCCGTTGAAAAACCCCGCGACAACCGTTTTCACAGCGAATTTCACTAACCCGTTGCCACTGAAAAAGCAATCATGACGCAACCTGAAAACTGAAGCTGTCGCTGCCTGCAAGGGCGTTTCGTTGCCGCGTGCCCGGGTACGCTGGAGCCCAAAAATAATGAAACGCATGCTTTTCAATGCGACACAGGCGGAAGAACTCCGTGTCGCCATTGTCGATGGCCAGAAACTGATTGACCTCGACATTGAATCCGCCGCCAAGGAACAACGCAAGAGCAATATTTACAAAGGCATCATCACTCGCATCGAGCCTTCCCTCGAAGCCTGCTTCGTCGACTACGGCGCAGAGCGGCATGGTTTTCTCCCGTTCAAGGAAGTGTCTCGCTCCTTTTTCCAGCCCGGTGTCGAAGTTGGCCGAGCAAAAATCAGCGAGGCCCTGAAAGAAGGCCAGGAAGTCATTATCCAGGTGGACAAGGACGAACGGGGCAACAAGGGCGCCGCCCTCACCACCTACGTTTCCCTGGCTGGCCGCTATCTCGTCCTGATGCCCAACAACCCTCGCGGAGGCGGTGTTTCGCGCCGTGTCGAAGGCGATGAGCGCACCGAGTTGCGCGACGTCATGGACCAACTCCAAGTACCGCAAGGCATG
>CAZHVZ010000066.1:13783-14149 GCA_964536245.1 uncultured Rhodocyclaceae bacterium
CTCGCGTCGGATCGAGGGCGAGGATCGTTCGAATCTGAAAGAAACGATGGATCAGCTCAAGCTCCCCGACGAGATGGGCTTGATCATCCGCACCGCCGGCCTCGGCCGCGACGCGGAAGAACTGCAATGGGACTTGAATTACCTGCTGCAACTTTGGCGCGCCATTGAAGGCGTAGCCAACGAGCAGAAGGGCGCTTTTCTCATCTATCAGGAAGGCAGCCTGGTCATCCGCGCCATTCGTGACTACTTCCAGCCGGAGATCGGTGAAATCCTCATCGACACAGACGACATCTACGAGCAGGCCCGTGCTTTCATGGCCCAGGTCATGCCGGGCAATGTCAACCGCGTCAAACGCTCCCCCGACGC
>CAZHVZ010000066.1:14159-19450 GCA_964536245.1 uncultured Rhodocyclaceae bacterium
CCCCTCTTCTCACGCTTCCAGATCGAACACCAGATCGAGACCGCCTTTGCCCGCCAGGTCAACCTGCCCTCCGGCGGTGCCATCGTCATCGACCATACGGAAGCGCTGGTCGCCGTAGACGTCAACTCCGGTCGCGCCACCAAGGGTGCAGACATTGAGGAAACGGCCCTCAAAACCAATCTTGAAGCCGCCGACGAACTGGCCCGCCAGCTCCGTTTGCGCGACCTGGGCGGTCTCATCGTCATCGATTTCATCGACATGGAAAGCGCCCGCAACCAGCGCGAGGTGGAAAACCGCCTGCGCGATGCCCTGCGTTTTGACCGCGCCCGTGTCCAGATGGGCAAGATCAGCCGCTTCGGCCTGATGGAACTGTCCCGCCAGCGCCTGCGCCCGGCTCTCGCCGAAACCAGCTATATCCCCTGCCCGCGCTGTACCGGTACCGGCCACATCCGCTCCACGGAATCCGCTGCCCTGCACATCCTGCGCATTCTCGAAGAAGAGGCCATGAAGGAAAATACCGCCGCCGTGCACGTCCAGGTGCCGGTGGATGTCGCCACCTTCCTGCTCAACGAAAAGCGCCCGGACATCCAGGCCATCGAGTTGCGCCACAAGGTCACCATCCTGCTTATTCCCAACACCCATCTGGAAACACCGGCCCACACCATCACCCGCCTGCGTCACGACGACCTGAATCAGGAAGATCTGCGCGAACCGTCCTACCGCATGGTTGACCTGCCTCCGGAAAGCATCGAAGGCAAGCTTCCCTCAGGCAAGACCGAGGTCAGCAAACCTCGCCAGGAAGCCGTTCTCAAGAACATCACGCCGGAACAACCGGCTCCGGTCATGCCGGAAAAAACAGTGGAACCGGTGGCAGCAGCCCCGATCAAACCGGCGGAAACCCAATCCGGTTTCTTCTCCCGCATTGCATCCTGGTTCCGCCCGGCACCCGCCGCACCGGCACCGGCTGTCCCCGCTCCCGAACCGGAAAAGAAGCCCCGGGAAGGTCAGCGTGAAGGACGCCGTGACCGTGGCGAAGGCCGTCGGGGTGGTCGCAACAACCGCCGTGATGAAGAACGCGGCAACCGTGGCGAACGCAACGACAAGCAGGGTGACAGGACACAAAACTCCGGTCGCGAAGAAAATGCCAAGGAAAGCGCTGGTCAAAATTCTGAGCGCCCCGAGCGGGAACGCCGGCCACGGGGTGAGCGCAAGGAACGCCGCGATCGCCAACAGCCCGCACCGGAAACCTCTGAAAACATCCAGGAAGCCAATTCCGCCGCGACCAGCGCACCGGTACTGCTCTCCCCCGTTGAAAACACGGCCGCCAATGAAGAACAAGGCGCCCGCCGCCGGGGTCGTCGTGGCGGACGTGGCCGCAACGAGCGCCGCCCGGAAGCCAATGAGGCCAACACCTCCCAGGCGGTGATTGAGCCAGCACTTCCCGTTGCTGCCCTGCCTGTGGAAGCAAACAGTTCGACAACCCTTACACCGGAGACCTTAAGCACCGCTGCCGTTCCGCCGGCTGTATCCACCCCGCTTGCGGAGATGGCGGAGGTGCCCGCAGTGGTCGCAACCCAAGCGGACCCGGCGGATCAGCCGGAACCGCCGACGGCGGCAAGCCAGCAGGCAGCCCAAGTGATGGAAGCTGCGCAGCCCGCCGTGGTCGAAATACCGACCATCAGCAACCAGGCTCCCACAGCGGAACCGGTTGCCCTGCCCCCTGAGGAAGCAGCGGCCGTCGACGTCGCAGCTGTGGCTGCTGCTCCGGCCCCCCGAACAGAAGCGGCAGCCCCGCCGGCGGAGGTCAAGCCAGCCCCCGCCTCTATCCCGGCTCCCACTCCGGCAACTCCTGCCGTCGATCTCGACAAGGTATTGGCCGATAGCGGGCTGGTCATGGTTCAGACGACATCCAGCGAAGCGTGGCAACCCCAGAGCGAGCCGGTCAAGCTTGGCCGACCCCGGCGCAAGTCTGCCCAGGTTGAAGAAGCCGCAGAACCGCTGGTAATGGTGGAAACCAAGCAGTAATTTGAACAACTGCCAAGAAAAGGGGCGCTGTCGTGGCGCCCCTTTTTTCTGCCCGGAAGGCAGGACGACCGAACTTCTGAGCGATACTTCTCCCAATTCGGTTTCATCAGAAACGGCGTTCTCCATGAGCATTTACCCATCCCCAACAGCTTCTCTTCGGACAATGTTCGGCAGAGTCTTGTCCGGTGTTCTGTTGTTGCTGGCCTTTTCGCTCGGTCTGGCCGATTCCGCCGCTGCGGAGACGCATCCGGAACTCAAATACGGTTACCCGGAACAGGCGCCACGGGCCTATACCAACGAGTACGGACAGCCCGACGGTTACTACCCTCGCTTACTCAAGGTACTGCTGGCAAGGGCGAACATGCCCTGGCGCGGATACAGCTATCCGGCTGCACGACTGATGCATAATCTGCAATCGGGAGAAACCACTTTTTCAATTCTGGTGAAGAACCCCATCCTCGACAACTGCTGCTTTTACAGCAAAAACCCGGTGTGGTTTGACGAACTGAACGCCTACTCCATGGGTGACAAACCTGCGATCAAACGAAAGGAAGATTTGATCGGCAAATCCGTCATCGTACTATCCGGATTTTCATACGGCGGTCTGATTTCTTTCATCAATGACCCGCAAAACCGGATCAAGATCCACCCGGCAAATTCCCATATTGCCGCATTCCTCATGCTGGAAGCCGGTCGGGCCGATTATCTGATCGATTATGCCGAACCCGCCATCCATGAGCGACTGGGAAAATCACCCATCGCCGGACTGCGGAGCGACCTGCTCGATGTGACCCGCATGTACTTTGTCATCTCCCGCCAATACCCCAACGCCGAGGCGACGCTTGAACGATTGGAGTCCCTCTACGCCGCCATGCGGGCGGAAGACAAAAAACGCGAATATACGAAGTAACCGGTCACAGGAATCGGCAGGCAGCCAACCTAACTTCAACTCCCGGACGCCGGCCCGCCAGGCACCGGGAAAGACCGCAGTCTATTTCGCTGGACCGGCAAGGCGCTGCTTCAGGTTTTCCACCAGCCCTTGCGCTGCATCCTCAACCATATCCAGCACCAGGTCAAAACCATGACCGAGACCATAAAACGGGTCCGGCACTTCGTCGTCATCAAAGTTCCTGGCGAATTCCATGAACAGCTTGATACGCTCCTTGGCGCCCTCCGGGGCCAAGCGCATCAGATTGTCGAGATTGGCACGGTCCATGGCCAAAATGAGATCGAAGTATTCAATATCCTGCGGCGCCACCTTGCGCGCCCGAATCTGAGACAGATTGTAGCCTCTGGCAGCGGCAGCGCGCTGGGTACGCTGGTCTGGCGCCTCCCCGACGTGATAGCCATGGGTCCCGGCGGAATCGACTTCCACCTTATCGCCCAGCCTGTTATTTCTTATGTATTGCCTGAGCACACCCTCTGCCGTCGGAGAACGACAGATGTTGCCCATGCAGACCAGCAAAATTCGAAAAGTCATCAACAAGCATCTCCATCCCTGTCGTGCGGCGCCACACCGAAAACCCGTTCTTTCAGGTGGAACAACTCATCCCGTGCTGCCGCAGCTTTCTCGAACTCGAGGTTCCTGGCGAACTCGAGCATTTGTTTCTCCAGGCGCTTGATCTCCCGGGCCAGCGCCTTTTCACTCATCGCCTCATAGACGGCCTGCTGCTGGGCAGCTTTCAGTTCTGTCTGGGCTGTTTCGGCATCATAAACGCCATCAATAATGTCCTTGATGCGTTTTACCACTCCTCGCGGAGTAATGCCATGGGCTGCATTGAAAGCCTGCTGCTTTTCGCGCCGCCTTTCCGTTTCGGCAATCGCCCGCCGCATGGACTGTGTAATCCTATCAGCATAAAGGATGGCAGTGCCATGGATATGGCGTGCTGCACGCCCCATGGTCTGGATCAGGGAACGTTCGGAACGCAGGAAGCCTTCCTTGTCGGCATCGAGAATGGCCACCAGGGAAACCTCCGGAATATCCAGCCCCTCCCGCAGCAAGTTGATGCCGACCAGAACATCGAACTCGCCCAGGCGCAAATCGCGAATGATTTCCACCCGCTCGACAGTATCGATATCGGAGTGCAGATAACGCACCCGTGTCCCGTTTTCCGCCAAAAAATCCGTCAGATCCTCGGCCATGCGCTTGGTCAGCGTGGTCACCAGAACCCGCTCGCCCACGGCGACCCGCCGACGGATTTCACACAACAGGTCATCCACTTGGTTGCTCGCCGGGCGCACATCCACCTCGGGGTCAATCAGCCCGGTCGGTCGCACCACCTGCTCCACCACCTGCCCGGCGTGCTGGTTCTCATAATCGGCCGGAGTGGCGGAAACAAAGACCGTTTGCCGCATCATGGCCTCGAATTCCTCGAAGCGCAGAGGCCGGTTATCCAGGGCCGACGGCAGGCGGAAACCGTAGTCCACCAGATTTTCCTTGCGCGAGCGGTCGCCCTTGTACATGGCCCCCACCTGCCCGATGCTGACGTGGGATTCGTCAATGAACATCAGGGCATCCTTGGGCAGGTAGTCAATCAGGGTCGGCGGCGCCTCCCCCGGCTGGCGCCCGGACAAATGTCGCGAGTAGTTCTCGATGCCCTTGCAAAAACCGATCTGATCGAGCAGTTCAAGGTCGAAACGGGTACGCTGCTCGATGCGCTGGGCTTCCACCAGCTTGTTGGTTTCGGTGAAAAACCTGACCCGCTTGGTCAGCTCCGCCTTGATCCCCTCGATGGCGCGCAGCACGGTATGGCGCGGCGTCACGTAATGGGACGCCGGGAATACCGTGAAGCGCAGCGCGGGATGGGCGAGATGCCCGGTCAGCGGATCAAAGAAGCGCAAGCCTTCGATTTCGTCGTCGAACAAGGAAACGCGGATGGCGTGTTCGGCATGTTCCGCCGGAAAAATGTCGATCACATCGCCGCGCACGCGAAAAGTGCCGCGCTGGAAATCCACGTCGTTGCGCTCATACTGCATCTCGGTCAGGCGCTTGACGATGGCGCGTTGATCGAGCTTGTCGCCAACCCGCATGGTGAGAATCATGTTGTGGTATTCATCCCGGTCGCCCAGGCCGTAGATGCACGACACGGTGGCGACAATGACCACGTCCGGCCGCTCGATCAGGCTCTTGGTGGCGGACAGGCGCATCTGCTCGATATGGTCGTTGATCGCGCTGTCCTTCTCGATGAACAGGTCACGGGAAGGAACATAGGCTTCCGGCTGATAGTAGTCGTAATAGGAGACGAAATACTCGACGGCGTTTTCCG
>CAZHVZ010000067.1:0-10290 GCA_964536245.1 uncultured Rhodocyclaceae bacterium
AGAGGTCCGCATTATATAGATCAATCCAACAACGTCAAGCAAATTCAAAACCTTTCTCGAAAACAGACTATCCACCCTGCCTTCTACCCAAAAACCTGCCCAAAATCGTGTTGCCCTGAATCAACTCTGGAATTTTCCGCCAAGGCATCAGCCAACGGTTATTTTTGCAAACTTTCGCTTCCCGACCTGCAGGACCACCGACTTACCCACCTCGATGAGGATGGTTTTGTCAGTAACTTTTTCACCATCGGCTCGAACGCCACCCTGTTCAATCATTCGCAAGGACTCGGATGTACTTGCCGTCAGCCCCGCCAATTTGAGCACCTGGACCAATGGAAGGGAGGCTCCATCGTTGGCGATGCTAATTTGCGGCATATCATCCGGCAAAGCTCCCTGGCGGAAACGCGCATCAAATTCGCTCGACGCCTCTTCGGCAGCTTTCTGACTGTGGAAGCAGGCGACAATTTCTTGCGCCAGAGAAACCTTCACATCCCTCGGATTGCGACCTTCGGCCACCTCTTGCTTTAGATCAGCAACCTCGGAAAGAGGGCGGAAAGAAAGTAGATCAAAGTAGCGCCACATCAGTTCATCGGAAATCGACATGACCTTTCCGAAAATCTCCCGTGCCGGTTCATTGATACCAATATAGTTTCCCAAAGATTTGGACATTTTATTTACTCCATCCAAACCCTCTAGGAGGGGCATCATTAGGATGCACTGGGGAGTCTGCCCGTAATGTTTTTGCAACTCCCGCCCGACCAGCAGGTTGAATTTCTGGTCCGTCCCACCTAACTCCACATCCGCCTTCATGGCCACGGAATCGTAACCTTGGCATAACGGATACAAGAACTCATGGATAGCGATAGCTTGTCCGCCAGCGTAACGCTTGGAGAAATCGTCGCGTTCCAGCATGCGGGCAACGGTATGCTGGGCGGCAAGCTTGATCATCCCCGCAGCCCCCAGCCCGTCAAACCATGCTGAGTTAAAGCAGACCTCTGTCTTTTCCGGGTCAAGTATCTTGAATACCTGCTCTTGGTAAGTTTTGGCGTTTTCGAGAATTTGCTCTCGGGAAAGCGGCGGACGAGTCACATTTTTTCCGGTCGGATCACCGATCATCCCTGTAAAGTCACCGATCAGGAACATGATGTGGTGCCCAAGATCCTGAAAGTGACGCAACTTGTTGATCAAAACCGTATGTCCAAGATGCAGATCCGGCGCTGTCGGATCGAACCCCGCCTTAATTCGCAAGGGACGTCCTGATTTGAGTTTTTCAACCAACTCAGCTTCGATGAGCAACTCATCGCAACCGCGCTTGATAACATCCAGACTTTTCGCCACATCTACCATTGCCGCCCCCAATACCCTTGCCGTCGACCTTTCGCGAATCAGGAATCTGCTAAACTGCTCGCCCCTATTCGTGAGCCAAGTCATTCATTAAATGGAAAAGAGCGGCATTCTAGCGCATTCGACCGCGCTCATTGGGCGGATCAAGAAGCACCCTTGGCGATTCGGGGTTGCCGCAAGCACTTCCGTCATGGCCATGGCTGGTGCTATCGCCGTTTCCCCCGGCGAAGATGGCATGATCAGCATTACCCCGATAATCGAGCACCTTTCACTGCAAGGCGCCCAGGCAATATCTCTGGGTGATGCTTCTTTCCTGCGAGAGGAACGTATACAAAAGGGGGATACCGTTGCCGCCCTGCTTTATCGTCTTGGCATTCAGGAACCAGAGGCCATCGAGTTCATCAGAACCAGCCCGGACACGCGCTTGATATACCGGCAACTCGCTCCCGGCAAAACCGTTGTTGCTCAAACATCAGAACACGGCGATCTGAAATCTCTTTATTTTCCGATCAACAACAAGGACAGCACCCTGTTGGTTGAGCGCAGAAATGGCACGTTGTTTGCCCAGGAAATCGCGCAACGCTACGAAACACATGTAGTCATGAAATCTGCTGAAATTCGCAGTTCGCTGTTTGCGGCGACCGACAGCGCGGGCATTCCTGACAGCATCGCTTCGCAACTGGCAGAAATCTTCAGCGGCGACATAGATTTTCACCGCGACCTGAGAAAAGGTGACCGTTTTTCCCTGGTTTACGAAATGCAGTACCTGCGAGGACAAGCCGCACGCAGTGGTCGCATTCTCTCCGCCGAGTTCATTAACGGAGAGAAAACTTTCCGGGCCGTCTATTTCGAACCGAACGGCAAAGGAGGCTATTACAGCCCTGAAGGAAAAACACTAAAAAAGGCTTTCCTTCGCTCCCCGTTAGAGTTTTCTCGGGTTACCTCCGGCTTCGCCATGCGCTACCATCCGGTTTTTCAGCAGTGGCGAGCGCACAAGGGAGTAGATTATGGCGCCCCGCTTGGCACTCGCGTCCGAGCAACGGGTGACGGTATCATTGATTTTGTCGGAACCCAGGGGGGATATGGGAACATGATCGTTGTTCGCCACAGCGCCAACAATTCTACAGCTTACGGGCACCTCAAAGGATTCGCCAGCGGACTGCGCAAAGGCAGCCACATCGGCCAGGGAGATACCATCGGCTATGTCGGGCAATCCGGCTGGGCCACAGGCCCCCATCTGCATTACGAGTTCCGGCTCAACAACCAGCAAGTCAACCCTCTTGCCGGACACTTTCCCGGGGCTTTGCCGCTGGAAACAAAACAGATACCGCGCTTCAAGGCACAGGCTGCACCGTGGCTGGCCCAACTCGAATTAATCCGGAGCGCAGCCTTTTCCGAACAGGATTGATCCACCGCAGGTCAACAAAAAATGGCGGCCATGGCCGCCATTTTTTTAGAGAAACAGGCTCAGGCGCTAAAGGAAGAACCGCAACCGCAGGTTGAACTTGCGTTGGGGTTACGAATAACGAACTGGGATCCCTCCAAGCCTTCGGTAAAATCGATCTCAGCCCCTGCCAGATACTGATAGCTCATCGGATCAATCAACAGGGTGACACCACCTTTTTCAACCAGGGTATCGTCTTCAGCCGCTTCTTCGTCAAAGGTGAATCCATACTGAAAGCCAGAACAACCACCTCCCGTCACAAACACGCGGAGCTTGAGTTCGGAGTTGCCCTCCTCCTCGATCAACTCCTTGACCTTGTTAACGGCACTATCAGTAAAAAGCAGGGGGGAAGGCATTTCGGTCACGGCGTTCATGGGCAACTCCTTAAAAATTTGTGCGCATTATGCGAGGCACAGCGGCCACGGTCAACGTCATTAGTTTGAAGCAGCAAGCTTTAGTTCCACCGATTTTCCCCGATGAATGAGACGCCCCTCGATAACGGCCCCCTGATGCATTTCAATCAGTCCGTAATCGACATCGCCAACAATTTTCCCTTTCGATTGCACCTCAAGGGACTCACTCACTGTTACTGGTCCGACCACAGAGCCATTCACAACGAAGTGAGCAACATTTACTGCCCCCTCGATACGGGCCTGCTCACTCAATACCAACGTAGATGAGTTGGCGCCTTCAACCGCCTCGACACTCCCGTGCACCTCGCCATCTATCCGTAAACCACCGGTGAACCGGATATTTCCTTCAATCCGGGTACCGGCGCCGATTAACGTGTCGATACGACTCTGTGGCTGACGATCATCTCGCTTTCCGAACATCGCTTCTCCTACAGTTGTGCAAGGTGTTTTGCCTTGACGACACCACCTTGCATGATGCGGACTTCCAAACTTTTAAGTCTAGCACCTGCCGGAGTGGTAAGCAGCCCCTCGCGACGGACGAAATTACGGACCTCGAGAAGATAGTCCGTCGAGGCATCTCCTGCCGCAGGCAGAACAAGATGAACATCTTTTCCGGCCTGCACTGCTAGAAGATGGAACTGCAAGCGCCCCTTGAATTCCTTCAACTGCTTGCCTGACTGAAAGGAGATCAACAATCGGTAGCGATATCGCCCTGGCTCGGAGTCCGGCACGACCCGCAAACGCTCAACGCGCACCGTAGATTCATCACCCTCAGCCGGAACCAGGCGCTCGAACAAGGCAATATCTTCCTTTAGCGCCGCATTCTCAGACTCCAGCGCCTTGATGCGGGTGACCAATCTGCTTTGAGCTGTTCGCTCCATTTGCGCCGCATTCTGTTCGGTACCAGCGCTAGAGCGAAGGCGAAGAACTTCGTCATCCAGGGCTAGCTGACGCTGTCGCAGGCTATCCACTTCCCGCTGCAAATCAGCAGCCTCCCCCTGGCGCCCCAGCCCCCAAACGGTCATCCCGACCACCAGAGCGAAGAGTGCCGCTCCGGCTGCATACCATTGCCAACCGAAGTGCCCACGCACGGTCACCCGAGGCGCAGCAATACCAAAGCGCCTACGGAATTTTTTGAGCTTCAGGGTAACCGCTGGCGTTGGCATGACGGAAAAACTCTTTTCGGTCCAACCCAACCGTTACCGATAACAGTACCGACGTTGCTCACGCCAGGCATCTCCAATGAAAGGTCATGCATCATAACCCGCCCTGAAAAAACACAAAAACCGCCCAAAGGCGGTTTTTGCTCGACAACGCTTGAATCCCGAAAGAGATTAGCGCTTGGAGAACTGTTTCCGACGACGCGCCTTGTGGAAGCCAACTTTTTTACGTTCGACTTCACGTGCATCACGAGTAACAAATCCGGCCTTGGACAAAGCCGGCTTGAGCGCAACATCGTACTCAATCAGGGCACGGGTAATGCCGTGGCGAACCGCACCGGCCTGACCGGACTCACCGCCTCCGATAACATTGACCTTGATATCGAAGCCTGCCAACTGATCAACCAACGCCAGCGGCTGGCGAGCGATCATACGACCGGTTTCACGGGAGAAAAACTCGTCAATCGGCTTGCCATTGACCACGATAGCGCCAGAACCGCGCTTCATGAAAACGCGAGCAACTGCACTCTTGCGACGGCCAGTGCCGTAGAAATAACTTTCAGCCATTTGCGACCTCTTAGATTTCCAGCGCTTTGGGCTGCTGGGCAGTGTGCGGATGCGCGTTACCGGCATAGCACTTCAATTTCTTCAGCATGGCGTAGCCAAGCGGACCCTTTGGCAGCATACCCTTGACGGCGGTTTCCAGAGCACGCCCCGGAAAACGTTGCTGCATTTTCTTGAAATTGGTTTCTTTAATGCCACCCGGATAACCGGAGTGACGGTAATACATCTTGTCTTCAGCCTTGTTGCCGGTAACGACAAGTTTTTCAACATTGGTAACGATGACGAAATCGCCCGTATCAACGTGAGGGGTAAAAATAGCCTTATGCTTGCCGCGCAGGCGGCGAGCAATTTCAGTGGCGAGGCGGCCGAGTACTTTGTCGGTGCCATCCACCACAAACCACTCACGCGTCACCTCATGTGGCTTGGCGGAAAAAGTTTTCATCTGCGCCGTCCTATATGGGTGCTGATTACAGAAAGCCGTGGATTGTATCCGAGCAAATCCTGAGTTGTCAATCAACACATGCGAACAAACTTTGCACAAAATGCATTGAGCACAACACAGGTCACAGACCGTCCCCGCATAACGGGCAAAAAAAACGCGACTCCGAGGAGTCGCGTAAATCCACACCAAAGGAGGAGGGTGGAGGAGACAAAACTGAACATCCGAGCCTGCTTGCGCTGCAACGTCTGTCCGTATGCTTCGCATTTTTCCCGAGAAGCCGACCATGCGCAAGCCAAATTTGTGCACCGCGCAACACAATACAAGATCGATCGATCTATTATAAAAATGTGTTTTTTACCACTGAAAATAAACGATTAAAATATAAATCATCAAACACATTCAAGATTGTAAAACAAAACACAAGGACGACACAGCAGCCAATTTCACAAAAAAATGGTGCGACGCACCATTTTCTGCCAATCCGACACCAGCCATCCCTTCGGGTAAAATCATCGATCAACTATCATGGAGATTCTGATGGAATGCACGGTTAAGTGGATGGGCACGGACAACGGGATGTCTTTCGTTGCCGAGACGGGTAGTGGCCACGCCTTGGTTATGGACGGCGCCCCGGAAGCTGGCGGGCGGAATTTGGGACCGCGCCCGATGGAACTGATGCTTGCTGGCACCGGTGGCTGCACCGCTTTTGACGTGGTGCTAATCCTGAAAAAAGGGCGGCACTCCGTAACGGGCTGCGATGTAACACTTAGCGCCGAGCGCGCCGATACCGACCCCAAGGTGTTCACCCGCGTACACTTTCACTACCGGGTGAAGGGGAAAGCCCTGAAACCAGAGATCGTCGCCCGTGCCATCGAGCTATCCAAGGACAAATATTGTTCGGCCTCAATCATGCTTGCCGAGACCGCCAAGATCACTTACGACTTCGAAATTATCGAAGAGTCTTAAAGATGATAGGCGGTGCGCGTCATGACCCGCGCCGCCAGTTTCATTGCCAGCTTGACCGGGCTGGGAAGTTCGGCAGCCCCCAGGCTCACCGCCATTTCAGCGTGACGCCCCTCATCGACCTTCATTTGATCGACAATTTTTCGCGATTTCATATCGGACACCGGCAGTAGAGACAGGTGACGATCCAAGTGGGCCTCAACCTGTCTTTCCGTTTCTGCCAGAAAGCCAAGGTTCCATTGATTCCCGAATTTTCCGGCCAGCATGCCCATCGCCAGGGCTCCTGAGTACCAGACAGGATTGAGCAGGCTCTTGCGTCCGTTCAATTCCATCAACCGCCGCTCGGTCCAGGCAAGATGCTCGGTTTCCTCGTCACCGGCCCGCTCCATGGCCGCCCGCACCACCGCATCGGACGCGGTCAAGGCCTGCCCCTGATAGAGCGCCTGCGCACATATTTCACCGCAATGATTGACCCGCATCAGGCCGACGACATGCGCCTTGGTCGCTTCGTCCATTTCCGATTCGGGAAGATCGCCGCCGGGTGTCTGACGATGGCTTCGAGCTGGAGCAAACACCGTTCGCAATGCAAGGTCAAAATGACCAATCAGATGATCGAATTGCATTCCTAGCGCCTCTGGACAAGCGGATGACCACCACGCCGCAAGGCATCCAAGGCCTCGTCGGCGGTAAAAACCAGTGTCCCTCCGGGACAAAAATACTCAAAAAACAGCGCAGCATGATGGCGGTTACGCACGGAGTTCTCCACCCGCTCCCAAGTGTTACTACGAGACTTGGACCATGTGCCGTCCGACCGCCCAAAAGCGTAAAGCCTTCGCTCCCGGGTTTCGCAACGCATTCCTTCAAAACTGATGTTATCCGCACCGCCGCCGGTTCGAACCACCAGGGTATACCGAACCACCCCGTCCTTTCCCACGGAAAGCGATTTCGTATCCACGAAAAATTGATTATCCGTAGCGGGACTGACGTAAAACGATATCAGGTCGCCCCCTTTTGGCGGCATCGGAAGCTGAACCTCCACCTCTTTCCACTGCTTGAACTCGTACTCTTCCTCGAAATCGGGTTGGACCGCCCAAGCCGAGAGAGCCCCCGCCCAACCAAGGCAACACAGCAGCAAGCGGAATTTATTCACCGGAAGGAACCTCCGGATCGGTAGATTCCAGCATTTCGTTCAGCATCCGACGACGCCCCCGGCGGTCCACATCGAGAAAACGGACAAGCTCGTTCAGCGCCTGTTCGTAAACCGAGCGCTTGAATTCAATGACGGCATCCAGCGGCACCCAGTAGTCGTGCCAGCGCCATGCGTCAAACTCGGGCTTATCGGTCGCACGCAGGGAAATGTGACTGTCGCGCCCGACCAGACGCAGCAGATACCAGATCTGCTTCTGCCCTTTGTAAGCTCCGCGCCATTCGCGCTTAATCCACTGGGTCGGCACTTCATAACGCAACCACCCCTTGGTTCTTCCGAGGATGCGCACATGTTCGGGCAACAACCCGACCTCTTCGTACAACTCCCGGTACATGGCCTGCTCAGGCGCTTCTCCGCGCTTGATGCCGCCTTGTGGAAACTGCCAGGAATGCTCCCGAATGCGCTTACCCCAGAAAACCTCGTTTTTGGCGTTACAAAGAATGATGCCGACGTTCGGGCGATAGCCTTCACGGTCCAGCATAAGTAATCCTGCAATCAATAATTGGTTGCCTCAATTCTTTCACAAAGCCGCGACGCATGCAAAACGCCTGCACCGTGTAAAATTTTGCTTTTACAACGAATTCAAGAGCACTCCATGCGCACCTCGCAGTTCTTCTTCACCACCCTCAAGGAAGCTCCTTCCGACGCCGAAGTCACCAGTCAGAAACTGATGTTGCGTGCCGGCTACATCAAGCGTGCAGCGGCAGGTATCTACACCTGGATGCCAATTGGCCTGCGCGTCCTGCGTAAGGTCGAGAATATTGTACGCGACGAAATGAACCAGGCCGGCGCTCTAGAATTGCTGATGCCCGCCGTGCAACCCGCCGAGCTTTGGCAGGAATCCGGCCGCTGGGAGCAATACGGCCCGGAACTGCTGCGCTTCAAGGACCGCCACCAGCGGGATTTCATCATCGGCCCGACCCACGAGGAAGTCATTACCGATGTCGTCCGGCGCGACGTCAAGAGCTATCGCCAGTTACCGATCCATCTTTATCAAATCCAGACCAAGTTCCGCGACGAAATCCGTCCCCGTTTTGGCGTCATGCGCGGCCGCGAGTTTCTGATGAAAGACGGTTATTCCTTCCACTCTTCCTTTGCCGATCTGGAAAGGGAGTACAAGAAGATGTACGACACCTATAGCCGCATCTTCACTCGCCTGGGTCTTCAATTCCGCGCCGTTGCAGCCGATACCGGTTCGATCGGCGGCACAGGCTCCCATGAGTTCCACGTCCTGGCCGACTCCGGCGAGGACGCCATCGCTTATTGCCCGGATTCCGATTACGCGGCCAATGTTGAGTTGGCCGAAGCACTTGCCCCGGTCGCACCGCGTACCGCTGCTGCGACTTCGCTGAGCAAGGTGGCGACTCCCGGCCAGACTGCCTGCGCCGACGTTGCCGCCTTCCTCAAAATCCCCGTCACCCGGATGGTGAAGGCGATTGCCGTGGTGAGCGAACCAGCCGAAGGCAAAAAAACCTTTTCCCTGCTTCTCTTGCGCGGCGATCACGAACTGAACGAAATCAAGGCCAGCAAGATTTCCGGACTCTCGCCCTTCCGCTTTGCAAGCGAAGCCGAGGTCATTGAACACTTGGACTGCAAACCCGGCTATATCGGCCCGGTTGGCGTAAGCGCCAGCCGCGTTCGCGTTATTGCCGACCGTACGGTTGCCGCCATGAGCGATTTTGTTTGCGGCGCCAATGAGGAGGGGCATCACCTGACCGGAGCCAACTTTGGCCGCGACGCCTTGGAGCCGGAAATCGCTGATCTACGCAACGTGGTCGACGGCGACTCGTCGCCGGACGGCAAGGGAACGCTTGGTCTCTGCCGGGGAATCGAAGTCGGTCAAATCGTCCCGCAGCGGGAAAAATACGCCGAAGCCCTGAACTGTGCGTATCTGGATGAAAACGGCAAGAGCCAGATCATGGAGATGGGCTGCTATGGCATCGGCGTTTCGCGCATTGTCGGCGCGGCCATCGAGCAGGGCAATGATGAGCGCGGTATCGTTCTTCCGGCTGCCATAGCCCCCTTCGCCGTATGTATCGTCCCCATGGGCTATCACAAGAGCGATGCCGTCAAAGCCGCTGCCGACGCACTTTATGCCGAAATCAAGGCAACCGGCACCGATGTGGTACTCGATGACCGCAATGAACGCCCCGGCGTCATGTTTGCTGACATGGAACTGATTGGCATCCCGCACCGCATCGTGATTGGAGAACGCGGCCTCAAGGAAGGACAACTGGAGTACAAGGGGCGGCAGGACTCCGAAGCGGCGATGGTTGCCCGGGAGGAAATCGTTCCCTTCCTGCAAGGTAAATTGTGCTCCGCCTGATCGCCACGTTGGCCTTTTTGCTGGAAGCGTCGGCCGTTCTGGCCGGCGCCCAGAAATATGAACCTCTTTCGGCCAGCGTCCAGGCCGCTCTGCAAAAGAACGTGTCGGATGCCCGCGCCCCCGGCACTTCGTTCAAAGATCCGATCGAGGCCACCGACTGGCTGACCGAGATGTCGCGAAGACTGGAACGGCGGATCCCGAACCGGGAGTACCGGATCGAACTGCTGCGCTCGGTACACTACGAAGCAACGCGGGCTGGCCTCGATCCACAACTGGTTTTGGGATTGATTCAGGTCGAATCCGGCTTTCGCAAGTACGCGGTTTCTTCAGCCGGAGCACGCGGATACATGCAGGTCATGCCCTTCTGGGTCAAACTTATCGGCCGAACGGATGACAACCTGTACCATCTGCGCACCAGTCTACGCTA
>CAZHVZ010000067.1:10339-11044 GCA_964536245.1 uncultured Rhodocyclaceae bacterium
CGGACAAGCCGAATACCCCAACATGGTCAAGGCAGCCTGGCACAATCAGTGGGGCTATGAGCGAAAAATCGCCCTGGCTCCCCCCGTGGTGCGCTGATTAACGCCCCATTCCGGGCAACATTCCCTTCATGCCACGCATCAGCTTGCCCATACCGCCCTTGGGCAGCATTTTCATCATTTTCTGGGACTGCTCGAACTGATTGAGCAGACGGTTCACTTCCTGCACCTGCACCCCCGCCCCCAGAGCGATACGACGCTTGCGACTGGCTTTAAGTAGCTCGGGCTTGGCACGCTCTGCCGGAGTCATGGAATTGATGATACCCTCGACCCGACCCACCATCTTGTTTTCTGCTCCGGCCGGCAACTGGCCGGCCATCTGGGCAAACTGGGCGGGCATCTTGTCCATCAAGGCAGACATGCCGCCCATCTTGCGCATTTGACCGATCTGCTCCTTGAAATCATTGAGATCGAACCCCTTGCCGGATTTCAGCTTTTTGGCGAAAGCAACTGCCTGCTCTTCGTCGATCCCCTTCTTGGCTTCCTCGATGAGGGACAACACATCCCCCATGCCGAGAATGCGCGATGCCATCCGTTCCGGGTGAAAGGCTTCCAAACCGGATAGCTTCTCCCCCGCACCGGCAACCTTGCTCGGCTTGCCGGTCACGTGGCGTACCGACAACGCCGCCCCCCCCCGCGCCTCACCCC
>CAZHVZ010000067.1:11054-19360 GCA_964536245.1 uncultured Rhodocyclaceae bacterium
GCACCGAAAGCGCCGCACCGCCGCGCGAATCGCCGTCGAGCTTGGTGAGTATCACGCCGGTCAGCGTCAGCCGCTCGTTGAACGCCTTGGCTGTATTGACCGCATCCTGCCCGAGCATGGCGTCGACCACGAACAACGTTTCAATGGGCTTGATCGCTGCATGCAGACGCTTGATCTCGGCCATCATCTCTTCATCAATCGCCAAACGACCGGCGGTATCGACCAGCAGGACATCGTGGTAGTGGCGCTTGGCCCAGTCAATAGCCGCTGCTGCAATGGCTTCCGGCTTTTCGCTGACGGTAGACGGAAAAAAATCCACCCCGGCCTGTCCTGCTACCGATTTCAATTGTTCGATTGCGGCTGGCCGATAAACGTCACAGGAAACCACCAGCACTTTTTTCTTGTGATTTTCTTTCAGGAACTTGCCCAGCTTGCCAACCGTGGTGGTCTTGCCGGCGCCCTGCAAGCCCGCCATCAAAACGATGGCTGGCGGCTGGGTGGCAAAACTGATGCCTTCATGGGCATCGCCCATGATTTTGGTCAGCTCGCGATGCACCACGCCAATCAGGGCCTGACCGGGGCTGAGAGAACCGATGACCTCCTCCCCTACCGCCTGCTCCTTGACCGCCGCGATAAATTCCTTGATCACCGGCAAGGCCACATCGGCCTCCAGCAAGGCCATACGCACTTCACGCAGGGCATCGGCGATATTGCTCTCGGTCAGGCGGGCTTCACCCTTGAGATTCTTCATGACGCGCGCAAGGCGCTGGGTAAGGTTGTCAAGCATAGGCAATAGGCTTCTAGTAGAATTTCGGAATGGTCGACATTGTAATTCACCTTCTACCGCACATTCTTGCCTCTGTCCTTTATGCTGGACTTGGCTACCATTTCTGGAGCACGCGCTGGCGAGAAACCGGCCAATGTGTGGCCTGCCCGATGCAATACTGGGAGCGTGGGGCAATTGGACTGGCTCTGGTCATTCACGCTTTCGGACTGGCCGACGGGATATTCAGCGAAGTCGGCATGCGTTTTTCATTCAGTTTTGCCCTCTCCCTGATGATGTGGCTGGCAGTTCTGATCTACTGGCTGGAGAGTTTTCTGGCGCGTATGGAGGGCATGCAACCCATGGTCTTGCCGCTCGCTGCGGCCTGCACCATGCTTCCTGTCGCATTCCCGCAAGTTCATCTGGTGGCCCATGCCAGCGCCACCGGCTTCAAATTGCACTTTCTGGCCGCCATGCTGGCCTACAGCCTGTTTACCCTGTCCGCACTGCACGCCATTTTCATGGGTTTTACCGAGCGAGCCCTTCACCAGCGAACCATGACCCGCAGCCTGACCAGCCTGCCTCCTCTCCTCACCATGGAGGCCCTGCTTTTCCGGATACTTGGCATCGGTTTCGTATTGCTCACGCTGGCACTGGGAAGTGGTCTCCTGTTTTCGGAAGCCCTGTTCGGCAAGGCCTTGAGTCTGGACCACAAAACCATTTTTGCTTTCATCGCCTGGGGCATTTTCGGTACCCTGCTGATTGGCCGGCATATTAGAGGCTGGCGGGGGAAGAAAGCCTTGCACTGGACGCTGACCGGATTCGGCGTCCTGCTGCTGGCCTATGTCGGCAGTCGTTTTGTCGCCGAAGTCATTCTCGGCCGCCCCTAATCCCAGATGTCTGACATCCCCCTACCCGCATTACTCGTAGCCCTTTTTTTGCTGCTGATCTTTTCCGGTGTTTTTTCCGGATCCGAGACCGCCATGATGGCGGCAAACCGCTACAAGCTTCGGCACGCAGCGCAAAATGGACACCGGGGTGCCAAGCTGGCGCTTGCCCTGCTGGAAAAGACAGACAAGCTCCTCGGGCTCATCCTGCTGGGCAACACCCTTTTCAACGCGGCGGCGGCCACCCTGACCAGCTATATTGCCCTGGCACTTTTCGGCCAGTCAAAGTGGGCGCTTGAAATAGGGACACTATTCATCACTTTTGCCCTGCTGGTCGTCGCCGAAATTTCTCCGAAGGTGGTTTGTGCCACCTATGCCGACAAACTGGCCCCGGCCTTGAGCTATATTCTGACCCCCATGCTGCGGCTGGCTTACCCGATTATCTGGTTCGTCAATCTTTTTGTCGGTGCGCTACTTAGACTGCTTCATCTCTCCCCCAAAGGCCTGCACGAAGAACCCAAACTTTCTGCAGAAGAACTACGAAGCATGGTTTTGGAATCGGCGCACTTCATTCCGAAAAAACACCAGATCATCCTCTCCAACCTCTTTGAACTGAACGACATCTGTGTCGAAGATGTCATGACCCCGCGCGGCGCCATTGAAATCCTGGATGTCGACCAACCCTGGACGGAGGTTATGGCCCAACTGACCACCAGCCACCATGGCCGTCTGCCGGTCTGCCACGAATCCCTTGACCAGTTGCTGGGCACTCTTCCGGTACGCCGCCTGCTTGGCGACATCCAGCGCGGCGAACTCAATGCGGCTTCCTTGCGCAGCCAGTTGCAAGAGCCCTACTACATCCCGACTGGTACCCCGGTTTTCTCGCAATTGGCTTTTTTTCAGGAAAACCGCCAGCGAGTCGGTTTTGTTGTCGATGAATACGGGGAAATACTGGGTTTGCTCACACTGGAAGACATCATTGAGGAAATTGTCGGCGAATTCACCACTTCACTCCCCGGGCTGCCCCAAACCCTTGCCTGGGGCGAGGACGGCAGCCTGATTCTGGATGGGTCGCGAAATCTGCGTGATATCAACCGGTTTCTGGGAACCACGTTCCCCCTGGACGGACCGAATACTCTTAACGGACTGATTCTCGAACACTTTCAAGACATTCCGGAAGCTGGAGTCAGCCTCAAGATTGCCGGCACACCGGTAGAAATATTGCAAACCCAGGATCGCAGCGTCGTCACCGCCAGGCTCTATAAAAACAATGGCTAGGCGGCGCTCCCGGCTTCCTGCTTTACAAACAACGGCCTCCGTAGCATTATCGACCGCATATATCCACAGCATTGAAATGAACTGATGGCAGCAACTCCACAAGCCTCCCCCCTCAGCGGCCTTGCGCGGGCACTCGTTCAGGCTGGCCGCCTCAAGGAGGCCGAGGCTGAGCAGCTTCTGCATCAAGCTTCGGCAGCGAAGTCATCGCTGATTGAGCAGATCGTCAACAGCAAGAAAGCCAGCGGTATTGAAATCGCCCGCTTTGTTGCCGAAACCTTCGGTTATCCCCTGCTTGATCTGGGCGCTTTCGACGAAGGGCAAATCCCGGCCAATGCCATTGACCGCAAGCTGATTGCCACCCACCGGATCGTTCCGCTCAACAAGCGTGGCAACCGGCTATCGATCGCCATTTCCGACCCGACCAATTTGCGCGCACTGGACGAAGTCCGCTTCCAGACCGGACTTGCCGTCGACCCGATCGTGGTTGAGGAAGCAAAACTGGCCCCGCTGGTTGCCAAATTCTCCGAGTCGGCTGCCGATGCCTTAAAAAATCTCGCAAGCGAAGACGTCAACCTCGATTTTCTGGACGAAGAAGCGGTTGAAAAAGCAGACGACGCCTTGGGTGGCGAGGTCGATGATGCTCCGGTCGTCAAGTTCCTGCAAAAAATGCTGCTGGATGCGATCAATGATGGGGCATCCGACATTCATTTCGAACCCTACGAAAAGTTCTACCGCATTCGTTTCCGGGTAGACGGAATTCTGCGCGAAGTTGCAACGCCACCGCTCGCCATCAAGGACAAACTGGCCTCCCGGATCAAGGTCATTTCACGATTGAATATCGCCGAAAAACGCGTCCCCCAGGACGGTCGCATGCGCTTGGTGCTCTCCAAGAATCGCGCCATCGATTTTCGGGTCAGTACTTTACCGACCTTGCAGGGCGAAAAAATCGTCCTGCGTATTCTTGACCCAACCTCCGCCACCCTCGGTATCGAAGCGCTTGGCTACGAGCCGGAGCAGAAAGCGGCCTTGCTTGACGCGGTTCAACGCCCCTATGGCATGGTGCTGGTCACCGGACCAACCGGCTCCGGAAAAACGGTATCGCTGTACACCTGCCTGAACATCCTCAATCAACCCGGCGTCAATATCTCGACTGCCGAAGACCCCGCCGAAATCAATCTTCCCGGCATCAACCAGGTCAATGTCGACGACAAAGCAGGCCTGACTTTTTCCGCCGCACTCAAGTCCTTCCTCCGCCAGGATCCGGACGTCATCATGGTCGGCGAAATCCGCGACCTGGAAACCGCAGAAATTGCCATCAAGGCTGCCCAGACCGGCCACATGGTGTTATCCACCCTGCACACCAATGATGCTCCGCAAACCCTGACCCGCTTGATGAACATGGGCGTTCCGATTTTCAACATTGCCTCCAGCGTCCTGCTCATTACCGCCCAACGACTTGCCCGCCGGCTATGCAACTGCAAGAAACCGATTGAAGTTCCACAACAAGCACTGCTCAACGCCGGGTATCGAGAAGAGGAACTGGACGGAACCTGGTCGCTTTATGGTCCGGGCGGCTGTGAACGTTGCAAGGGCTCGGGCTTCAAAGGACGGGTCGGCATCTATCAGGTCATGCCGGTGACCGAGGAAATTCAGCGCATCATCATGGCCGGCGGAAATTCACTGGACATTGCCGCCCAGGCCCAGCGTGACGGCGTCAAAGACTTGCGCCAATCCGGCCTGCTCAAGGTCAAACAGGGAGTCACCTCGCTGGACGAGGTGCTCAGTTGCACCAACGCATAATCAGGGAGACTCCACCACATGGCTACTGCCGGCAAAGCCCGCACTCCGCAATCGAAAGAACCGCTTTTCCTTTGGGAAGGCAAAAACAAGGACGGAAAAGCAGTCCGTGGTGAAATGCGGGCGCAAAGCGAAACGGTTGTGCAAAGCACTTTGCGGCGACAGGGCATCTCCAATGCAAAAATCACCAAACAACGCTTTGGCAGCGGCGGCAAGGTCACCGACAAGGATATCACCCTGTTTACCCGCCAATTGGCCACCATGATGAAATCCGGCGTACCGCTCCTGCAATCGTTCGACATTGTCGGTCGCGGCCACTCCAACCCGGCTGTCGGCAAATTGCTCCTCGACATCAAGGCCGATGTGGAGACCGGCAGTTCTCTGTCTCAGGCTTTCCGCAAATACCCGCTCTATTTCGATCAGTTGTTCTGCAACCTGATTGCTGCGGGTGAGCAAGCCGGTATCCTGGACACCTTGCTTGACCGCCTGGCCAGCTACAAGGAAAAAATTCTTGCCATCAAGAGCAAGATCAAGTCAGCACTGTTCTACCCCATCGCCATCATCGTCGTGGCCTTTATCATCACTGCCGTGATCATGATTTTCGTGATCCCTGCTTTCAAGGATGTTTTCAAGAACTTCGGTGCCGACCTGCCAGCACCCACATTAGTCGTCATTGCCATTTCGGATGTGTTCGTTGCTTACTGGTGGGCCATCTTCGGTTCGCTTGGCGGCGGTTTTTATTTCTTCTTTGAGTCCTGGAAACGCTCTGAAAGCATGCAGATGGCCATGGACCGACTGCTGTTGCGCGTCCCCGTATTTGGCGATCTGGTCAGAAAATCCGTCATCGCCCGCTGGACTCGCACCTTGTCCACCATGTTTGCCGCAGGCGTTCCCCTGGTCGAGTCCCTGGATTCCGTCGGCGGAGCATCGGGGAATTACGTCTACAAGGCGGCCACCAAAACCATCCAGAGCGAAGTTTCAACCGGCACCAATCTCACCACCGCCATGCAGAACACCAACCTGTTCCCCAATATGGTGACCCAGATGGTGGCCATTGGCGAAGAATCCGGCGCCCTGGATTCGATGCTCGCCAAGGTTGCAGACTTTTTTGAAGCCGAAGTGGATGACGCCGTTGAAGCCCTCTCCAGCCTGATGGAACCGATGATCATGGTGGTTCTCGGCACCCTTATCGGCGGCATGGTGGTTGCCATGTACCTGCCGATTTTCAAGATGGGTCAGGTTGTTTGATGCCTTTCGATTCACCTGTTGCACTGGCAGCGATTGCCGGGTTGTTCGGGCTGTGCGTGGGCAGTTTCCTCAATGTCGTCATCCACCGCCTGCCGCAAATGATGGAGCGCGAGTGGCATGCCCAGTGCGCCGACCTGCGTGGCGAAGCGGCCCCCGAGCACGCACCGCTCACTCTTGCCACGCCCCGTTCTCGCTGCCCGGCCTGCGGACATCGGATTAGTGCGGGGGAAAACATTCCGGTCATCAGCTACCTGATGCTAAAGGGCCGCTGCGCCGGTTGCGGTATCGCCATCTCCCCACGCTACCCGGTCATCGAAGCCTTGAGTGCCCTGCTCTCAGCCGGACTCGCCATCCATTTCGGCCCCACCTGGCAAGGCGCTGGCGCCCTGCTCCTGCTCTGGTCGCTGATTGCTCTTACTTTCATCGACTTTGACACCCAATTGCTGCCGGACTCGATTACCTTGCCTTTGCTGTGGCTGGGACTGCTGTTCAACCTGTTCGGCACCTTCACCAGCCTGTCGGCAGCAGTCATCGGCGCCATGGCCGGTTACCTGGCCCTGTGGCTGGTGTTCTGGGGCTTCAAACTGGCTACCGGCAAGGAAGGCATGGGCTATGGCGACTTCAAATTGCTGGCTGCCCTTGGGGCCTGGCTGGGATGGTCCCTGCTGCCGGCCATCATTCTCCTGTCGTCGGTGGTGGGAGCGATCGTTGGCATTTCCCTGATCATTTTCCATCGCCACGGGCGCAACATTCCCATTCCCTTTGGCCCCTACCTGGCCGCCGCCGGGCTGATCGCCCTGGTTTGGGGGGATGCCCTGACGCGGGCCTATCTCGGTGCACTGGCCTGAATATCCCGTCTTGAAATTTCCCATCCCCCACCCCACCTAACCGGCCGTTACGATCGGTTATAATTCAAGGTTTTGGAGGATTCCCATGCCGATTTACGAATATCGCTGCGACTCCTGCGGTTTTCAGAAAGAACACCTGCAAAAGCTCAGCGACCCGCTACTTTCCACCTGCCCGGAGTGCGGCCAGGAAAGCTATAGCAAGCAGCTTTCGGCTGCCGGCTTCCAACTCAAGGGAAGCGGCTGGTACGCTACCGACTTCAAGGGCGGCAGCAAGCCTGCCGCTGCCAAAGCCAGTGAAACACCGCCCTGCCAGGGGGGTGCCGGAGACTGCTCTTCGTGCGCGGCCAGTTGATCAAACGCTACTTCATCACCGGACTGTTGATCTGGGTCCCCCTGGTTATCACAACCTGGGTGCTGTCCCTTGTCGTCAACACCCTCGACCAGTCGCTGCGACTGCTCCCGGAAGCCGCGCATCCACAGCAGATGTTCGGCTTTGCCATACCCGGCGCCGGCGCCGTGCTGACCCTGCTGATGATTTTCGTGACCGGACTTCTGGCCGCCAATTTCATCGGGCAAAAGCTGGTCGTGTGGTGGGAACTGCTACTGGCTCGCATTCCGGTGGTGAATTCCATTTACAACAGCGTCAAGCAGGTTTCGGACACCCTGTTTTCCTCCAGCGGCAATGCTTTCCGCAAGGCCCTGCTGGTCCGCTACCCCCATCAGAATAGCTGGACCATTGCCTTTCTTACCGGGAAGCCCGGTGGTGACGTGGTCAACCACCTGGAAGGAGATTATGTCAGCGTCTATGTCCCGACCACCCCCAACCCGACTTCCGGCTTTTTCCTCATGATGCCGGCCCAGGACGTGATCGAGCTCGACATGACCGTTGACGAAGCTCTCAAATACATTATTTCAATGGGTGTAGTCGCTCCGCCGCCTAACACTCGTATTGTCACCAACACCTAAAACACTCCGAAGGTTTTCATGCGTACCCATTACTGCGGACAGCTCAACGCCCAACTCAACGACCAGATCGTCACCCTTTGCGGCTGGGCTCATCGCCGGCGCGACCACGGCGGCGTCATCTTCATCGACCTGCGGGACCGCGAAGGCCTTGCCCAGATCGTTTGCGACCCGGACCGGGTCGAGGCTTTTAAAATTGCTGAATCCGTCCGCAACGAATTTTGCCTAAAGATCACCGGCAAGGTTCGCCCCCGTCCGGCGGGAACAACCAACGCCAATCTCGCTTCCGGTGAAATCGAAATTCTCTGCCACGAAATCGAGGTACTCAATCCGTCCGTCACCCCGCCCTTCCAGCTAGACGACGAGAACCTCACCGAGAACGTCCGCCTGACTCATCGCGTCATTGACCTGCGCCGTCCGCAGATGCAGAACAATCTGATGCTGCGCTACAAGACTGCCCGGGCCTTCCGCCGCTTCCTCGACGACAGTGGATTCATCGATATCGAAACACCGATGCTCACC
>CAZHVZ010000068.1:0-4552 GCA_964536245.1 uncultured Rhodocyclaceae bacterium
GAAGTGCCGGCTGCCGTCAAACAGATTGAAGCCACCGTCTGCTGGATGGCAGAATCCCCGATGGACCGCGCCCGCACCTACCTGATCCGCCATACCACGCGCGACTCCAAAGCCAAGCTGGCAGCTATCGACCACCGCCTGGATGTCAACACCCTGGAAAAGGTACCGGCCGAAAAATTGTCCATGAACGACATCGCCCAGGTCACCTTCAAACTGGCCCAGCCGCTCTTCGCCGACCCCTACCTGGAAAACCGGGGCACCGGCGCTTTCATCATCATCGACGAGAGCAACAACAACACCGTCGGCGCCGGGATGATCCTTTGACACGTTTCGGCAAACAATGAACGTAAAAAAGCCCGGGCTTGCCCGGGCTTTTTTACGTTCGGCAGCCGCTGATTACTTGCCGTTAACCGCAGCCTTGAGCTTGGCGCCAGCGGAGAACTTGGGGGCCTTGGAAGCAGCAATCTTCAGTTCAGCACCGGTCTTCGGGTTACGACCGACACGAGCAGCGCGTGCACCGACGCCGAAGGTACCGAAACCGATCAGGCTGACGGTGTCGCCCTTGGTCAGGGTTTCGGTGATGATTTCGGTCAGACCATCAACTGCACGGCCAGCAGCAGCCTTGGACAGGTCACATTTGGCGGCGAGCGCCTCGATCAATTCAGTTTTGTTCATCGTTATTCTCGGTGCAGGTTAAAAGAATCGCATTATCCGCATCACGAGCCTTCTGCGCAATCCCATTCCACTCCGAATTCATTGCCCTGACGGGGAACTGTCCTGAAAAAAATTCTCTTGTGGAATGGGCGGGCTTGCCCTAATGTTCCTCCCAGGCACCGAGCCGGAAATCCCATACCATGACCGCTGCGCCCGAATCCACGAGTCAAGAATTACCTACCGCTCGGTCAATGCCACTGCCGAATCCTCCGCGTTTTGGTCGGTGGCTCCTTGTAATCGTATTGCTGGTGCAGATTGTGGTCGTCGCCATAGGCACCACGGCACTGCTCCATTCACGATGGAATTATGAACAACGGGCCCAGATTCAAACCGCCAACCTCGCCCGGGCGGTTGATCAAAGCCTGACCGCCACGGTCGACCGTATTGACCACTCTCTGCGGACGGTCGTCCGAGCGATTGAGGAACAGGTGGTGCGAGGAAAAATTGATGACCCGGCGATCGAAGCTCTGGTCGCTTCCCAGGAGGCACTGGTACCGGAAACGCTGGGGTATCGGGTTGCCAATGCGGACGGGCTGATTCTGGTCGGCAAGGGAGTCAACAAGAACAATCCGATCGACGTCTCCGACCGGGAATATTTTGTCTATACCCGGGATCACGACGACAACACTCTTTTTGTCTCCAAACCTTTCTTCGGACGAGTCAGCGGCACCTGGAACATCATTTTCGCCCGCCGTATCAACCGTCCGGACGGCCAATTCGGGGGAGTTGCCCTGATCAGCCTATCCCTTGAACACCTGCGGCAGCACCTCTCCCGCTACGATGTCGGCCCCCACGGGTCCATCACCCTGCGCGATAGCGATGCCGGGCTGATTGTACGGATTCCCGATACCCCCACAGGAAATTCGAGCGATGTCGGCAACAAGAAGGTTTCCGACGAATTCATAAACCTGATCGAATCCGGCGTCAAAACAGCCAATTACACGGCCATCACGCCCTTCGACGGCGTGCGCCGTGTACTCACCCTGCATCGGGTCGGAACGCTCCCCTTCATTGCCGTTGTCGGGCTTGCAGAAACCGACTACCTGACCCAGTGGCGCAAGGAGCTGCTGGTCACCACTTTTTTGCTGTCCACTTTCGTTTTCATTGCCACCCTAGCCACCTGGCTGCTGTGGGTGATGTGGCATCGCCAGGAACAGCAGGCTCGTACCCTGCGGGAAAGCGAACAACGCCTGGCCGCAGTCTTTGACAACACCGTCGTGGGCCTGATCATGATTGATGACCACGGTATGTTGCTCGCCTTCAATGCACCGGCAGAAAGCATGTTCGGCCACAAGAAATCCGAGGTGCTGGGCCGCAATATCAATATCTTGATGCCGGAACCTCACCACAGCAAGCACGATGGCTATCTGCAACACTACCGGGAAAGCGGACGACGCAAGATCATTGGCCAGCATACCAGGGTCAACGGCCAGCGCAGCGACGGAACCCCCTTTCCCCTTGAACTGTACGTCAGCGAAGTGTTTCTGGAGAACCGCCGGCACTTTATCGGCATCCTTCGTGACCTGACCGCCAGCGAGCGCATGGAAGCGGAAATTCTGGAGTCGCGCCGGCATTTCGAAACTGTTTTTCGCAACAATCCTGTCCCCCTCAGCCTGGTCGACGCCGAAACGGAGCGCTATGTTTCGGTCAATGCCGCCTGGGTCGAATCCACCGGTTATTCCGAAGCGGAGGTTATCGGCCGCCGGGCGACCGATATCGGTCTCTGGATCAGCCCCGGCGAGCGGGAAAGCCTGTTGCGTGGATTAAGATCCGACGGCACCCTGGGTCCCGGCGAAGCTCATTTGCGAACTAGGAACGGTGAGCAGATCATTGCCATCGTCAAGGCGGTCACCATTCAAGCCGGGCAACAGCGCCTGTTGCTATGGAGCAATTTCGACATCACCGCCCAGCGCGAAGCCGAAAGACAGCTCAGCGAACTGAATCAGGTCCTTGAACACCGGGTGGAAGAACGTACCGCCGAATTGCAGAAAACCATCGACACCCTGAAGCAGACCCAGGATGATCTGGTCCATGCCGGCAAAATGGCTGCCCTGGGCTCTCTGGTGGCCGGTTTCTCCCACGAGTTGAATACACCACTGGGCAATGCGGCGATGGGAGCCTCTACCCTGCGGGACCGGGTACGGAGTTTTTCTGCCGAAGTGGAAGCCGGTACCGTCAAGCGTTCGGCCATGGCTGCTTTTCTCGCCAACTGCAACGAGGCGGCAGACATCCTCGAGCGGTCCACCGGAAAAGCCGCCGCCCTGGTCGCCAGTTTCAAGGAGGTCGCCATTGACCAGACCTCGGAGCGGCGCCGGACGTTCTCGCTCGATTCCCTGATTGAGGATGTTCTGATGACCCTGCGCCCCACCCTCAAGCATCAGCCCTGGGGAATCCACGTGGACATCCCGCCGGCTGTCCAGTGCGACAGCTATCCCGGCCCCCTTGGCCAGGTGCTCGCCAACCTCGTCCAGAACGCCAGCCTGCACGGCCTGTCCGGCCGCGAACACGGCACCATCAGCATTACCGGAAGATCTCTGGAGGGCGGATTGATCGAGTTGTCCGTCATGGACGACGGCGTTGGCATGTCCGCTGAGATCCAAAAACGGATTTTCGACCCCTTCTTCACCACCCGCCTTGGCCAGGGCGGCTCCGGACTGGGTCTCTCGGTGTCCTACAACATTGTCACGGCACTGCTGGGCGGGACGATCCAGGTTGAATCAAAGCCCGACGAGGGAACCCGATTCACCCTCATTCTTCCGCGCCAGGCTCCGGCCAATCCCGACTAAAGGCTTTCGTGCTGAGCGCCATCCTTGCTCTGACTGCCAAGCTGGAGTTCCCCCTCGCTGCCCAGGGCATCGAAGAAAGCCTGTACGGCTTCCGGCTTGCCGGCAGCGGCAAACGTTGTGTGACCGCAACGGCATTGCCCCATCCAGATTGATTCGATACCGCTCAGGCCACGGGTGCTGACCGGATGGATGTCGCTCACATCGGCCTGGCAGCTATTGCAGACCAGTTTTTCCGGCCGCGTCGATTCAATCCTGGCGTGTGCCTGTTCTACCCTCTGCTGGCGCGTACCGCGCAGTCTGGCTTGTCCCATGCTGTTTCCTCACTGATGTCCGATTGGCAAAGGGGGCAAGGATAGCGGCGGATTGATCCGGTGTCGAACCCCGGTGCGGACATGCTAGGGGGCGGACTCCAGACAGAAACGGATGCTGTCGCCCGCATACTTGGCGGAAGAGCCGCAACAGTTGATCAGGCCAACCCCGGACAATTCCACCTCCCGACGATGAATGCGCTGCTCCGCACCGTCGCCCAGGGTAACAAAAGTGCCGTTGGTGCTCTGATCGACCAGGAAAAAGCGCTCCCCCCGTCGCTCGACCCGCGCATGAACCCGGGAAACCCGCTTGTCAGTCATCAGCACATCACATTCCAGACGACCGATGCTTGCCTTGGGATGTTCGGCATCAACCACCAGACGGCGTTCACGATAGTGCAGCCAGATTTGCCCGCCCTTGGCGGGAGAATCCTGCCAGCGGAAGGATGATACCTCGTCATGCCGCCAATCAAGCTCAAACACGCCCAGTTTGCGGCCACCACAACTGAGGGACAATCTGGGCAGCATGCGGGCGATCTTGTCGCTCCACAAACGGCCTTTGCTGCGGCTCGGGACACTCAGCAGCAGCTGGCCGGGCTCGGCAAGGTCGGAAAGCGTCGTCGCCGGATTTTCGTTTTCATCCTCGAAAAAGCGCGACTCCTCGCCGGAATGCCCGGCACAAACCCCGACCCGGACGCCAAAACCGACACCGCCGCCTTCAAGGAAGCCGTGCGCCGCTTCCAG
>CAZHVZ010000068.1:4576-19032 GCA_964536245.1 uncultured Rhodocyclaceae bacterium
AAAACCGACACCGGAAATGGGGGGCAAGGCAGAAACCCGCTTCTGCATGTCCACCGCCGACTGGATGGCCCCTTCGGTATCCGGAAAGAACGCCAGGAGCCGGCTGTCGCGGCGTTTGACCAAACGTCCCTGAAAACCCTGGACGGTCTGGGCAATACGCTTTTCGCAACGCCGGATTGCATACTCCGCCTCGGAACCGTCAAGGACGGATTTCAGTTTTGTTCCGCCGGTGATGTCTGCACACAGCACGGCCAGGAGTTGTTGCTTGCTATTCATTATGGATTTTTTGACGTTTTCTGAAGACAACAACTGCCTTGATCAGCAGCAGCGTGGGGGAGTCTCTGTCGCGTCTGGCCATCATCGTGGATTTCGACAACATCCGCAGTGAATAATTTCACGAAGTCCAGCATTGACCGGAGGCCAGACGGCGAGCGTGGTTGTGCCCTCCCGGTTTTTGAGGCCGGCCCGGACTGTGGCAAGATATGTCCATGCATGCCTTCCCTCATCTCTCCACCTCCGACTGGCTTGCCCTGGCTGTCTATTTCATCTGCTGGGGCGGATACGCCTGGTTTTCCGAGCATAGCCGCTGGAGCGGCATCGGGCTTGTTGGAAAAAGTCACGTCTATCGTCTGGAGTGGGCCTACCGCATGCTGGAAAGAGACGTCCGGGTAGTCGATTCGACGCTGATCGGCAACCTGATGAGCAGCATCTCGTTTTATGCCAATACCACCATCTATATCATTGCCGGCCTTTTTGCCGCCCTCGGCACGGCCGACAAGCTGGTCAGCATAGCGGCCGACCTGCCCTTTGGCGGCATTGGCAACCGGGAGCTTCTGGAACTCAAATTGGTGCTTCTTCTCGGCAGCTTTGTTTTTGCCTACTTCAAATTCAGTTGGTCCCTGCGCCAATTCAACCTTCTCTCAATTCTGGTCGGGGCTGCGCCGACCGGTGTGCGAGGAGACGAGGAAATCAACGCCTATGCCAAAAGAGTTGCCGCCACCAACAGCCTGGCCGGGGATGATTTCAACCGGGGAATTCGCGCCTACTACTTTGCCCTGGCCGCCCTCAGCTGGCTGCTCAACCCCCTGTTGCTGGCCGGATTGAGTGTGGTCATTCTGGTCATTCTCTATCGCCGTGATTTCTCGTCGGCGACTCAGCGCGCCTTGCTGAACTAGCTCCCGGTGCCCAGCAACCCGTCTCTGGCCGGCATCGGCTTCGGTCTTGCCGCCTATGGCATGTGGGGATTTTTCCCCCTTTATTTCCGGCAGCTGGCCAACGTTTCACCCGCCGACGTGCTTTCCAACCGCGCCCTTTGGGGCTGTGTCTTTGTCACCCTCCTGCTTTCCCTGCGCCAGCAATGGGGCAAGGTTGCGACCGCCGTCCGTCAGCCGCGCCAGTTGTGGCTGCTTTGCCTGGCCGCCCTGCTGGTCGGCAGCAACTGGCTGGTTTTTCTCTGGGCGGTGGCCAACCAGCAGGTCGTCGCTTCCAGCCTCGGTTACTTTCTGACTCCTCTGGTCAATGTCCTGCTCGCCTTGGTCGTACTCAAGGAACGCCTGAACGGCAAGGAATGGCTCTCGGTGGGATTGGCCGTGGCTGCGGTGGGCAACGAAATACTGGCCTTGGGCGGACTGCCCTGGATATCGCTCATACTGGCCGGCACCTTCGGCACTTATGGCCTGGTCCGCAAGCAAGTTCCGGTTGATGCGATTTCCGGACTGTGGCTGGAAACCCTGGCCATGCTGCCACTCTGCGGCTTGTATGCCCTCTGGCAAGCCAGCCTGGGACATGCCGTGTTCTTCGGCCACGACGCCATGACCACCGGCCTGCTGGTACTGGCCGGCGTACTCACTGCCCTGCCCCTGATGGCCTTTGCCGCTGCCACTCGGCGCCTGAATCTGGCCACCGTCGGCATGCTCATGTACATCAACCCCACCCTGCAATTTGCCACCGCCATCTGGCTCTTTGGCGAACCGCTGGAAACGGGACGCCTGCTCAGTTTTGGCCTGATCTGGCTCGGTTTGCTGGTGTATAGCTGGAGCGCCTGGCATAAATATCGGGGGCGAGGCCCCATCCCATCGTGATCTCCCACCGCCTGCTCCAACTCATCATTTTTGTCGAGGGCTTTTGCTCCCTCGGGGCCGAAGTCATTGCCCTGCGCCGTCTGGTCCCCCATATCGGCAGTTCGATTGTGGTCACCGCGCCGACCATCGGCTTCTTCCTCCTCGCCCTGGCCCTTGGCTATGCCTCCGGGGCGCGGGTCAGCAAGGACTACCGGGCCACCGTTGCCCGCAATTTCTTCATCTCGACAGCCCTGGCGGGCATCGGCCTGGCCGGCCCGACGGTGGATCTGCTGTTCAACCACCTGCAACCCACTGCCCTTGCCTACCTCACCTTTATTGGGGGAATTCTCTGCCCCCTGGCCTGGTTGCTTGGTCAAACCGTTCCCATCCTGACCAACCTGATGCACCACAAGCGTACCGGAGAAGCAAGCGGGACCGCTCTTTACTGGTCTACCCTCGGCTCATTTCTAGGATCCCTGACCCTGTCGCTCCTGGTCATGCAATGGCTGGGGATTTCTGCTGCCGTGGCACTTTGCGCCCTCTTTCCACTTGCTGCCGTCATTGCTCTCGCCGCGTTCGTCAATACCGGCCATGAGGTCACGGCAGACACCGCCTACGCCGAGTACCGCATCGGCAAGGTCGACCTTCCCGGCCAGAACAATCCACGCGCCTTCTGGGTCAACAAATCGACGGCATCCCTGATCGATGACAGCAATCCGCCTCATTACACCCGCTACATCAGACACATGCGCAATATCCTCCGGGAAGACCTCGACTTCCGGGAGAAAAACATCCTGGTTCTTGGCGCCGGCGGATTCACCCTCTCCCACCGGGAGCCGGAAAATCACTACACCTATGTCGATATCGACCCGGCCATCAAGGATATTGCCGAAAAGCACTTTCTCAGGGAAGCCAGCCGGGGCGAGTTCATCGCCGACGACGCCCGGCGCTTCGTGGCCAGTACCGAACGGCGCTTTGATGCGGTCGTGGTAGACGTCTATAGCTCGCACACATCCATTCCCGCCCATCTGGTCACCCGGGAATTCTGGGAAAGCACCCGCCGGGTGCTGAAACCTGATGGTGTCCTCCTTGCCAACCTGATTCTCGATGGCCGACTGGAAACACCCTACGCTCGCAACCTGTTGGCAACCATCGACAGCGTTTTCGGGCGTTGCAGCGTAGACGTTCTGCACAAGAACAAGCCACTGGCCAATGTGGTACTCAGCTGTTTTGCCAGCAGCCGAGCGCATCCCGGCCAGATCTACGTTGACGAAATAAACCGGGCCGACCTGGATTTGGCACTGTCGCGCTAACCTCTTGTCTTCATGGCAAGTTTTTTCTGGCCAACAATCGTCGTTGACATTGTGACCACCATGGCGCAACATCGTCGATCAATGAGATCGGCATAAGAACGACCAAACGTCGTCTGAACCAATAGTTGCCGACCGCGAGACCCCCCGCACCACCGGAACGAACAAAGGAGAAGACAGTTGGATAGCGCCCCTGCCGGTTTGATGACCGGCTCTGACTCGATGCATACCTTTGCAGTGCGTCTGATGCAACACCTGGTGGTTCCCACCTTTGTCCTTGATGCAGAGCGTCGTGTCACCATCTGGAACCACGCCTGCGAACGCCTGACCGGCGTTTCGGCGTCCGACATAATCGGCACCAGCAATCACTGGCAGGCGTTTTATGAGGAAAAGCGCTACTGCCTCGCGGATATTCTGGTTCTTGACCGAACCGAAGAACTGGACCACCTCTACCCGGCCCATACCCTGCCCGGAGAATTCGGTTTGGGGCTGCGGGCCGAGAACTGGTGTGTCATGCCCCGCAAGTCCGAGCGCCACTACCTGGCCATTGATGCCGGGCCGATTTACGACGAGAACGGACAACTGATCGCCGTGGTGGAAACCCTGCGCGACATGACCGACAAAAAACTGGCCGAGATGGCGCTGCAAAACCTGGCCACCAAAGACGGCCTGACCGGTATTGCCAACCGCCGCTCCCTGGACGAAACCATGCATCTGGAATGGGCGCGGGGACAACGCAGCCAGGCTCCCCTTTCCTTCCTGCTGGCCGACGTGGACCATTTCAAACGCTACAACGACAACTACGGTCACCAGCAGGGTGATGACTGCCTGCGCAATGTGGCCAGCGCCATTAATGGCTCCCTTTTCCGCACTGCTGATCTGGTCGCCCGCTACGGCGGTGAGGAGTTTGCCATCATCATGCCCGGAACCGATCTCGCCGGCGCCCATGCGGTAGCCGAACGAGTCTGTCAAATGGTGCAGGAATTGCAACTACCCCATGCTTTTTCGGATACGGCCAATTGCGTCACCTTGAGTATCGGCGTCGCCACGCAAATCCCTTCCTCGGAATCATCCCCGGAAAAACTGATTGCCGCAGCCGACGGAGCGCTCTACCGGGCCAAAGCCGGAGGACGCAACCAGGCGGTTTCTGCCGAACCCTAACCCAGCCGGCGCCGGGCTTCAAAGAGGCAAACCCCGGCTGCCACGGAAACATTGAGGCTTTCCACGGCACCGTGCATGGGAATGCGCACCAGTTGGTCGCAAGTTTCCCTGGTCAGGCGGCGCAGACCTTCTCCTTCGGCACCCAGCACCCAGGCCGTAGCCTTCGGCCATTGGGCCGTGTAGAGGTCATTCCCGGCTTCCCCCGCCGTGCCGACTACCCAGATTTCCCGCTCCTTCAACTCGCGCAGCGTACGTGCGAGATTGGTCACCATCACGTAGGGCACCGTCTCAGCCGCACCACTGGCCGTCTTCATTGCGACATCGGTCAGCCCTACCGCCCTGTCCTTCGGGGCGATCACGGCATGCACCCCGGCTGCATCGGCAACCCGTAGACAAGCACCGAGATTGCGGGGATCGGTAATGCCGTCGAGAACCAGCAGGAAGGCCGGTTCTTCAAGGGTATCCAGCACATCATCCAGGTGGGCCACCTGCCGCCCGCCAACCACCTTGGCGATCACTCCCTGATGTTTCGCTCCCGGCAGCATGCTGTCCAGGCGCCGGCCATCGCTGGCGATGACGCGCACGTTCTGAAGTTCGGCATGTTTGAGCAGGTCGCGGGCCCGCGCATCCTGTCGCTCGGCGTCGATGAGGAGTTCCTTGATGGCTTCTGGATCATGGCGCAGTTTGGCGGTAACGGCGTGAAAACCGTAAATGAGGCGGGAGGACATGCGAAATCTCGGGGAATAGGAAGCGGCATTCTACCGCGCCGCCACGGCACCATAAAACGATCCGCCTGTAGGGAGAACAAAACCGCCGCCGGCAGACAAGCAGCCCCCCCTGCTTGCCTGCCGGCGATCAGCTCAGGAACGTTTGCGGGCGGGCTTTTTTGCCGCCGCTTTGCCTGCCGGCTTCCCGGCTATCTTTCCGGCTGGCTTGGCAACGGGTTTTGCTGCAATCGGTGAACGATCCGCTGTTCTTGGCTTGGCCGCTGATCGACGTCCGCCGGACAACTCATTGCTCACCAGCACGAAGTCAATCTTGTTCGATTCCAGATCAGCCCGTACCAGCCTGACCCGCACCCGGTCGCCAAGGCGGAAACGTTTGCCGGAACGTTCGCCAAGCATCTGGTGGCGGACGTTGTCGAACTTGAAATAATCTTCACCGAGATCGGAAACATGCACCAAACCCTCGACATAGACCGTATCCAGCGCAACGAAAACGCCAAAGGCCGTGACGGCGGAAATGGTGCCGTCAAACTGTTCGCCGATGCGCTCCTTCATGAAGAAGCACTTGAGCCAGTTTTCCACATCACGGGTCGCTTCATCAGCCCGGCGTTCGGTGCCGGAACAGTGCAGGCCGATGTTCTCCCAGGTGTCTTTCGGATCGTAGCGCCCCTTGGCCAGAACCGCCTTGATGGCGCGATGGACCAGCAGGTCGGGATAGCGGCGGATGGGCGAAGAGAAGTGGGTGTAATGCTCATAGGCAAGACCGAAATGCCCGACATTGTCCGGACTGTACATGGCCTGCTTGAGGGAACGCAGCATGACCGTTTGCAGCAGCTGGAAATCGGGGCGCAACTTGAGCTTTTCCAGCAGGGCGCCGTAGTCCTTGGCGTGGGGATCGTCACCGCCCTTCAGTTCCAGCCCGAATTCACCGAGGAAGGAACGCAGGTTGCGCAGTTTTTCCTCCGACGGCCCGGCATGTACCCGATACAGACAGGTCTGCTTGTGGCTGGCCAGGAATTCCGAGGCACAGACATTGGCTGCCAGCATGCATTCCTCGATCACCCGGTGGGCGTCGTTGCGCACCACCGGTACGATGTTCTCGATCTTGCCCTGATCGTTGAACAGCATCTGGGTTTCCGTCGTTTCAAAGTCAATGGCACCGCGCTTGCCCCTTGCCTTGTGCAAAATCTGGAAAAGCTTGTAGAGATTCTGCACCTGCGGCTGCAAAGACTGGTGAATCTCGGTTTCCGGCTTGCTTTCGCCGGACAGCCAGGACCACACCTGGTTATAGGTCAGCCGGGCGTGGGAACGGAAAACCGCCGGGTAGAAACGGTATGCCTTGATGGCACCGATGGTGCTGATATCCATGTCGCACACCATGGCCAGGCGCTCGACCTCCGGATTGAGGGAGCAGATGCCGTTGGAAAGCTTCTCCGGCAGCATGGGAATGACCCGGCGCGGGAAATACACCGAATTGCCCCGCTCCATGGCCTCCTTGTCGAGGGCAGAACCGGGCTGGACATAGTTGGAAACGTCGGCAATGGCCACCACCAGGCGCCAGCCGCGCCCTTTCTTTTCGCAGAAGACGGCATCGTCGAAATCCCGCGCCGTTTCACCGTCTATGGTCACCAGCGGCAGGTTGCGCAAATCCTCGCGCCCCGCCAGATCGGCTTTCTTGACCTTGTCGGGCAGCGCCTTGTTTTCCTCCAGGGCCGCCTTGGAGAACTCGAAAGGCAAGTCATGCTTGCGCAGGGCGATTTCGATCTCCATGCCGGGATCGGCATAATTGCCGATGACCTCGGTGATCCGGCCAATGGGCTGGGAAAATTTGCTCGGTTGCTCGATGATGTCGATCATCACCACTTGCCCGGCCTTGGGTTTGATCTTCGCCTTCTTTTCCGGCGGCACCAGAATGTCCTGGGCAATGCGGCGATTCTCCGGCACCACGAAGACAACACCGTGTTCGATAAAGACCCGGCCAACCACCCGGCTGTTGGCCCGCTCGGTCACTTCAACAATGCTGCCTTCCTGCCGTCCCTTGCGATCCAGCCCGATGACACGGACCAACGCCCGGTCGCCGTGCAGGACCTTGCCCATCTGGTGCTGGTCGAGAAAGATGTCGGCACTGCCGTCGTCAGGAATCAGGAAGCCGTAACCATCCTGGTGCCCCTGAATTTTCCCGGCGATCAGGCTGGCCCGTTCGGGAAGAATGTATGCGTTTTTCCGATTGCGCAGCAACTGCCCTTCCCGCTCCATGGCGCCCAAGCGGCGCTGGAACATTTCCCGCTCGGCGCGGGAAACATCCAGCAATTCAACGAGTTCATCAAACCCAAGCGGTCTCGCTTCCGCCTCCAGAGTCTGGGTCACGTACTCCCGCGAGGGAAGCGGCATGTCATAACGTGCCGACTCCCGCTCAAAAAATGGATCGTTCCGACGTATTTTCGATAGTTTTTTGCTTGACACCTTTTGTAGCTCCTTTATAATTCGCCGCTCTTCGCACCTGCCCAGGTGGCGGAATTGGTAGACGCACTAGTTTCAGGTACTAGCGCTTAACGGCGTGGGGGTTCGAGTCCCTTCCTGGGCACCAGCAAGGCAGCGATAGTAACCGCTAACGCGATTTCCGCAAACAGTGGTTATTTCCGCAAAAATGAGTTAGGCCACCCGAAACGGTGGCCTTTTTCATTTTAAGCTGGGCCATTAATTTCTGCCGAAATACCCCCCGCCAAACGCCCTCACCGCCCAGTACATCGGATAGCGGCGCCAGGCAGGAACATCATCAACTTTGATCGCCTCAAGCAGCACATCATCCGCAATCTTGCGCGATTCCGGGACGCCAATCCCGTATCGCTGCTGTTGGCAGCGACAACGGCATGGCACGCCCGGAGTATTGCGGATGTCAAACAAGCATATCGATTGACGTTATTATTGCTTGGCGATAATATCGTCCCATGATTACTTCTTTCCACGACTCGGCGACAGAAAGCATCTGGAACGGCGATTTCACCAAGAAGCTGCCTAACCAGATTCAGGCGGTGGCCCGGCGCAAGTTGCGCATGCTGGATGCCGCGCAACGTCTGGAGGATTTGCGCATTCCGCCGAATAACCGGCTGGAGGCGCTGGCCGGCGACCGGGCGGGGCAATGGAGTATCCGTATCAATGACCAATGGCGCATCTGCTTTGTGTGGGCCGATGGCCGGGCGGATCAGGTTGAGATTGTGGATTACCACTGACAGGAGACGACAATGGACAAGTTGCCGAACATTCACCCAGGCGAGGTATTGCGCGAGGAGTTTCTGGTGCCGATGGGGGTAAGCCAGTATCGGCTGGCCAAGCAGATCGGTGTGCCGGCCATGCGCATCAGCGAGATTTGCGCCGGCAAGCGGAGCATCACCGCCGATACGGCCTTGCGCCTGGCCCGAGCCCTTGGGACAACGCCAGCGTTCTGGCTGGCCTTGCAGGCGTCTTTCGATACCGAGGAGGTGATGCGGGATCATGGCGAGTCGATTACGCATATCGAGCTGCTGGCGGCGTAGCTCACACCCCACACCTTTCCTCGCCCATCCGCTGCAAAATCAGCCCATGCGCCTGGGTCAGGTACTGCGTCACAGCCTTGGCCGCAAACCCGCAGGCCTCGGCAGTCTGGCGAATGCTCCCCGAGCGCTGATAGTGCTCGACTACGACGGAACGCAAGCCGATGGGTAGCGCATTCCCGCCCGATCAGCTGCCTCCATGTCAGACCGACCGCAGCAGACTCCGGCTGGGATTTCAGATCCATATCCGCGCCCTGGCGCTGCATCGCGGAACGCCAGTACGCACCAAGTCCAAACTGAAATCAGCAGCCATCGAGCACATGACCAAACTCGAACAAGACCCGGATCGAGTAATGGCCTATTTCCAAGACCCATTCGTCAAATATGCCGCCGCTTCATGATTCAAACTTCACAGGGCCGAATCAATAATGTGGAAAAATGTCCCACGCCTAGTTCTGTTCGGGGATCATTGTCTCACATATGCCATCCCGCACTTCGCCCCTACTTTCCTGCCCCTTCCCCGGTCTTGGCCTGCTGCTGGCCCTGCTGATACCGGTCGCCGGGCATGGCAAGCAAGCCTACCCCTTTTCAGTTGATATCGAACGCTTTGGCCAGGAACACCGCCTGGTGGCCCGTAATCGTGGCCCGGCGCCGATTTCCGTCAAGGTCACACTGACCAGTGCGGATAACGCCGCCTCGGACCAGATCTGGCCGCTCTATGCGGTGATCCGCCCCCACGCGGAGACCTCTCTGGCGCGTATCTACGCCGCCAACACCAACCGGGGTTACCGCTTCTCGACCCAGGTCGTTTCCCAGGTCGGCAATTACCACGCGCTCCATGACCGCAGCGCACACTATCGCCTGCCTTTTGAAAACGGGCGCGCCTTCATCATCAGCCAGGCGCCCGGCGCCCCTCCCCCAACCCACGACACGCCGGACAGCCGCTACGCCGTTGATATCTCCATGCCGGAAGGGACGCCTGTTCTGGCCGCCCGGCAAGGAACGGTGATCGAGGTGGAGTCTGCGAATCAACGGGGAGCCAGGGAGCAGGAATTGCTCAAAATGGCCAACTTCGTCCGCATCCTGCACGACGACGAAAGCATTGCCATCTATGCCCATCTGGCGCCCAACGGGGTCTTCGTCCAGCCCGGCCAAAAAGTTCGCAGTGGCACACTGATCGGCCTTTCGGGGTCAACCGGGTATTCCTCCGGGCCGCACCTGCACTTTGCCGTGCAGCAATTGTCACGAGGCCAGGAGAAATTCGAGCTGGTCTCTGTTCCCTTCCTCTTTACCGTCGGCAACCCGCCTTACGTTTTCACACCGGAGATCTTGCAGCAGGTGCGCGCCGACTACGAATCGCCCGGACAGCCGCCGGCCACCGTGCAAATCCATCAGGATGCACGAAATCCTTCTCCAAAGCCGTAAAGAATGCCGGGGCCAGGCCCCGGCAAAGGCTCACCCCTTGAACGGGTGCTGTTTGAGGATGGTTTCGTCGCGCTCGGGACCGGTGGACACGATGGCGATAGGCACTTCGCACAGCGCTTCCAGACGGTTGAGATAGGCCTGGGCAGCAGCCGGCAGGTCTTGCCAGCGCTTGGCGCCAAAGGTGCTGTCCTGCCAGCCGGGCATGGTTTCGTAGATCGGCTGGCAACGGGCCACTTCATCGGCGCCGATGGGCAGCAGATCGATCACCTTGCCATCCAGACGATAGCCGGTGCAGATCTGCAAGGTGTCCAGGCCGTCAAGCACGTCCAGCTTGGTGATGCACAGTCCGGTCAGGCCGTTGATGCGGCCCGAACGGCGCAGGGCCGCCGCGTCGAACCAGCCGCAACGGCGCTTGCGCCCGGTGACGGTACCGAATTCCTTGCCCACCGAGAACATCTGGTGACCCGGCGTGCCTTCGGTGTCGATGTCGAGTTCGCTCGGGAAGGGACCGCCGCCGACGCGGGTGCAGTAGGCCTTGGTGATGCCCAGCACGTAATGCAGCATGCCGGGACCGATACCGGAGCCGGCTGCCGCCTGGCCGGCGACGCAGTTGGAGGAAGTGACAAAGGGATAGGTGCCGTGGTCGATGTCGAGCAGGGTGCCCTGGGCGCCTTCGAAGAGCATGTTCTGGCCGGCCTTGTTGGCTTCGTAGAGGGCGGCGGAAATATCGGTGACCAGCGGCTTGATGGTTTCGGCATCGGCCAGGGCCTGGTCGAGAACGCTCTGGTAATCCACCGGGTCGGCCTTGAAATACTGGGTCAGCATGAAGTTGTGATACTCCATGACTTCCTTCAGCTTGGCGGCGAAACGCTCCGGGTGGAACAGGTCATAGACCCGCAGACCACGCCGGGAAACCTTGTCCTCGTAGGCCGGGCCGATGCCCTTGCCGGTGGTGCCGATCTTCTGGTCACCGGCCTTGGCGGCTTCCCGCGCCTTGTCGATAGCGGAATGGTAGGGCAGGATGATCGGGCAGCCCGGGCTGATGCGCAGGCGGGAACGGACATCGATGCCGCCCTTTTCCAGTTCGGCAATTTCCGACAGCAGGTGATGGATGTCGAGCACCACGCCATTGCCGATGTAGCACTGCACGCCATCGCGCACAATGCCCGATGGCACCAGATTGAGCTTGTACACCTTGTCGCCCACCACCAGCGTATGGCCGGCGTTGTGCCCGCCCTGGAAGCGCACCACGCCCTGGGCGTGATCGGTCAGCCAGTCAACAATTTTCCCTTTTCCTTCGTCGCCCCACTGGGTGCCGACGACAATTACGTTCTTGGCCATGCTATGCCTCAGTCTTCAATGATTGCTTCGATAATCCAGTGTCCGCCCACGGAAACCAGCTTGCGGTCGCAAGCCGGTCCTTCGCAGGCCGTTTCGCCGGGGAGCAGTTCCACCACCACTTCCCCCTGTTCGCGCAGGGTAGCGATGTGCGCCGCCAGCTTTCCATCGTGCCCGGCGTGTTGGGCCAAAATGGCTCCGTTTGTTACAGGGCGGGGCGCCAGACGGGCGACCTCGCGCAAATCCATGGAGAAACCGGTGGCCGGTCGCGCCCGCCCGAAGGCCGCGCCGGCCCCGTCGTAGCGCCCGCCCAGGGCGATGGCTGCCGGATAGTCCGGGCAATAGGCGGCAAACACCACACCATTGTGGTAATGATAGCCGCGCAGGTCGGAAAGATCGATGGAGAACGGCAGTTCCGGAGCACCGGCAACCAGGCTCTTCAAGGCAGCCAGGGCAGCGCTGATTTCCGGCAAAGCGGGGAGATCGGCAGCGGCCCGATCGAGAACCTCGATACCGCCGTACAGTTGCGGCAAGCAGCGCAGGGCGCTGGCATAGGGTTCGGCAACACCGGAACAGGCTTCTTCGATATCGGGAACATCCTTGGCCTGCAACAGGCTGAGCAGATTTTCCTCGACCTCCTCCGGCAACCCGGCAGCCTTGGCCAGGGCGCGGAAAATGCCGACATGCCCAAGGTCAATACGGCTCGCCGGCAAGCCGGCCTTGCCCAGGGCACCGGCCATCAGGCGGACGATTTCGAGATCGGCCTCAATGCCGTCATAGCCATACAGCTCGGCACCGATCTGCAAGGGTTCGCGACTGGCGGAAATGCTTGCCGGCAGGGTGTGCAACACGCTGTCGCAGTAGCACAGCCGGGTCACCCCCTGGTGGTTGAGCAGGTGGGCATCGATCCGCGCCGCCTGGGGCGTGGTATCTGCCCGCAGGCCGAGAGTACGGCCGGAAAGCTGGTCCACCAGTTTGAAAGTGCGCAATTTGAGATCCTGGCCCGCCCCGGTCAGCAGGGACTCCAGATATTCCAGCATGGGCGGCATGACCAGTTCGTAACCGCGCAGGCGGAAATGGTCGAGGGTTTGCCGGCGCAGACGTTCAATCTGCGCGGCTTCAAGCGGCAAGGCATCAGCCAGGTATTCGGGAAGTAACCAGTTCATTTGAAAACAATGAGAAGGACCAGACCGATGAGCATCGAGGTGAGCCCGATGAAGCGAATCTGGCCATCAGAAAATTGAATGAGCCGCCGGAAGGTTTCGCGCCAGGCTACCGGGGCAATGAAGGGCATGATCCCTTCCAGCACCAGCATCAGCGCGAAGGCCAGCAACAGGGTATTGGTCATTTGCGTTTGCCGTCATCCCCACCGCGACCGGCGTTCTTCATGTACTTGAAGAAATCCGAGCTTGGGTCAATTACCAGCACATCGCCCTTGTTCTTGAAGCTGGAACGATAGGCTTCCAGGCTACGGTAGAAGGAATAGAACTCGGGATTCTGACCAAAAGCCTGGGCGTAGATACTGGCTGCCTTGGCATCGCCCTCACCCTTGACCTTCTGGGCCTCGCGATAGGCTTCGGCAACGATGACTTCGCGCTGGCGGTCAGCATCGGCACGAATTTTTTCTGCCTCGGCGGAACCTTCCGAACGCAGCTCGTTGGCAACCCGCTTGCGCTCGGCTTCCATACGTCGATAAACCGCCTCGCTCACTTCAGTGGGCAGCTCGACACGCTTCAGGCGGACGTCGACAATCTGCACGCCGATCTTGCGAGCATCGGTATCGGCCTTGACACGCATGTCTTCCATGATTTTGTCCCGGGCGCCGGAAACCACGTCATGCACGGTCCGTTTGCCGAATTCCTCGCGCAGGCCGGCATTCACCGTCTGGTTGAGGCGGGTCTTGGCGCGTGACTCGTCGCCGCCCACCGAGATGTAATACAGTTTGGGATCGACAATGCGCCACTTGATGAAGGAGTCCACCAGAACATTCTTTTTCTCGGAGGTAATGAAACGCTCCGGTTCGGCGTTATCCATGGTGAGAATGCGTTTTTCGAAATAGCGCACATTCTGGATCAGCGGAATCTTGAAGTTGAGGCCCGGCTCGGTGATCGCCTGCTTGACTTCGCCCAATTGGAAAACCAGGGCGAACTGGCGCTGATCAACGGTGAAGATGGACATGGCCAGCACCACCAGAACGGTAGCGATGACGGCGCCGGCAAAATTGATTCTCGGACTCATCAACGTCCCTCCCGCTCGCGTGAACGCAGCGAACCTTCACGCGGCCTCACTTCGTTGTTCAAGGTTTTATCCAGTTGCGGCGGCGCTTCATTGGAGACCGGGGCCGACTTTGCAGCAGCTGCCACGGCTCCGCTTTCCTGGCCGCTGACCGGCGCGGCTGCCACAGCGCCGGCAGCCTGCATCAATTTATCGAGCGGCAGATAGAGCAGATTGCCCTGCCCCTTGGCATCCACCAGCACCTTGCTGGTATTGCCATAAACCTGTTGCATGGTATCGAGGTACATACGCTGGCGGGTGACTTCAGGTGCCTTGCTGTATTCCACGTTGATCTGGCGGAAACGGCTGGCGTCCCCCTCGGCACTGGCGATGACCCGCTGTTTGTAACCGTTGGACTCTTCCATCAGGCGGGCCGCCGTTCCCTTGGCCTTGGGAATGACATCATTGGCATAGGCCTGCCCCTCATTTTTCTGCCGCTCCCGATCCTGGCCGGCCTTTACCGCATCATCAAAGGCGGCCTGCACCTGTTCCGGCGGCTGGGCATTCTGCATGGTGACTTTTGAAACCAGAATACCGCTCTTGTAGCGATCAAGAATATCCTGCATCAGTTTGGCAGCCTCTGTTGCAATCTGCTCACGACCTTCATAAAGCACAAAATTCATTTTGCTCTTA
>CAZHVZ010000069.1:0-6418 GCA_964536245.1 uncultured Rhodocyclaceae bacterium
CCGACGACTACCGCGCTCATCTCTTCGGGCTCAGTTGATTCGTGCGATTGCCCTGGCCCGTAATTGCCCGAGGCTAATCACGGCTGGTTTGGTCAAGCAGGTCCGCCGGAGCAAATACCTCGATCCGCGTATCGGTTCCGCGCAGGCTGACCGTCCCCAGGGAACGGGTGACATGCTTGAGAAGCCCGGCATTGGCGAGGGGGCCAATGGCGATGGCGGTGGATAACTGGCGGGCTGCCGACTCGAGCCGGGAGGCGAAATTGATGCAGTCGCCGACGGCCGTATAGGTGCTGCGGAAAGGGGTTCCCAAATCGCCAACGAGGGCACTGCCGCTCTCGATGCCGACCCGTACCCGCACCGGCTCCAGTCCGCGAAGATGCCGCCGACGATTGAATTCATCCACTTCAGCCAGTATCTCCCGACCGGCACTGACTGCCATGTCCGCCTGTTCCGGGCAGGCCAGGGGCGCCCCCCAGAAAGCCACCAGTCCGTCTCCGCTGTACTTGTCCAGGGTCCCCCGCCATGCCAGCACCGGCCTGGTCAGGCAGTCGAGAAAATCCTTGGTCAGGCTGGCCGCCTCGTCGAGAGGCAGGGAAGAAGTCATCCGGGTATACCCTTCCATGTCGGCGATCAGAACGGTTATTTCCCGCAGCCTCGGTTCCAGGCTGTAGGCCTTGTTCTGGCGCAACAACTCCTCCAGCACTGACGGCGCAACGTAGTGGGAAAAGGTCTGAATCAGCTGACGGTTCTTGCGCTGGGCCTGCCACCATTCGTAGGGGATGACAAACAGCAACAAACAGAGGTAAGCCAGGAGAGGCGGAAACACCGCCGCTTCCATCTGGTTTTTCAGCCCGGCATAGACGACCCCCAGCCAGCCGGCGGCAAGCAGGGTCAGGAGAACGACGCCCCCCCAAGCCGACAGCCGGGCCAGACAGACCACCGCCAGCAACACGGTTAACACGGTCCACAGCAGGACCAGAGGCCGTCCGGACCAGGAAGGCCGGGCCCGCAACTCGGCAATATCGAGCAATCCGGCAAGTGCGGCAGCATGAACCATGAAGCCGGCAGTCAGCGGCTCAAGGGGCGTGCTGACCCGGTCGCCGAGGCTCAAGGAAGAAGAACCGACAATGACGTAGCGTCCTTCCACCAGCCTGGCGGGGAGATTCTGGGCAAGAATGTCACTGGCCGACAAAACGGAGTAGGACTGGGTCTGGGAGCGGAACGGGACCCGCCACTGGGCAACCGTGGCAGCAAACTCGGCCGCCGATTTTTCTCCGGGATGGCCGGCGCTACCACAGGAAACCAGGCTCTCGGCCAGGCTCGGGTAGGACAACCCGGCAAACACCGTGCGCCCCGGTATCTTGCGCACCACACCGTCCAGTTCGGGCAAATAGCCGATATTACCGACACATCCGGCACCGGAGAAGGTCCCGTGATTGGCCAGATAGCCCTGGGCGGCAATGCCTTTTTCCTGTCCACCGGGAGACCTGCCGGAAACGAGAACACCCTGCGTCAAGGGCGGCTGGCGTTGCTGATAATCGAAAACCTGGGCGAGAACCAGCGGAGCATGGGTCGCCAAGGCAAGAAGCCGGGCATCACCCAGCGGATCACCCGCCTCAACCAGAACAATATCCAGCCCCACCGCCCGCGCTCCGTAATGCCCGAGCAGGAGTTCGACCAGATCGGCAATCTTGCTCCGCGACCAGGGCCACTGGCCTTCGCGGCGCAAGCTTTCCTCGTCGATATCCACCAGAATGACCCGGCTTTCCGGAGCCGGGTCCGCCGCAATGCGCAACAAGGCATCTCGCACCCCTTCATCGGCGCGGGTAAGCCAATCCACCGGAAAGTTTTCGGCCAACAAAACAGCCCACAGAATCAACAGGCAGATGAATCCGCGCGCAAACCAGCTACCGATCCCCTGCAACTGCTTCAATTCCCTGACCTCTCCTGCCAATTGCAGGAAGCACCTTCCCGCATTTCACCCCGAATTCTTTCGAGGCCACAATTTGAGTGCATTGTACAAAACTACAAATAAAAAAACGGGCGCCGAAGCGCCCGTTTCATTTTCCAACTGGCTAGGCCAGATTAGAAGGAGTGACGCAGGCCAGCACCCCAAACCTTGGTGTCAGCGCCAGCGCTGGTAGCAGCGGTGGTGTTCTGACCGCCGTTGACATAGTTGTCATAAGCAGCGTTGGACTTGTTGGTCACAGCAGTGTAGAAGCCGTGCAGCATGGTGCGCTTGGACAGGTCATAAGAAGCACCCAGGGTCCATTGATTGGCACCAGTGGCGGAACCGTCAACACCAGCGGCGTCGATCAGGTCACCCTTGGTGTTGTTGGCACGAGCGTACTGCAGCCACACATTGGCCTTGCCGAAGTTCTGGTTTGCACCAACCATCCAGGCGGAACGCTTGGCGGAACCGCTCACGCTTTGAACGGAAGCAGCGGTGGAAGCAACCACGCCGTTGACGTAGGTGGTACCAACCAGGCCACCAGCGTTCAGACCAGTGATCTGACCGGCGGTGTTGAAGGTGTAGCCGGAAACGTAGGTGCCAGCGTTGGAGAACTTGTACTTCTGCCAGTCGTACAGGGCAGAAATGCTGGTGCCGGTGGAGAAGGTGTACTTACCAGCCAGACGCCATGCATTCAGGCTGTCCTTGTAGGAAGCGGTGTTCAGGACAGCAACCTGGTTAGCACGAATGGCGTTCAGGGTAGCCTGGGAAACGCTGGTGTAGGTCACGCCATTGACGGTTGCGCCGTTGGCGATGCCGGGGTTGGCACCGTTCCAGCCAGCAACCACGCCGCCTGCGCCAACAACCGGGTTGTTGGTGAAAGCAACATTGTTGTACTGACCAGCGGTACGGGACCAGGAAGCGTCAGACACAGCACCGGTCAGAGCGCCGAGAACGGCTGCGCCAGCGCGCGGGTCTTGAGCGTGGTGATAGCCACCGGAAACCCACAGCGGGCCGTTTTCGTAGGTTGCAGCAACTTGCCACTGCTGGGAGTGGGTGGAGCCAGCGTCGTGCAGGCCGGTGGTGCCCAGGGCGTTAGCCGGAACCATCGGAGTCAGGGTGCCGGTGCCGTTGGCGGCGCAGGCAGTCGGCACGCCATTGGCGGCGAACTGGCAAACGCGCTGACCATTCTGGGTGGCGTTCAGGGCATCGGTATTGCCATTGTCAGCACCAGCAGCAACGCCGCTGGAAACGTAAGCAACGGTACCGGTGAAGCCGGAGAAGTTCGGGGTCACGTAGGCAACGGCGTTCTTGGCGCGGTCATCGGTACCGGTCTTGACACCGAGGAATTCGCCGTACAGGCCGGTGAAGCCAGCGGAAGAAGCACCCGGGTTGAAGTCAACCTTGGCGCCCATCAGACGGATCGGGTGGGTCAGGGTACCGGCAACAGCAGTACCGAAACCGCCGGTCAGGCCGACGTAGGAGTCACGGGTGAAGGCCAGAGCACCGGCATCGCCAGTGAAGTCAGCACCGGTTTCGAACTGGAACACAGCCTTCAGGCCATTGCCCAGATCTTCCACGCCCTTGAAGCCGATCAGGGAAGAGTTGGTGGACAGACGGGTCTGGGACTTGACGTTGTTGTAATCAGCCTGGAAGCCGGAGAACACGTTGTTGTAGCCGGTTGCAGCAGAGCCGACAACAGCCGGGAAAACCAGAGCCGGGTTGGAAGCGTTCAGCTGGTAGCCATTGCGGTAAGAAGTGGCACCGGAAGCCTTGGACCATTCGAAAGTTGCGTCAGCGACACCGTAGATGGTGACGTTGGTCTGAGCGAAGGCGGAGCCAGCCAGGCCGGCGATTGCCAGAGCGATCAGTTTCTTTTGCATCGAGATTTCTCCTTAGTGGTTAGTTTTAACTTGCTTGCTGCTGGTGCAAATTAAGCTTTACCTCTCGGATATGAGAAGTTGGATGCATTGTGCCGACGAGGGCGCGGGTCGCGCAACGACTTATCCACTTTGGGAGGCAGATGATTGCCCGTGTGTTGTTTTTTTGTCACACGAAGCTCCCGGAGCTGCTCTTCCGTTGTGCGGACAGCCGATACTTCCGGGCTTGCTTCCGCACGGTTTCTGCCGCTGCCACGCTGCCCTGGCCATTGATTTCCGCCCGGACGGGAATCTCAGGCGAACAAACGGGCCAGTTCGTCTCCCGGCTGCGGCGCCCGCATGAAGGCTTCGCCGACGAGAAAGGCGTTAACCCGGTTGGCGCGCATCAGGGCAACGTCTTCCGGGGCAAGGATGCCGCTTTCGGTCACCACGATGCGATCCGCCGGAATGCGCTCGAGCAGGTCCAGGGTGTTTTGCAGGCTGACCTCGAAGGTGCGCAGATTGCGGTTGTTGATGCCGAGCAGAGGGGTGTTCAGTTGCAGCGCTGCCGTCAACTCCTCGCCGTTGTGCACCTCGACCAGCACCGCCATGCCCAGGCGATGCGCCAGAGTCTCCAGGTCCTGCATCTGCTCCAGACTCAGGGCGGCGGCAATGAGCAAGATGCAGTCAGCCCCCATGGCGCGGGCTTCCCACACCTGGTAGGCATCGACCATGAAATCCTTGCGCAGCACCGGCAAGCTACAGGCGGCACGGGCGGCCGCCAGATATTCGGGAGCGCCCTGAAAATATTCCCGGTCGGTGAGAACGGACAGACAGGCGGCACCGCCCTGTTCATACCCGGCAGCAATGGCGGCAGGCTGAAAATCAGGCCGTATCACTCCTTTCGAGGGACTGGCCTTCTTGATTTCGGCGATCACCGCTGCTTGCCCGGCAGCGATCCGGGCGCGAATGGCGCCGACAAAATCACGGGGCGCGGCCTGCGCTGCGGCTTCCGCCTCAAGCAGGGACTGCGGTCGGACAAGCCGGGCAACCGCCACTTCCTCGCCCTTGGTGGCGAGAATCTTGTTCAGGATGTCACTCATAGAAACCGCCTGCTCATCGTCACGAACTGCTCGACCTTGCTCCGTGCCGCGCCGGAAGCAATGGTTTCAAAGGCTTTATCGACACCATCGGCCAGAGACTCCGCCAGACCGGCTACGTAAATACTGGCTCCGGCATTGAGGGCGACGATGTCGCGGGCCGCCCCCGGCTTGTTTTCCAGGGCGCCGAGAAGCATCGCTCTGGACTCCTCCACGTTGCTGCCTTGCAGAACCCTGGGGTCGTGCACCGGCAGATTGAATTCTTCCGGATGAATTTCATACTCGGTAACCCGGCCATCCTTCAGTTCGCCAACCAGCGTGCGGCCGGAAATGGAGATTTCGTCCAGCCCTTCGCGGCCAAACACGGTCAGCGCTCTTTCGCTGCCCAGGCGCTGCAAGACCCGGACCTGGATCCCCACCAGGTCCGGATGGAAGACGCCCATCACCTGCTGGGGCGCATTGGCCGGATTGGTCAGCGGCCCGAGAATATTGAACAGGGTGCGCACCCCCAACTCCTTGCGCACCGGAGCGGCGTGCTTCATGGCGGCGTGGTGGTTGGGCGCAAACATGAAACCGACCCCGGTGGCGTCGATACACTGCGCCACCTGTTCCGGCTTGAGATTGATATTGGCGCCCAGCGCTTCCAGCACATCGGCGCTGCCCGACTGGCTGGAGACCGAACGTCCGCCATGCTTGGCAAGGCGCGCCCCGGCAGCAGCGGCGACAAACATGGCAGCGGTGGAAATATTGAAGGTATGGGCGCCATCGCCGCCGGTGCCGCAGGTATCCACCAGATGCCGGCTATCGGCCACCTCGACCTTGGTCGACAGGGCACGCATGACGGTGGCGGCAGCAGCAATTTCGCCGATGGTTTCCTTCTTGACCCGGAGGCCGGTGATGATGGCGGCGATCATCACCGGCGTGACCTCGCCGCCCATGATCTGCCCCATGAGGGAAACCATCTCGTCGTGGAAGATTTCCCGGTGTTCGATCACGCGCTGGAGAGCGGCTTGCGGGGTCATTGCTGGTGCTCCTCAAGAAAATTCTTCAACAGGTCGTGGCCGCGCTCGGTGAGGATGGATTCCGGGTGGAACTGCACCCCCTCAACCGCCAGGGTCTTGTGACGCACCCCCATGATCTCCCCGTCCTCGGTCCAGGCGGTAATTTCCAGGCAGTCGGGCAGACTTTCCCGTTCGATGGCCAGGGAGTGGTAACGGGTGCAGGTCAGGGGATTGGGCAAACCCCGAAAAACCCCGACATCCTTGTGCTGCACCGGCGACACCTTGCCATGCATGAGCTGCTTGGCGTGGATGATCTTGCCGCCGAAGGCCTCGCCGATCGACTGGTGGCCGAGACAGACGCCGAGCAGGGGAATCTTGCCGGCAAACTCGCGGATCGCCGCCAGGGAAATCCCCGCTTGGGCCGGCGCGCAGGGACCGGGGGAAATGACCAGATAGTGCGGCTGGAGACGGGCAATTTCGCTCACCGTAATGGCGTCGTTGCGGAAT
>CAZHVZ010000069.1:6487-17183 GCA_964536245.1 uncultured Rhodocyclaceae bacterium
ACTGGACGATGTTGTAGGTGAAGCTGTCGTAGTTGTCGATCATCAGAAGCATGGCTACTCAATTCCTTTGCCGGGCAAGCACTCGACCTTAAGCCGCATGACGTTGCTGGTTACACATCAATTCATACAAAAATTCGGGCGCCAAATCGGCTCCGTTTCTCCAAACCACCGTTCGCATCACGGGATGCTGATAGGCGGTAGCAAACTCCCGCGCATCCCGTAGCGGCTCGAATACCTCGCCGACCAACTCCTGCGACAAATCCACCTGACCTGCCTCACCATTATTAAAGCGGACAAACAGGCAGTAATCTGACAAAACTTTGATCTCGGTTGTATGAAAAATCATGACAGCTACTCCAGTGGCGGTATTGCGTTCAGGGGCTTCCTTTGCTGCGCAAGCTCCCAGTCGAGTTCCAGATCAGCCCGATGGACAGCAAGCCATTCCCGCACCAACGACAAGGCGCGTCGCGGCAAATCCCCCGAGTAGACGGCCCCATCCAGCGTGATCAAGGCTTCGTACTCGCCGTACACGGCGTGAAAATGAACGGGAGGATGTTCCCGCCAGTTCATGTAAATCACAATACCGAAAAATCTTGAAATTTCAGGCATCGCACTGCGCCTCGAATCGACGAATGGTGCATTTTCGCCGGATTCCGCCGCACTTGAAAGCCCTGCGGCACCCTGCCAGGGCTTTTCGTTTAGAATTCGCCCCCATGAACGCCACTCATGCCGTACCGGCCCACCGCCTTTCCATCATCGTCCCCCTCTACAACGAGCAGGACAACGTGGTGCCTCTGGTGCGGCGGGTGCACGAGGCGCTGGCCGGCTACGAGCACCCCTGGGAACTGGTTCTGGTGGACGATGGCAGCAGCGACCAGACCGCCGAATTCGCCCATCAGCAATCGGTGGAATACGGCCCCCACGTCCGGCTGGTGGAACTGACCCGCAATTTCAAGCAAACCGCCGCCATGCAGGCCGGCGTGGACGCCGCCCGGGGTGATGTCATCGTCACCATGGACGGGGATTTGCAGAACGACCCGATTGACATTCCCCGCCTGGTGGCCCGCCTGCTCAACGAAGATCTCGACCTGGTGGCCGGCTGGCGGCAGAATCGCCAGGATGGCCTGATTGCCCGCCTGACCGGCGTCAAACTCAAGGATTACGGTTGCAGCCTGAAAGCCTTTCGCGGCAGCGTCATCAAGAATGTGCGCCTCTATGGCGAAATGCACCGCTTCATCCCGGCCTGGCTGGCCACCGTCACCACCCCCCGGCGCATCGCCCAGGAGGCGGTGACCCATCACCCGCGCACTGCCGGTGAATCAAAATACGGAATCTCGCGGACCTTCCGGGTCATTCTCGACCTCATTGCCGTCTATTTCTTCATGCGCTTCCGGGCAAGACCGGGGCATTTCTTTGGCGGCATCGGCCTTGTTCTGACCGGTGTCTCGTCGCTGGTTCTGGCCTGGCTGGCGTGGGTCAAGTTCGGCTTGGGAGAAAGCGTCGGCACCCGCCCCCTGTTGCTTTTCGGCGTTGGCGGGCTGATTGCCGGGCTGCATTTCATTACCACCGGCGTACTCTCCGAAATCATGGCCCGCATCTATTTCGAGTCCGGCACCGCCCGCCCCTACTGGGCACGCCCGGAGCGCACCCTGAGCGACCGGGAAGGCTGGCGAAAGCCGGACTGATGGCCCCTTCCGCCCCGGTCGCCGCACCGCCGGCAGGCTCCCGCGCCCTGCTGACTCTGGCGGCGGCATTACTGCTCTGGCGCCTGCTGGTCATTCCGCAACTGGGCATCAGCCTTTATGTGGATGAAGCCCAGTACTGGACCTGGGCGCAGCACCTGGACTGGGGCTACTTTTCCAAACCGCCCGGCGTTGCCGTATTGATTGCCGCTTCCACGGCTCTGTTCGGCGACGGCGTGATCGGTGTCAAGGCGCTCTCCATGCTGTGCTATCCGGCAGCGGCCTGGGTTATCCACGCCATTGCCCGCCGCCTTTACGATGCCCGCACGGCTTTCTGGTCTGCGGCGGCAGTCCTCACCCTGCCCATGTTCTCCTGGCTCGGCCTGTTCGTATCCACCGATGCCCTGCTTACCCTGTTCTGGGCCCTCGCCCTCCTCGCCTACCTGCATGTCCTGGAAGATGACCGCTGGGCAAACTGGCTGAGCCTCGGCGCCTTATGCGGCTTCGGCCTGCTCTCGAAATACACCATGATTGCCTGGATACTGGCCGCCGCCCTGCATCTCGCCATATTCCACCGCCCCCGGCTGAGCAGCCCGAAACCCTGGGCGGCTGCCCTGCTCGCCGTGCTCATCCTCGCCCCCAACCTGCTGTGGAATGTCGCCAACGACTTTCCCACTCTCAAGCACACGGCAGACATTACGGTAAACAAGCGGGCCGGCGGCGGCTGGCGCATGTTGAGCGAATTCTGGGCGGCGCAATGGGTCGCCTTCGGCCCCGTGCTGGGCAGCGTTTTCATTGCCCTGCTGGTACATGCCCGGCAAACCTGGCAGGATGAAAAACTGCGCCTCCTCCTCTGGTTCAGCTTCCCCCTGTGGGCCGTGGTTTCCCTCCAGGCCCTGAAGAGCAATGCCAACGCCAACTGGGCGGCACCGGCCTTTGCCCCGGCCGCCGTCGCCATCGTCGCCTGGCTGCTGCAACGCAAGCAGGGACGCTTGCTGGCCGTCGGACTGGCCATCAACCTGCTCTTCGTCGGCATCACCTACCACTGGCCGCAGTTCCTGCAACTGGCCGGGGTTGCCGAAGCCTCCAGAAAAGACCCGTTTACCCGCGCCCGTGGCTGGGATGAGCTGGGACGCCAGTTGCAGCCGCTGGTTGCCGCCCATCCGGGCAACGCGCTGGTGGCAGAAAATCGCACTTTGCTGGCGCACATGATCTACGAACTCAGGGAATTGAACCCGCCCGCTGCCAGCTGGAATCCGCAGCAGCTGAAAATCGATTACTACAAGATGAGCACCGACCTGCGCCCCTTCATCGGTCATGACGTATTGTTCATCACCCGCGACCCGCTGGGGGCCGACATCACCGGGCGCTTTGCCGGAGCAGACCGGATTGCCCGCCTGACTGCGCCCCTTGACGAGCAGAATTCGCTCAAGCTCGACGTTTATCTGCTGCGTGAATTCAAGGGCTACTGAACTCCGCCTGGCTCTGGCCGCTTTCGCTCTGCTGGCGGCGGCCTTCGTCACTTTCCCAAGCCTTGATCTGGCCGCCAGCGGCCTCTTCCGTCCGCAGGGACAATGGCTTTTCGAACGGGACTCCCCCTGGCTGGCCCTGCCCTACCACGGCCTGCCCCGGCTTGGGCAGGCGACTGTGCTGACCCTGATGGCGCTCTGGCTGCTCAGCTTTCTTCGGCGTTTTCCAAAACTGGCCGCGCAGCGCCGGGGATTTGCCTTCCTGCTCGTTGCCGCCCTGACCGGTCCGGTCCTGCTCGTGGACATCGGCCTCAAGGATCACTCGGGACGCGCCAGGCCGGTCAATGTGCAAGAGCTGGGCGGCAGCAAACAATTCACCCCGGCCTTCGTTCCCGCCGATCAGTGCCGGAAAAACTGCTCGTTCGTCAGCGGCCACGTCGCCACCGCTTCCTTCCTCATGGCTTTCGGCTGGCTCGCCGCGCCGGCTCGCCGGCGGCGCTGGCTGCTGGCGAGTGTGGCGGCAGCGGGCGCCATGGGACTGATCCGCATGGCGCCGGGCGGGCATTTTCTGTCAGATGTGATTTTTGCCTGGTTTGCCGTGTATTTTTCCCTCTGGCTGACCGAGGGAGGCTTGCGTCGCCTCGGCCAACTCCCTCCCCTCAAATAAGCCCGTACTTGCGCAGCTTGTCGTGCAGGGTGGTGCGGGCCAGGCCCAGGGCTTCGCCGGTGCGGGCAATGTTGCTCCCCTGGCGGGCGAATTCGGCGGCAATCAGCGCCTTTTCGTAATTTTCCACGGCATCGCTCAAGGATGCGCTGCCGGTCACGGCGCCGGCACCGTCGGCTTCCCGGGCGATTCCCAGGGCGTGACAGTCGGCCAGGTTGCGCAATTCGCGAATATTCCCCGGCCAGTCGTGAGCCATCAGGCGGCGCAGCTGTTCGGGAGATGTTTCCGGCGGCGGGCGGCCGTGGCGTTGGGCGGCCTGGAGCAGAAAATGATCGTAGAGCTGCGGAATATCTTCGCGCCGTTCGCGCAGCGGAGGCAATTCGATGGTCACCACGTTGAGACGGTAATAGAGGTCGGCCCGGAATTTCTGCTGCCCCGCCAGCACCTTGAGGTCGTCCTTGGTGGCCGCCACCACCCGGCAGGAAACCGGCACCAGCTGGTTGGAACCCAGGCGCTCGATGACCCGCTCCTGCAACACCCGCAGCAGCTTGATCTGCATGGGCAGGGGCATGCTTTCCAGTTCGTCGAGGAAAAGGGTGCCGCCGCTGGCGTATTCGATCTTGCCGATGCGCCGCTTTTGCGCCCCGGTGAAGGCTCCCGGCTCATGGCCGAAGAGTTCGCTGTCGAGCAGGTTATCGGGCAGGCCGCCGCAATTGAGGGCGACAAAATTCTGCCGACCGCGACGCCCGAGGTCATGCAGGCAACGGGCGACCATTTCCTTGCCGGTGCCGGTTTCGCCGACGACCAGCACATCCACGTCGGCATCGGCCACCTCGAGAATCAGGCGGCGCACCTTGTCGATTTGCGGCGAACGGCCAATCAGGCGGGATTCGATGTCATCGCGGTGTTCCAGCCGGCGGCGCAGGGATTCCACTTCAAGAGTGAGCGCCCGCTTCTCCATGGAGCGCTTCACAACCTCGACCAGATGGGTCGGCGAAAAAGGTTTCTGGATAAAGTCGTAGGCGCCGGCCCGCATCGCCTCCACGGCCAGGGTGACGTCGCCGTGGCCGGTAATCATGGTCACCGGCAAGGCGGCGTCCATCTCCCGCGCCCAGTGCAGGAATTGCAGGCCGTCCATACCGGGCAGACGCATGTCGGTCACCACCACGCCGGCAAACCCGGGGACCAGCAGTTTTTTGGCCTCTTCCGCCGAACCTGCCGTCAGCACTTCGATACCGGCCAGCTGCATGGCCTGCTCACAGCCCAGCAATACATCCGGATCATCTTCAACGATCAACACCTTGAGCGGCTTGGTCATGGCTCTTTCCTGTCCGGCGGCGCCGGTAAATCGACAATGAATTCTGCCCCGCCGCCCTCGCTGCTGCGGGCCGACAGGTTGCCGCCGAAATCCCGCACGATGTCGCGGGAAATGGCCAGGCCCAGCCCCAGGCCTTCGCCCACCGGCTTGGTGGTATAAAAAGGCTCGAACAGGCGCTCGGCGTCTTCCGTTGCGAGACCGGGGCCGCTATCGGCGACCCGGATCAACACGCCACCGGATACCGTTTCTGCCCCGATGGTGAGCACCCGCTTCTCGCTGACCGCCATGGCGTCAATGGCATTCGCCACCAGGTTCACCAATACCTGCTCCAGACGGATGGGATCGGACCAGGCCTGCACCTCGCCCGGCCGGCACAGGGTATGGACTGTTACTTCGGCTCTTCGCAAGCGCTGGTCGAGAAGAAACAGGGCATTGGCCACCGACTGCCCGACATCCACCGCCTGGGGATGCGCCGGCGACTTGCGGGCAAAGGATTTGAGCGGACCGATGATGGCACCCATGCGGTCCACCAGCTTGCCGATGATGCCGAGATTTTTTTCGACGGTGGCGTGGTCGCCCCGATGCATGAATTCGACAGCATTTTCGGAGAGGGTGCGCAGGGCTCCCAGGGGCTGGGTCAGTTCATGGGTAATGCCCGCCGAAAGCTGGCCGAGGACCGCCAGCTTGGCGGCCTGCACCAGTTCGTCCTGGGCCGAGCGCAGCGTTGCCTCGGCCCTTTCCCGTTCGGCGACCTCGGCCCGCAGGCGTTGATTGGCGGCCGTCAAATCCGCCGTGCGGGCCTCGACCTTGTGCTCCAGCTCGGTATTTGCCCGTTGCAGCATGGCCTGGGTTTCCAGGCGCTGACGCAGGATGCGGCGGCGCTGCTTGAGAAAAAGCAGAACCAGCAGAACACAGGCGGTCACAGCAGCGGCCAGGGCGGCATCGGTCCAGGCGCGGGCCTGCACCGGCCTGAGATCGGAAAAAATGACCAGCCGCCAGCCGTTGTCGGGCAAACGCCGGCTGAGGGCAAGCAGGTCATCGCTGGCATTGGCCATACTGCCTGCCGGAAAACGCACCACCTGGGCGCTGTCCTCGCCGGCTTCCAGGCTAACCGGGAAGTGGCCGAGCACTTGCCGGTTGTACTGCCGGGTGCGTTCGATCTCGGCCAGCTGCAGCGGCGTCAGCGCTGCCAGGGAAGTCAGCCGCCATTCCGGCAGCGAGGCCATGATCACCACGCCGTTGCTGTCGGCAATCAGGGCCGGGGTTTCCGCCGGCAGCCAGGCCTCTTCCAGGGGCTGCAAGCCGATCTTGATGACCACCGCTCCCACCACCTGCCCCTGGTCACGAATCGGATGCGAAACAAAATAGCCGGGATCGCCCCGGGTCGTGCCAATGGCGTAGTAACGCGCCGACTCACCGCGCATGGCGGCCTGAAAGTAGGGGCGAAAAGCCAGGTTTTCGCCAACAAAACTATCCCCGCGCTGCCAGTTGCTGGCGGCCAGGGTGACCCCTTCGCCACTCATGACAAAAATGGCGATGCTGTCGATGTGGCCATTGAGGCGCTCCAGGTAATCGTTGACCGAGCGTTGCAGGGCGCCATCCTCCGGGTTGCGCAGCAGGGCCAGCACCTCCGGATTGAGGGGAACCGTGCCCGGCACATGGGCGTAACGGTTGACGATGCTGTCGATGGCGGCGGCAAACAGATCCATGCGATGCTGGGCAGCGTCCCCCAGGGTCGCCATGCCCGCCCGTTCGCTCAGGCGGTAGCCGGCAACCCCCGCTGCCGCCAGTAAAACGGCAGCAGCCAAAGTCAGAAGGATTTGTCGCATGGAGGGTGGTTTCAGCATGAGCGACGCGATAGGGCGAAACATCCGCCCATTCTACGTCGCCGCTCTTCAGGCCGGGCGATGGGGAGCCGTCAGCACTTCCGGCTGTAACAGGGCATCCAGCGCCGCCCGGTCCATCAAGCCCATCTCCAGCACCAGTTCAGCTACGCCTCGTCCCTGGCGCAGGGCTTCCAGAGCCACCTTGGTGGCATTTTCATAGCCGATGTGGGGATTGAGCGCCGTGGCCAGACCGGCGGAGGTCCGCACCCGCTCAGCGAGAAGTTCCCGGTTGGCGGTGATGCCCTGCACACAATGGGCCGTCAGGGTGCGGCAGCCGGCAGCCAGGTGCTCGATGCTTTTGAACAGGCTGTGGGCGATGATCGGCTCAAAGGCGTTCAGCTGGAGCTGGCCGCCCTCGGCCGCCAGGGTGATGGTGACGTCGTTGCCGATCACTTCGAAAGCAATCTGGTTCACCACTTCCGGAATCACCGGATTGACCTTGCCCGGCATGATGGAAGAACCCGCCGCCCGGGGCGGCAGGCGGATTTCGTTAAGGCCGGCCTGCGGACCACTGGAAAGCAGGCGCAGGTCGTTGCAGGTTTTCGACAGCTTGCAGGCGACGCGCTTCAAGACCCCGGAAAGCTGGACGAAGGCACCGCAGTCCTGGGTCGCTTCGATAAGGTTGGGAGCCGCCTCCAGATCGAAACCGGAAAGCTGGGACAAATGGTCTATGGCCATTTTGGAATAGCGCATGTCGGTATTGATGCCGGTACCGATCGCGGTCGCTCCGAGGTTGATTTCCCGGATCAGCGCAATCGCCTCGCCGAGACGCAATTCGTCCTCGTGCAGCATGACGGCATAGGTGGAAAATTCCTGGCCGAGGGTCATCGGCACGGCATCCTGCAACTGGGTGCGGCCAATTTTGAGAACATCCTTGAACTCCTCGGCTTTTGCCGCAAAGGCTTCGCGCAGGCCGGCCATGGCCGAAAGCAGGCTACGGATGGAAAAACAGGTGGCGACCCGAAGGGCGGTGGGGTAAACGTCATTGGTGCTCTGGGACATGTTGACGTGATTGATGGGGTGAAGGTGGGCATAGTCTCCCTTCTTGTGACCCAGCAATTCGAGGGCACGGTTGGCAATCACTTCGTTGGCGTTCATGTTGGTGGAGGTGCCTGCCCCGCCCTGAATCACATCCACCACGAACTGTTCGTGCAATTTCCCGCCGGCAACCTCCTGGCAGGCGGCGATGATGGCATCCGCCCGGGTCCGGTCAAGCTGCCCCAGTTCGCAATTGGCCATGGCCGCCGCCTGCTTGGTCAGGGCCAGGGCGCGGACCAGTTCTGCGTAGCTGCCGATGGGCTTGCCGGTGATCGGATAGTTCTCCAGGGCACGCAGGCTATGGATTCCCCAGTAGGCATAGGCCGGCACTTCGGCTTCGCCCAGCAGGTCGTGTTCGAGTCGGTTGTTCATGGTGTCTCCGTTTTGATTGATTGGTGAGTGGCCAGACCGTCAGGCTCCCGCCACGAAAGAGCGGATTCCCGAACCGACGAACTGGACGCCGATACAGATCAGCAAAAAACCGGTCAGCCGGGCAATGACATTGATTCCCTCGCTGCCAAGCCGGCGGGACACCCAGCCGGCTGAGCGCAGCACCAACCAGATGAGCAGGCAGGTTGCGGCAATGCTGGCGACCGTGGCGGCGTAGGCCAGCAAGCGCTGCCCTCCATTGGACAGTTCGGCGATTTCGCTGGAAATGCCGATCACCGTGGCCAGCGCCCCCGGCCCGGCAATCCCCGGCATGGCCAGGGGAAAGAAGGCGAAGCTGCCGCTGCCGCCGACCAGCGGCGCATCATTGCTGCCGAAGAGCATGCGGTAGCCGATCAGGGCCACGGTCAATCCACCGGCAATGCGCAGGGCGCCAAAGGAAATTCCGAAAGCCTCGAGAATGAATACCCCGGCAAAAAGCCCCACGGCCAGCAGCAGAAACCCGTAAAAGCAAGCCCGGCTGGCCTCCTGGGAAGATGCGGCAGCGTCCAGATCAGCCGTCAGGGTGAGAAAAACCGGAATTTTTGATAACGGGTTGGTGATCGTGCTCAAGCTGATCAGCCCGCCAAGAAAAAAACTGATCGCCAGCCGGTTCAGGCTGTCTTCCATTTTGTTGTTTTTCCTCGCTGCGCCCATTTACCTCAGCCATTTGCCGCCGGAAGTGAATGGGCTGATGATGCGCTCAGTGTTGCAGGATTTTGGCCAGGAACTGCTGCGCCCGTTCCGAACGCGGATTGGCGAAAAAGGCCTCCTTGCTGTCATCCTCGACGATGCGGCCATGATCCATGAAAATCACCCGGTGGGCCACCCGCTTGGCAAATCCCATTTCGTGGGTGACGCACATCATGGTCATTCCTTCCTGGGCCAGTTCGGTCATCACATCGAGCACTTCGTTGATCATCTCCGGGTCGAGGGCCGAGGTCGGCTCGTCGAACAACATGCAGATGGGATCCATGGCCAGGGCACGGGCAATGGCCACACGCTGCTGCTGGCCGCCGGACAACTGGCCGGGAAACTTGTGGGCATGGGCTTTCAGGCCAACCCGTTCGAGCAGTCTGAGCCCCTTGTCCATGGCTTCGTCCCGGCTGCGGCCAAGCACCTTGATCTGGGCGATGGCCAGGTTCTCGGTAATGCTCATATGGGGAAACAGTTCGAAATGCTGGAAAACCATGCCAACCGTGGAGCGCAGTTTGGAGAGATTGGTTTTCGGATCACCGACCGAGGTACCGTTGACGATGATCTCGCCCGACTGGAAAGGCTCGAGACCATTGACGCACTTGATGAGAGTGGACTTGCCCGAACCGGACGGACCGCAGACCACGATGACCTCGCCCTTGTTCACCGTGGTGGTGCAATCCTTGAGCACCTCGAAGTCGCCGTAGTGTTTGCTGACATTTGCAATCTTGATCATGGGATTTCTCCTGGCTGCCGGCCATCAGGCCGGGTGGTATTTTTTCTGCAACCGCTTGACCAGCGTGGAAGCGGAGTAACAAATCACGAAATAGACGGCACCGGCAAAGAGCAGCATTTCCACCAGCCGCCCGTCCCGGTCGCCCACCTTGTAGGCGGCGCCGAAGAAATCGGCAAGGGCCGAAACATAAACCAGGGAGGTATACTGAAAAAGGATGATGGCCTGGGTGAGCAGCAGCGGCACCATGTTGCGGAAGGCCTGGGGCAGCACAACCAGGCGCATGGCCTGGCCGTAGGTCATGCCGAGAGCGTAGGAAGCGGCGATCTGTCCCTTGGGAACGCTCTGGATGCCGGCCCGGATGATTTCCGAGTAGTAGGCCGATTCAAACAGGGCAAAACCGGTCATTGCCGAAGCCAGGCGCATGTCGGTACCGGCCGGCAGGCCGAAAAGCTGTTCGATGAGTTTGGGCACGATCAGGAAGAACCAGAGCAGCACCATGACCAGGGGAATCGCCCGGAACAGGTTGACGTATCCGGCGGCGAACAGCGACACAGATTTGATCGAGGACAGCCGCATCATGGCCAGCAGAGTGCCCCAGACGATACCGACGACGACGGCCAGAAAGGTGATTTCCAGCGATATCTTCATGCCGTCCCAGAGGAAAGGCAGAGCGCCGGGGATGGAGGTCCAGTCGAATTCGTACATCTCAGTCCTCCCGTAGGGCCGCCCCAAGGGAGGCCTGCGCCCCCTCGGGGGGCAGCGAACAAAGTGAGCGTGGGGG
>CAZHVZ010000069.1:17193-17884 GCA_964536245.1 uncultured Rhodocyclaceae bacterium
GCATCCTCCTCCTTGCCGAACTGCTGGCACTCCGCCACACGCTCCCGCCACACCTTGCTGGCCTGGGTGCGGGCGTCCTGATCGGTGATGTTCGCCAGCAGGTAGCCTTTGAGCATGTCCGTCGGGGTGAGCGAGAGGCCCCGGTCGTTCATGGTCTCGAAGATGGTGTAGGCATCCTCATCCGAGTAAGCCGTGATCTCCACGAGATGGACGTTCTCGATGAGCCAGTCCGAGAAGAAGGCCAGGGACGGGCCTTTCAACTCATCGGGAAAGGTGTCTTCAATGTCCTCGAAACGGGCGAGGATGTTCACGACGGATTCTGACTGGTCGGCCGCGTCGTAAGGCTGGGCGGTGTAGTCCACCAATTGGCGGCCCTGCGCGGCAAGCTCGAGAAGGCCGATGGTGGAGCAGACGGCGGAGTTCTTGAAGATGTTGAGAAATTCGGAAGTCAGCGGCGGCACCACCAGCCGGAAAGCCATGGGCAACAGGACGAAGCGATAAGTCTGGGGCAAGGTGAAGCCCAGGGCCAGACCGGCATTCTTCTGTCCCTTGGGCAGGGAATTGATCCCGGCCCGCACCTGCTCGGCCACCCGGGCGCTGGTAAATAGCCCGAGACAGACCATCGAGGCGAGAAATTGCTGCATGATCGGGTTGGACTGCTTGTAGGCCTCGCCGATGGACTCCGGCAACA
>CAZHVZ010000070.1:0-10867 GCA_964536245.1 uncultured Rhodocyclaceae bacterium
CTTGAGGCCGATCAGGAAGCCGGAATCGTAATAAATGGTCGTAATGGGGGCGATCAAAATTCCCGAGAAAGCACCGATCGCCGCTGCCAGGGTAAAACACAACTGCCCGGCGAGAACCGGCGGAATGCCCATCAGGCGGGCGCCGGTACGGTTCATGGCGGTGGCGCGCAGCGCTTTGCCGTAAATGGTGCGCTCAAAGAAAAAGTAGAGGCCGATGATGAGCAGGGCCGAGGCCACCACCACCAGAATGGTCTGCCCTTGCAGGGGGGCGCCGGCCAGTTCAAAACTGATATCGGTAAAGGCCGGGGTGCGGGAACCTTCGGCACCGAAAAAAAGCAGGCCGAGGCCGATCAGCGCCACATGCACAGCCACCGAAACGATCAGCAGGACAAGTACGGAAGCGCTTGCCAGGGGCTGGAAGGCGAGGCGGTAGATCATCGGCCCGAGGGGGACGACGAGCAGCATGGAGACGACGACCTGGAGCCAGAGCGGCAGATTGGCCGGGGGAACGACAAACAGGCCGCCGGCACAAAGTAGCGGAATGCCGACATTGAAAATGAGCAGGGGCGGCAATTTGCGGAAGCGCCCTTCCCGCAGCAGGCGAAAACCGTCGAGGAGGGCAATGCTGCCTCCCAGCGCCAGCAGCAGCCAGACCGTTCCCGGCACTTTGCCGGCTTGCAGGCTGGCCAGGGTCAGGGCGCCGTAGGCAACGAATTCGCCCTGGGGGATGAAGATGACCCGGGTGACCGCAAAAACCAGGACCAGAGCCAGGGCGAGCAGGGCATAGATGGCGCCATTGGTGACGCCGTCCTGGCCGAGGAGAAGGAGGATTTGCAGGTCCATGAGCAGTCTAGGTGGGTCAGGCGTAGTGCTGCCAAGGCGCGCCGCCGCAGACAGTAGCGGCTAGTACGGCAAGGCGGCGCAAGGCGGGCAGCGCAAGCCCGCTACTTGACAAGTTTCCAGGCTCCGTTTTCGATGGCCACCATGACCCGTGCACGCTGGTCAAAGCCCTGGTGATCCTGTGGGCCGATATTGAAAATGCCGTGCGCAGCCGGCAGGTTTTTGGTGGCTTCCAGGGCATCACGCAAGGCCTTGCGGAAGGCCGGCGTTCCCGGCTGGGCTTTCTTCAGGGCCGAAGGGACGGCATTGCCGAGCAGTACCCCGGCATCCCAGGCATGTCCTCCGAAGGAGCTGACACTGCCTTTGCCATGTTCGGCCTCGTAGCGGGTGACGTATTCCAGGGCGGACTTTTTCACCGGATTGTCGTTCGGCAGCTGGGCGGCAACCACCATCGGCCCGACCGGCAAGAAGGCGCCTTCGATATCCTTGCCGCCAACGCGCAGGAAATCGTTGTTGGCAACGCCGTGGGTCTGGTAAATGAGCCCCTTGTAACCCTTTTCCTTGAGCGCCTTCTGGGGCAGGACGGCGGGCGTGCCGGCGCCGCCGATGAGGACGGCATCCGGCTTGGCGGCGATGATCTTGAGGGTCTGGCCGGTAACCGAGGTGTCGTTGCGCTGGTAGCGTTCGCTGGCGACGATCTTCAGTTTGCGGGCCTCGGCGATTCTGGCAAATTCCTTGAACCAGCCCTCGCCGTAGGCGTCGGCAAAACCGACGAAAGCGACGCTCTGGACGCCTTTGTCGGTCATGTGCTGAACAATGGCGGTGGCCATGTGGGCGTCGTTCTGGGCGGTTTTGAAGACCCACTGGCGCTTGCCGTCCATCGGCTCGACAACGATGGCCGAACCGGCCATGGAAATCAGCGGTGTCTCGTTTTCCACCGCCACATCCATCATGGCCAGCGAATTGGGGGTGGTGGTCGAACCAATGACCACATCCACCTTGTTTTCGCTGATCAGCTTCTTGATGTTCCGCGTTGCGGCGGTGGGATCGGTGGCATCGTCAAGAACGATGTAATTCACCTTCTGGCCGGCAATGGTCTGCGGCAGCAAGGCGATGGTGTTCTTCTCGGGAATGCCCAGGGAAGCAGCCGGGCCGGTGGCGGAAACGGAAACACCGACGTTGATCTCGGCCAGGGCGGAAACGGAAACGGTGGTCAGTACAGCCAGAGTCAGTTTGCGCAGCATGGCGAGGCACCCGTGAAAAATAAAGGGGCGCAGTTTACCACGTTGCCCCTTTCGGCTGCTGATTCAGTCGCTTGCTAGCAGCTTCGGGCGCTGGACAGACGGCTGAAAGTGGCGCCGCTCTCCACCTGGTTGTTGGGCTGGATACAGATGATCAGGGTGAGCGTCTGGGCCGACTTGCGAATATCGTTGGGAAAAGGCAGAAAAGGGATGGAGCGTTCGACCACCGATTTGACAAAGGAAATCTCGCTCTGCTGGTCGCCGCCATTGAGAATGCTGAAATTGTTGAGGGAACCATCGGGATTGACCCGGATCAGCACCGCAGCCGGTCGCGCACCACCGTGGCGGGGGTCGCTTTTGACGAAACCGGCGCTGCGATTCAGCCGTTTGACCATGCCTTCAAAGTACATTTCCAGGCTGAAGGGGTCCGCTGGCGGACTGTTGGGAATGCGTTCGACGGTTTCCCGGGTTTCGGCATCCTGGCGCACCGGCTGCTTGCCCGCCGCCTCGGCTGCGGCCACCGCCTGCCGGGCCGGTGCCGGCTTGGGCGCAGCCTTGGGCGGGGTGGCCAGTTCCTCAAGAAAACGGTTCATGTCCTGTTTCTGGGCCACCGTCCACCGGGGCTTGGCCTGGCTGGATTGGGCGCCGCTGGACTTGCTCATGGCCAGAATCTGTTTTTTCCGGACATTCTTTTCCGGCTTGGCGGGCGCCGGAGGCGCCGTCTCCGGTGCTTTCGGGGCCGGCGGCGCGATGTCTTCCACCTTGGCCGGGCGCGGCGTCATGGTGGCCTCCAGGCGGGTGAGACGCAGTTCGGGGGGCTTGGGAGTCAGATTGGGGGCGAGCAGCACCACCAGGTGCGCCAGCGCCGAAACGGCCAGCGCCCAATGGATCGACGATTGCGGGCGGGGGCTGTCCAGGGTGAGCATCGGCGGATTTTATGCGCAAACCCTGACCGGGTGCTGCGGGGAGTGTTGCCAAATGTTTGCGGTGGGGATGGTAGTGCCGAGTTTCTGCTGTTCGGCCTTTGCTAAGGTTGACGCTGCGTGAATTTGAATGACCGGTTCGGAGATGCTTGACGTCCGGCATCCCAAATTTGCTCATGCCAGCTTGCCAGAAAGGCCTTGACCTACATCGCAGGATTCGATTTCCCAGAAACCAGCAAATCAAACACGATGCGCGCGAATCCGGCTGCTTTCTTCGGGTCGGCCAGTAACTGCATCATCTGGTTCTGATGTGCGGTGCTGCTGTCCATGATGGCATCGTCGAGAGCCTTGGAAAAATCGCCGAGCAAGGCTTGTTCGGGCGAGTTGTTTTCAATCTGCTTCATCACGATGTTGTTCTCGCCGATTTTGTCGCGGATGGTGTAGGCGTAGTTCACCATGTCCTTGTCCGTGAGCTGGTCGGCGACAAATATTTCGTTCAGGCGGCTGATTATCAGGGACAGGAATTCTTCTTTCTGATCCCGAGGTCGCGCCGTGCCCAGGCCTTCGCCCGGCTCCAGCTTGTATTCGCCGGTGTTTTCCCTGAGCAGCAAATCCTGCTGACGTATCCTGGCAACGCGGTAGTGGCTGAGCACCACGTTATCGAGGTCGATGTCGTCTTCATCGATCAAGGCTTCGCGCAGCATGGGGCGCAGGTTGCGGGCGTAGAGGCTGAGCTTTTCCAGGTCCGTATCGTCGTAATCAACAATCTGCGACATGAACTCATAGAAGCGAACGAAGGTACCCAGATCCTTCTTGAAGATATCCAGTGCGTCCTTTTCCTTCTGGCATTCTTTCAGGCAGTTCTCGGCGTTGGTGATCAGCACCGTGTCGCCCGTTTTTTTGGTGCGTTCAAACATCTCTTTGGCTTGCTTGAACGCAGCCACGGCTGATTTGTAGCGCTGTTGCCAGCGTTGCACGGCCGGCTTGCAGATGTTGGCAATGGCAGCATTGCTCTTGTTCTTCACATAAAACGCCGTGCAGAACTGCGCTACTTCCTGCCAGGTGAAGATGCCCGCCGCCCGCAGCTTGTCGTGCAGGGTAAAGATCAGATTGGGATCGGAAACATCAGCCAGTTCCGCCGTCTGGTAGTAGGGCTGGAAGGCGTTGAGGATGTCATCAGACTCGTTGAAGAAATCCAGTACAAAGGTGCCGGTTTCTGCCTTGTTCGGGTAGGTGCGGTTCAGGCGCGAGAGCGTTTGCACGCACTCCACACCCGCCAGTTTCTTGTCCACATACATGGCGCAAAGCTTGGGCTGATCGAAGCCGGTCTGGAACTTGTTGGCGACGATCATCACCTGGTAGTCGTCCGAATCGAAGGCAACACGCATGTCGCGCCTCTTCAGATTCGGGTTCATGCTGGTTTCGGTGAATTTCTCGCCGATCAGCGCGGCGACGTTCGGGTCTTTATCGTTGAATTCCACCTCACCCGAGAAGGCGACCATCGCATGGATCTTCTGGTAGCCCTTGTCCTGAATGTACTTGTCAAAACACAGCTTGTAGCGCACCGCCTCCTTGCGCGAGCTGGTCACCACCATGGCCTTGGCTTGCCCACCGAGCAGGCCCAGGATATTGGTTTTGAAATGCTCGACGATCAGCATCACCTTTTGCGCGATGTTGTGATCGTGCAGGCGCACCCACTGGTTGAGCTTGACCCGAGCGCGTTTGCTCTCGACTTCCTGATCCGCTTCCTGAATCTTCAATGCCAGTTTGTAGGCCACCTTGTAGTTGGTGTAGTTCTTCAGCACATCGAGAATAAAGCCTTCCTCAATGGCCTGGCGCATGCTGTAAACGTGAAACGCTTCGGGCTTGTTGGTGATGGAAGGCACTTCATCGGGATGCGGAACGCGACCAAACAGCTCCAGCGTCTTGGGCTTGGGCGTTGCGGTGAAGGCAAAGAAACTTAAATTGCCCGAAGCGCGGCGTGAGGCAACCGTGGCGGCGATGATGTCGTCGCTGTCGATGGAGTCTTCATCGCCGGCAGCCTCACCGGCTTCCTTCATCAGCACTTCTTTCAACTGCCGTGCGGTCGATCCACTTTGCGAGGAGTGCGCCTCGTCGGCAATGATCGCGTAGCAGCGCTCCTTCAGGCTGACGCTGTTCTCAATCGCCTTCAGCACGAAGGGAAAGGTCTGGATGGTGACGATGATGATCGGCTGAGCGCCTTCCAGGGCAGCGGCAAGCTTTTCCGATTTCGAGCCGTCGCCTTCCTTGTTGTTGATCCGCCCGACTACGCCGTCGGTGTGCTCGAACTGGTGGATCGTGTCCTGCAACTGATCGTCCAGCACCGTGCGGTCGGTGACCACGATCACTGAATGAAACTGCTTCTGGCCAGCACCCTTGTAAAGTGACGAAAGCTGATGCGCTACCCAAGCAATCGAATTCGATTTGCCCGATCCGGCGCTGTGCTGGATCAGGTATTTATGCCCAGGCCCTTCGCTACGCGCTGCCGCCAGCAGTTTGTTCACGACATCCCACTGGTGATAACGGGGGAAAATCAGGCTTTCTTTCTTGGTCTTCCTGCCTTCCCAGTCTTCCACTTCTTCGATCTGCAAATGCACGTAGCGCGCCAGAATGTTCAGCAGATTGTCCGGCAGCAGCACTTCGTTCCACAGGTAGTCGGTGGCGTAACGGTTCACGTCTTCCGGCACATCGTTCCCGGCGCCGCCATCCTGCGTGCCTTTGTTGAAGGGCAGGAAGTAGGTATTTTCGCCGGCCAGCCGCGTTGCCATGTGAACCTCGTACTGGCTCACGGCAAAGTGCACCAGCGCACCGCGCTTGAAACTGAGCAGCGGCTCGGGCTTTTTCGCCACCGGATCAAGCGGCAGGCGCGTTGTCTTGTATTGCTTGACGGCGCGATCGACCGCCTGCTTGAACTCGGATTTCAATTCCAGCGTGGCAATCGGCAAACCATTCACAAACAGCACCAGGTCGATACGCCAGGCCTTGGCCTTGCTGCCGGTTTCCAGTAAATGCGCTTCTGTCGCCCATGGGCTATAGACCAGCTCCGGCACCACACGCAGGCGGTTCTTCTGGTAACGCGCCAACGTGTCGGGATTCAGCTCATGTTCAGGTTTGAACTGGCACATTGAGAAGCGCGCATTGCGGTCGCGCAGCTCATGGCGCAATACGCCCAGCGTGCCGAAGCTGCGGCTATCTTTATTTGTGGCGTTGGGGTCGGCTTTTGCCAGTTGCTTGGCGACGAGTTCGAGGAACTTCTGCTCGTTGTCCTTCGGGTGATTGGTGCAGAATTTCTGCCACTGCGCATCCTGCGTTTCCTGCACAAAACCCAGTGCGTCCTCGGGGTACAGAGCCAGTTCGCGGTTGTACTGGTCCGGTGTACCCAGCTGCCAGCCGTGGGCCAGCAATTGACGGATGATATCGTCCTGAAAAATGCGCTCGCTGGCTTGGTCGCTCATGGTTATCCTTGCGTCTTGTTCTTGTACCAACTCGTCAGGCTTTCATCCTCAAGCGCATAATCGCCATAGGCCGCACGCCAAACCAACCCCTTTTCACGCAAGGCATCCAGAGCAGCCTGAACCGATGGAACGGAAACCTTTTCCTGCTGTGAAAGCTTGGCATAAGCACGCATCGACGCCTCGGAGAAGGGAACATAATTCCTTCCCTGGGCAATAAGGGTCTCCAGTACCACCCGCTGAATATCAGGCAAGCTGGCGAACTCGCTCTCCATCGCGCCCCACATTCTTTCCTTGATTTCTTCCGCGCCATTCTTCAGCGCTTCGCCAAGATGATCTGCACCAGAATTCAGGGCGATCTCGCCGACAATGCTGCGCAGCATCTCGGGACGGTGCCCAACCAGCTTGAAGGCTTCAAACATGTCCTCGTGAACAAACTGGTTGTCTTCCGCCAGCAAGGGATTCACAAAGTTTGTATAGGCGTCGGTAAAGTCCTTGGTCAGCAAAGGGAATCGCGTTACTTGCGAACCAAAAAACGGCTGAGTCCGTTTCAGTACCAGATGGGCCAGCTTGTCACGGTTGGAACCCGTCAAAACGATGAACAGACCTTGTTGGCCGCCACCTTGATTCAAGTGGTCGCGCGCCGCCTTGAGGGCAAACATGGCATCAACCCCGGCCTGGCTTGACAGCGCATGTTGCGCCTCGTCGATGACGATGGCGACAGGCGCTTTCCCTGCCTTAACCAGCGCCTCCAGCGCATCAGCCAGGGTCAGCCCCTGCGGCAACGCCAAGGAATCAAGATTCAGGCTCAAGACGCCAAACACGTTCACTTTTTCCAGCCCGGTCGCCTTAGCCATCTTGGTGATGACACCCGCAAAAGCGCCAATTTTCGTCTTGACGGCGCCGGTAATCAGCAAAGCCGGGTCTTTCGCCTTGTCCGCCCAGAGATCCACGTAGATCGTGGTCCAGCCGCGCTTCTGCATGGCCGGCAGCAAGTCTTCGCGCAGGAAAGTGCTTTTTCCCGTACGTCTCGGAGCCGCCAGGAACAAACCTGATCGACTGTCCGCCAAGCCCTGGCCCTCAAGGCTGTCGCAATAACTCTCCGCCAGGCTTGGGCGGTGGAAGGTAAATGTTTTGACTACGCTCATCCTAGACTCCGACTTATGGCTACTTATGGAAAAAATTATAACTTATGTTTTTCCACATAAGTCAGGATAAGTTTGCTCAGCATTCGATGCCAGCTTTATTTTGTATAGCGACGGGCTGCCAGTCGCGGACGTCGATTTTGCCGGTGACGGCAGTTGAGATCAGGGCAGTGCGGCGTTCTTGCATTAGTGCGATTGCTGTTTCTGCCTTGTCTATCAATTCATTCAACTTCCGAGAATTGCGGTCAACGAACATAACTATTTGTTTTTGCTCGTCGATAGGCGGAATTGGAACGACAAAATTCCCAATTTGATCCGGGCTTATGTGGGGAACACTAACGCCAGTTGTATCTGGTGTGAAATGGGCGGCAAACATACTGGATGATAAAAATTTCAGCAGATAGTCTGCGTCCAGGCTCTCATTTGCCTTAATTGATGCGACTCGCTGAAGCAGCAGGCAGGGAAGATCAGTGGCTTTGACTTTTGCAACCCTAATGCCTTCACTAATCAATGGCCTATCCATACCAATAACGATGTCTCCTGCTTTCATTTCATAAATATCAAGACCATCCCATGAGGTGCGTTTCCAATACACAACTTCGTCCCATTTTAGGTAGGACACGCCAACGTTAATCCCGCGAAGAAGCTTGATATCTGCTTCGCTGTCGGAAAAGCCGGAGGACTGAAACGCATATCCGGAAAGAATGGAAACATAAAACCCACACTTCCCCAAAGTCCAATGCGTCGGCACCTCACCCAACCATTCCACCCCGGAATCCTTCATCGGGGCCTCGGGGTTAAGGCCTTTGGTCACGGCATGGCTGATCACCGCCTGCCGCTTTTCCTTGAGCAGTTCGATCAGCCGCTGCTGCTTCTCGATCAGCGCGTCGATCTTCGCGGTTTCGTGGTTAAGGAAGGCAACTATCTTTTCCTGCTCGCCCGCCGGAGGAAGAATGATAGAGACATCGCCAAAACTCTCAGGGTAAAGCCGCAGCCGGGAATCGATAACACCGGTCGAGCGTGTTTTGAAGTGCCCGGTATAGGTTTCCGTCCGCAAAAGGTAATGCATGTAATCGGGGATGGCATTGCCGTTGAAGCGGAACACAGAATAGGCTGGGCTAACGATACCATCGTATTTTGAGACGCCAAGCCCGCATTTCCACGCCAGCATGATATTCATCACCAGATCGTTCTTTTGGCATTTTTTGTAGCCGGCAAGCGATTCAGCTCGGGACAGGAAATCTCCTTCTTCAATGACTTCTCCACGCGGTTTAACGCCGTAATACTCGGAAACCGACAGCAGTTGTTCTTCACCAGCCTCTGAACGCTCGGAATATTCCGAGAAAACATATTTCCCACGAAGAGTTCGCCATCCGACAGGCAATTCATCTACCAACTCAGTTTCCGATGGAGTGTATTTGGGATAAGCCTTGTACCGACTCATGCCTCGTCTCCCTCGCCAGCATTCGCCGCATAAAACTCATGCAATTTCGCCTGCAGCAGTTTCTTGTCCGGCAACTGGGTCTGGTATTGCGCGACCATCGCCGGCGAGAGGCTGCGGCTCAGCGCGTATTCGACCACTTCGTCATCCTTGCTGGCGCAGAGCAGCAGGCCGATGGCCTGGTTTTCGTGGAGCTTCCTGTGGTCGCGGTCGAGGGCTTCGAGGTAGAAATTGAGTTGCCCGAGGTGTTCGGGCGAGAAGCGGGTGGTTTTCAGCTCAATGGCAACCAGGCAGTTAAGGCCGCGATGGAAGAAGAGCAGATCGAGGGCGAAATCCTGCTTGCCGACTTGCAGCGGGTATTCACTGCCAATGAAACAGAAGTCGCGCCCGAGTTCCAGCAAAAATTGTTTGAGCCGCGCCAGCAGGCCACGATGCAGGTCGCTTTCGAGATGCGCGGTCGGCAGGTCGAGAAATTCGACGAGGTAGCTGTCCTTGAAGACGCTGCCGGCGTCGGGGTGGGTTTGTGTCACCGGTGGTGACACTTTTGCCGGGGTGAGGACGACGCGCTCGAAGAGGGCCGTGTCGTATTGCCGCTCCAGCTCGCGTTTGCTCCACTTTTCCTGTGCGGCCATTTTCAGGTAGAACTCGCGCTCTTCGGGGCGCTTGCTGCGACCGAGAATGATCAGGTTATGCGTCCAGGACAATTGTCGCACCAGTGGTGCGACTTTCTCCTGGGCGTGATAGGTCTCGTAAAACTGCCGCATGCGGAACAGGTTGGCGCGAGTGAAGCCTTTCAAGCCCGGCTGCGTATTGGCAAGGTGCTGCGCCAGTAGTTCGACGACGCCCTCCCCCCATTCGGCGGCGGCGATCTTGCCGCTGAGGTAGGCGCCGACTTGCCAGTAGAGGTCGATCAGCGCGGTGTTGACGGCCTGGTAGGCGCGCTGGCGGGCGCTGTCTATGAGCCGGGTGATTTTGCTGAAGTCGGGCGGTGGCGTGAGTGGGTTCATGATCTTTTCCAATGTCCGAAATCCTCCGCCACCGATTGCGTGGTCGCTGCGGACAGCCCCGCCTGGCGGGCGAATTCGGGCCAGTGGGCGATGACTTCCTGGATCTTGTCGATGATCTTCGGCGCCGGGCCGATGGCGTAGCGGTCGGCGAGGCGCAACAAGTCGTCGCGGGTGATGTTGCCGAATTTTCCGTTGGCGCCCATCAGGTGCTGGTAGGTCCACTCGCCCTTGGGGTTGTAGGCGTGGGTGATGTCGTAGGCCGGGGCAAGCTGCCATTGCCGGCTGCCGGCGGGGAGCAGGAAGCCGAAGTTCTTGCTGTGGTCGTCGCAATTGGCCGCCAGTACGTTGAAGACCATCCGGCGGAAGGCTTCGGCCAGGGCTTCGTAGCCCAGCTTGAGACGCTGGATGGTCTGGAATAACTGGGCGTAGTCGTGCGTGGCTTTCTGCTTGTAGTCGAGGTGCGCCATGGCGCACAGGCTTTGCATGTGGTGCTTGATGGTTTTGCCGTCGCCCCCCGGCTCACGGTCGAAGCGGCGCGTCATGAAGTGGGCGCGGCCGCCTTCCTCTAGCAGCCGGCAAGGCGCCATGTCGATGCCGGCTGCCTTTGCCATCAGGGAATAGGCGTACTCGATGCGACCGTAATCCTGCGAGGTGCCGAGTTCGCTGTCGGCGCCCATGCCGTCGAACTTGAGCAGCCAGTGCTCGAAGCCGGGGTCGGCGTCGAACTGGCCGGCACGGATTTCATCTGTTTGCGGATTCCAGACGATGGCGGCCTTGGCCCGCGCGCCGCCGGCGCT
>CAZHVZ010000070.1:10903-17102 GCA_964536245.1 uncultured Rhodocyclaceae bacterium
GTACTGCCAAACGGGCGCTATCGACCAGGCGGTTGAGTTTGATCGCCGTATGGCTGGCGACGTTGGGACCGCGCGCTGGCCGGAACTCCAGCGCACCCATAGCGCGCTTTCCCATGTAGGCCAGGCGGTCGAGCGGGGTGATGGCTTCTTTGGCAATCCCCTTGTTGGCCATCCAGGCGTCGATCAGGGCGTTGCCGAAATCGTCGGGCAGCGCATCGGCAAGTAGCGCCGGCAAGCGCTTGAAAGTGGCGATCGGCAGGTCGGCGAAAATGAAGGGATTGCCGGCTTGTGCCAGCGGCAGGGTGAGCGGCGCCACTTCGATGCCCTGCCTGACGAAGGCCGGGTCGTATTCGAAAGCGTAATAGCCGAGGCGGGGATCGAGCGCCACGGCGCCAACCCGCCGGCCCCACAGGCGAATCTCGACGGCGGTTACGGGCTTATGCATCGTCCGGCTTTCCCGGCGTGCGCTTGGGCGAGGCGCGTTGACGTGCCGGCTTGGCCTTGAGCATCTGCATGGGGCTGATGCTGACCGGTGGCGCCAAGCTGGAAAGCCAGTCGGCCCGATCAAGCGCCCGCAGGATCCTGATCAGCGTCTTGAGCGTGGCCCCTTTGCCGGACTCGACGTTCTTGACGGCAGTCAGGGCGACGCCGGCGCGCTCGGCCAGGGAAATCTGGTCGAGATCGGCACGCAGACGCAAGGCCCGCATCTGCTCGCCCAATTCAAAAGCCCATTCATCGACGGTTTTTGTGTTTTCCATTAATGGATTAAATTAGGTCCAATAACCATACAATACATTAAAATGGATTCAAAAACATCTAGTGTTATGAATTGGTTTCGCGTAGTAGCGCCATGATCTCGGCGCTCACCGCGTCCAGGTCGGCGTCGATTTCTTCCAGCGGGCGCGGCGGCTGGTATTGGTAGAAGTGGCGGTTGAACGGGATTTCGTAGCCGACGATGCCGATCTCGCCATCCTTGGCGTCGCATTTGCCGGCATCTATCCAGGCATCCGGCACATGCGGCTGCACTTCTTTGATGAAATAGGCCTCGTTGACGGCGTTGACCGCAGCATTCGGGTCGAGGGCGATGTTTTCAAAGTCGCGCAGTTCGCCATCGGCCTGGTATTCGACGATTTCCTTGCCGATGGAAAACAGGCCGTACAGTGGCGCCGCTTTGCCCTTGTGCAGCTTCTTGATGACTTTCTCGGCGGCCGGGTTCTTCCAGCTCACCGCGTCGGCGATCTGCTTCTTCTCCTTGCTGTCGAGCGTGATGCCGCCTTGTTTGGCGGCGGCTTTCAGGGCGTCGTCGTAGGCGTTGAAGTCGTCAAATTGTGCTGTGCCGATGGCTTTTTGCAGTTGGCGGGCCTTGAGCAGAATTTCCTTCTGGGTGAGCCAGGTATCGCGGGCCAGCAGATCCTTGATCTGTTTTTCTTTCAGATCGGCAAAGTGACGCTTGAGGTGGGTGCGGATTTCGTCGTTGTAGGCAGTCAGGTCGCCGTAGTCTTCGCAGTCTGGCGTGTCCTGCCAGTGCTGTGCACCATATTCGCTGTAAACCCACTGCATGGCGCCATTCAGCGCACCGGAGGCAAAGCGCAGCGTGGCGATGCGTTCATCGCTGAACTGGTATGAGAGGCGCAACGGGCGCTCAATGGTGATGCGGCGGTAGCCGAATTCGTGCGAGGCAAAAATCTTGCTGGCGAAGGTTTTGGGGGCTTCGGCTTTGGGGTTGGCAGACTGCCGACCACGATTGCTTTTCTGCTCGGCGGGTTTGTCGAGTTCGCGCGCATCGACGACTTCAAACTGGCCAAAGCAGCGGGTGATGGTGGCGATGTCGCTTTCATCCATCTGGTTGCGCTTGCTGCCCAGTGATTTGCGCATCTTGCCGCAGAGGTTCACGCCGTTGATGAGTTGAACCTTGCCTTTGCGTTCGGCGGCTTTCTTGTTGGACAGCACCCAGACGTAGGTGGCAATGCCAGTGTTGTAGAACATGTCGGTTGGCAGCGCGACGATGGCTTCGAGCAGATCGGCTTCAAGAATGTGGCGGCGGATTTCCGATTCGCCGGAGCCTGCGCCGCCGGTAAATAAGGGCGAGCCATTGACGATGATGCCGATGCGTGAGCCGCCATCCTTGATGTCGCGCAGCTTGCTGATCAGGTGCAGCAGAAACAGTAAGGAGCCATCGGAAACCCGTGGCAGGCCAGGACCAAATCGGCCATCAAAGCCCTTGAGGGTGTGCTCATTGGTAATGTCTCCTTCGATCTTCTTCCAGTCCACACCAAAGGGTGGATTGGAGAGCATGTAGTCAAACTTGCTGGCGTAGAGGTGATCATTGGAGAGCGTGTTGCCGAGCTTGATCTGGCTGACATCCTGACCCTTGATCAGCATGTCGGCTTTGCAGATGGCGTAGCTCTCGGGATTGAGCTCCTGACCGAAGGCTCGCATCACGGTTTGCGGGTTCAGCTCGTGCACGTACTCCATGCCAGCTGACAGGAAGCCGCCGGTACCGGCGGTGGGGTCGTAAATGGTGCGGATGATGCCCGGCTTGGTGAGTGCGTCGTCGTCTTCCATGAACACCAGCGAGGTGGTGAGGCGCACGATGTCACGCGGCGTGAAGTGCTCGCCGGCTGTTTCATTCGAGCTTTCAGCAAAGCGGCGGATCAGTTCTTCAAATACCAGGCCCATTTCGTAATTGGAAACAGACTTGAGGCTGAGATCGGTTTGCCGAACCTTCTGCACGATCTTGTAGAGCAAATTGGCATCGCCCAGCAGGCCAATGAATTCGAAAAATTTGAAGTGATCGAAAATCTCGCGGGCATCTTTGGAAAAGCACTGAATGTAGCGCTCCAGGTTGGCCTTGATGCTGGCTTCACCCAGCGTACCCAGATCCATCGGCGAGGTGTTGAAGAAAGACAGGCCATGGGTGGCGCGCAGCAGCAATTTTTCCTGCGCTTCTTCCGGCAGGTTCATTTTCTCGACGACTTCAACCTGCTTGAGCACGGCTTCCTTGCTGGTTTCCAGTACGCATTCCAGGCGACGCAGCAGGGTAAAGGGCAGGATGATGCGACCGTACTGGCTTTGCTTGAAATCGCCCCGCAGCAGATCAGCGAGAGACCAGATGTAGGTGGCGAGGTTATTTGTTTCTTGTGTCATGTCTGAGTGGCAATGCGCTTGTTTTTATCGGCTGGGCAAACAGTTTTGGAGCTAACTGGCGGTCCAGAGATGCTGGAAATCGAAGGACAACTGCTTGTGATGCCGAATCGAGAGCAGGTGGATCACCGATCCAACACGGGCGTAAAGCATCAGGTAGTGCTGAAGAACGTATTCACGCAGTTCAGCATTTTCACCGATCGCTGCCAATTTGCCTTGAATAATGTCAATACCATTACTGGTCTCAACCGAACGGATAGCGCGGCTCAGGAACGAGCGGCCCATGGCGGGAAAGCGTTCGAGGTTGGGGATGACGGTATCCGTCAGCTCATCAAGCAGCGCATCAAAAGCATGCGGTGCCTCTGCTTCGGTGAGGAAGGCCTCGATCTCGTCGAGGTTGCGTTCAAAGTTGCGAGTGAGCTTGACGGTGGCCTGTTGGGATTCCTGGTGAGCCACGATCAGGCTGCGTTCTTGCGGCGATGCTTGATGGCTTGCAAAGCGTTGCGTGCATCGCTGCTACGTCCGGCCGCAATATCGTCGAGTCCCTTGCTTGCTTCGCTGATGAGCAGCAGATGGATACGCTCACGCTCTAACTGGTGGTAGTAGTCCAGCCGGTCAGAGTCAATCAGCGCAACGTAGCTTTCACCATTCTTGGTGATGATTTTCTCGGCACCTGCTTTGACTTGATCTGCCAAATCGGAAAGCTTGGCACGGGCCTGTGAGAAGGGAATGACGTCACTGGTGGAGATGGGCATGGTAAGCCTCATTGGCTGGCATTACATTATCTTGTACATAATACAGGTCAGTGACGCAGGATGGTAGCGTCAGCTACCCGATACATTGCCGACCGAACCGAGCCACAAGCCGAACGGCAGCAATGGCTGAAATACAGTCCAACGCCAGGGATAATCCAAAGTTCTCAGCTACCGGAGTCGACGCCGCAGGCATCCCCCACCGAATCCCAAAAAACAAGACCACGGCGGGGGCTCCGAGTGCGCCTACTTGATCAGCTTCCAGCCGCCATTTTCCACCTTGACCATGACCCGCGCCCGCTGGTCGAAACCGAGGTGATCCTGGGGGCTGGTGTTGAATACGCCGTGGGCGGCGGGCAGGTCCTTGATGTTTTCCAGTCCGTCGCGCAGCGCCTTGCGGAAGGCCGGAGTGCCCGGCGTTCCTGCCTTGAGTGCGGCGGGGGTGGCGGCAGCGAGGAGGGTGGCGGCATCCCAGGCGTGGGCACCGAAGGTGGTGGCGCTGCCTTTGCCGTGGGCGGCTTCGTACTTTTGCATGTACTCGCTGGCGGATTTCTTTACCGGATGGTCGGCAGGCAACTGGTCGGCGACCAGGACCGGGCCGGCGGGCAGGAAGGTGCCTTCGCAATCCTTGCCGCAAACCCGCAGGAAGTCGGCATTGGCGACGCCGTGGGTCTGGTAGATGAGGCCCTTGTAGGCTTTTTCCTTGAGCGCCTTTTGCGGCAAAGCGGCTGGCGTGCCGGCGCCGCCGATGAGCACGGCGTCCGGCTTGGCGGAAAGAACCTTGAGCACCTGCCCGGTGACCGAGGTGTCCGTCCGGTTGAAGCGCTCATTGCCGACCAGCTTGATCTTGCGGGCCTCGGCGATTTTTGAGAACTCGTTCCACCAGCCTTCGCCGTAGGCGTCGGAAAAACCGATGAAGGCCACGGTTTTCACGTTCTGGTCGGTCATGTGCTGAACGATGGCGGTGGCCATGTGCGCGTCATTCTGGGCCACCTTGAAAACCCACTTCCGCTTGTCGTCCATGGGTTCGATAATGCGGGCCGAAGCAGCCATGGCGATCATCGGCGTCTCGCTTTCGGCGGCAACGTCGATCATGGCCAGGGAGTTGGGCGTGGTGGTGGAGCCGATGATGAGGTCGACCTTGTTTTCGCTGATCAGTTTTTTGGCGTTTTTGACGGCAGTGGTGGTGTCGGAAGCATCGTCGAGAACAAGGTAATTGACTTTCTGGCCGGCCAGGGTGGCCGGCAGCAGCGCGACGGTGTTCTTTTCCGGAATGCCCAGGGAAGCCGCCGGTCCGGTGGCGGAAACAGTGACTCCGACATTGATGTCAGCCAAGGCCTGGCCGCCGGCCAGGGCGGCAAGCAGGATTGCGGCGGAGTGGCTCGTTTTGAATGTGCGCATGTCTCTCTCCATGATTGTTCCGGCTTATTTGGCCAGTTTCCAGGTGCCGTTCTCGACAGTGACCATGACCCGGGCGCGTTGATCGAGGCCGAGGTGGTCGGTGCCGCTCATGTTGAACACGCCGTGGGCGCCGGGCAGATTCTTGGTGGTTTCCAGGGCGTCGCGCAGGGCGTGGCGGAATTCCTTGCTGCCCGGCTGCCCTTTTTTCAGCGCAGCGGGAACGGCGTTGGCAAAGAGCAGGCCGGCATCCCAGGCATATCCGCCAAAGGCATTGACACTGCCCTTGCCGTGGACGGCTTCGTATTTGCTGACATAGTCCAGAGCGGATTTTTTGACCGGGTTTTCGTTGGGCAGCTGGGCGGCGACCAGGACCGGTCCGGTGGGGAGCACGGTGCTTTCGCAATCCTTGCCGCAAACCCGCAGGAAGTCGTTGTTGGCGACGCCGTGGGTCTGGTAGATGATGCCCTTGTAGCCTTTTTCCTTGAGGGATTTTTGCGGCAGGGCAGCCGGGGTGCCGGCGCCGCCAATCAATATGGCGTCCGGCTTGGCGGCGAGAATTTTGAGAATCTGGCCGGTAACGCTGGTGTCGACGCGGTTGAAGCGTTCGTTGGCGACCAGCTTGAGCTTGCGGACTTCAGCGATTTTCGAGAATTCGCCCCACCAGCCTTCCCCGTAGGCATCCGAAAAACCGATGTAGGCAACGGTCTGCACCTTGTTGTCGGTCATGTGCTGAACAATGGCGGTGGCCATCTGGGCGTCGTTCTGGGGCGTCTTGAAGACCCATTTCTTCTTGTCGTCCATGGGTTCCACAATCCGGGCCGAAGCGGCCATGGAGATCATCGGCGTTTCGCTTTCGGCGGCAACGTCGATCATGGCCAGGGAGTTGGGCGTGGTGGTGGAGC
>CAZHVZ010000071.1:0-4163 GCA_964536245.1 uncultured Rhodocyclaceae bacterium
GTGTCCGGGCCGTTTGTTCCGATTGCCCCGTGCCGAAGGACTGGGTGCACAAGATGGCCCGCAAGATCCAGGCGAGCCAGGAGGTTTACGGCAAGATTATGGGTACCATCGATACGCCGGAGAAGTTTGAAGCCAAACGGCTTGAACTGGCCGAGCATGAGTGGGCCCGCATGAAGAGCAGCCAGTCGAGGGAGTGCCGCAATTGCCACAGCTTTGAAGGCATGGATGTGGAGAAACAGAAGCAGCGCGGCGCCAAGATGCACGAGATTGCCAAGAAGGACAACAAGACTTGTATCGATTGCCACAAGGGCATTGCGCACAAGAAACCGAAGGGCATGAAGGATGATGATGACGATGATTGATTCGTCGCCCCAACCTGATCAATTAACTAACCGGAGATAATTGCTATGCATAAGAAAATTGCTTCCCTGGCGGTGATGGGTGCCTGTCTGGCCCTTGGGTCACAGCTTGCTGTTGCCGCTCCTGACTGGAGCAAGGTGCCGACCAAGAACATCGAGATATTCCATCCGGGCGCAACGCCGATCGAATGGGTAATGAAAAAATCCGATCACAGCGGCACCTCCGGTTTGAAAAAGGGTGAAACCTGTGCCGGCTGTCATGATGAAAAGGGCAAGCTGAGTCTCGACTTCAAGCGTCTGGCCGGCAAGGATCTGGAACCCAAGGGCGCCCCCAAGACCATGAGCTACCCGGTTGGTGTCCAGGCTGCCTACGACGCCAGCAATCTCTACCTGCGCCTGACCTTCAAGGCGCCGGCTGGGGCTGCGGATACATCCGACAAGGACAACGAAGTCAAGGCCGCCGTCATGTTCGCCAACGACAAGGTGCCGATGGGCGAACAGGTCGGCTGCTGGGCAACCTGTCATAACGACGCCCGCACCATGCCGGGTGCCGATGACAAGAAGACCAAGTACCTCAAGGAAGGCGCCATGGATCTGATGCAGTGGAAGAGCGCCAAGGGGGCCAAGGCAGTGGACGGCACCGTGAGCGACAAGCGCGCCATGGAAGGCGGCAAGGCGGATGTCAAGGCCGAAGGCAGCAAGTCCGGTGACACCTACACGGTGACCTTCACCCGCAAGCTGGCTGGTGGGGTGGCTTTGGCCGAAGGCAAGTCGGTTCCCTTCGGTGTTGCCATTCACGCGGATCATGCGACGGGCCGCTTCCACCACGTTTCCTTCGGCTACAAGCTGGGAATCGGGGCGGATGGCGACGTGAAAGCAGTCAAGCAGTAAATATTGATTGCCGCCGGATACCTGATGCATTCCGGACGGATGATCCCGAAGCGGGCGCCAGTGGTTCTGGCGCTCGTTTTATTTGCGTATTCCCTGGCAGCCCTGGCTCAGGGTACGGTGGAAGTAGTGGTCGAAAACTATGCTTACTCGCCCCGGGAAGTAAATGTCCGGGTCGGTGATACGGTATCCTGGACCAACCGGGAGAAGCGAACGAGCCATTCCATCCTTTTCCCGGCCGAGAACGGCTTGGAGTCGGACCGCATTTTCCCCGGTGAGTCCTGGCAGCGGGTTTTTACCAAGCCGGGCATCTACCCGTATACTTGCGGTCCGCATCCGGAAATGAAGGGGCGTGTCCTTGTCTCGGAATAAACTGATTGCGGGCTGTTTTCTGGCTTTGCAATGGAGTCTCTTGCCGGCGCAGGAACCGGATGGTCCACGACAGAAGGAGCTGGTCAGGCTGGTCCGCCAGGATTGCGGTTCCTGCCACGGCATGACCCTGCAAGGCGGCCTCGGGCCGGCCCTGCTGCCGGCAACGCTCAAGGACAAGCCGGGTGAGGGGCTGGTGGCAACCATTCTGGGCGGGCGACCCGGCACGCCCATGCCGCCCTGGAAGCAGTTCGTTTCGGAGGGCGAGGCGCGCTGGATTGTTGAACAACTGGTGGGCGGGTTCCCCCGCTGATTTTTCGTAGGTGTCTGCCGAGGTGTTTGTGCAACGCTTGTTGATGATTCTTCTTTCCTGTCTGCTTGCGGCCTGTGCCGGGGTACCCCTGCGCGGCACCGGTGATCTCGGTTTGGTCATTGAGCGGGCGAGCGGCCAGGTGACCCTGGTCAACACTTCGGCGCGCCAGTCGTATGCCCGTATAGGAGGTCTTGGTGATCTTTCCCATGCCTCGGTCGTTTATTCAAGGGACGGGCGTCATGCCTTCGTTTTTGGCCGGGATGGCGGGCTGACCAAGGTGGATCTGCTGGAAGCGCGCATCGTCAAGCGGGTCATGCAATCGGGCAATGCCATCGGCGGTTCCATTTCCCAGGATGGCCGCATCGTCGTTGCCCAGAATTACACGCCCGGAGGGATCAAGGCCTTTGACGCCGAAACGCTGGAACTGCTCTCCGAAGTGCCGGCCGAATACGCTCCCGGCAAATTCTCCAAGGTGGTCGGTCTGGCCGACGTGCCCGGCAACCAGTTTGCCTATGCCTTGTTCGAGGGCGGCGAAATCTGGGTCAGCGATTTCACCAATCCCCGCCAGCCCGTCACCCGGCGTTTTCCTGCCGGCAGCCAGCCCTATGACGGACTGGTAACCCCGGATGGACGTCACTATCTGGCCGGCCTCTTCGGCGAGGACGGTGTCGCCCTGCTTGACCTCTGGCAGCCGGAAAAGGGCGCGCGCAAGATTCTCGAAAACTACGGACGTGGCCAGGAGAAGCTGCCTGTCTTCAAGATGCCTCACCTGCGGGGCTGGTCGGTGGCTCAGGGCAAGGCCTACCTGCCGGCAATCGGGCGGCATGAGGTGCTGGTGGTGGATACGGCAAGCTGGAAGGAAGTCGGGCGCATTCCGGTGCGCGGTCAGCCGGTTTTTGTCATGGCCCGTCCGGATGGCCGCCAGGTATGGGTCAATTTCGCTTTTCCGGATAATGCCAAGGTGGACGTCATCGATACCCTGGCCGGCAAGGTCGTCCATGCCTTTGAGCCGGGCAAAGGGATTCTGCACATGGAGTTTGCACCACGGGGCGAGAATGTCTGGCTTTCGGCTCGGGATGACAATAAAGTGGTGATTGTCGATACGGCAAGTTTTGCCAGGCAGGGCGAACTGACAGCGGATGCGCCCTCCGGTATTTTCTTTACCCACCGCGCCCAGCGCATCGGCTTCTGATGGACGATACCCTCGAATTCCAGCTGCTCAACGACTTTCAGCGCGATTTTCCGCTCTGCGCAGCACCTTTTGCCGAGTTGGCGGCGCGCCTGGGGGTCGCCGAAAAACTCGTACTGCAAGGCCTGGAAAAGCTCAAGCGGGAAGGAAAGATTTCCCGCGTTGGGGCGGTGTTTGCCCCCAAACGCATTGGGGCATCGACCCTGGCGGCGATTGCCGTAGCGCCGGATCAACTGGAGGCGGTGGCCGAGGCAGTGAATCGTTTTCCCGAGGTCAATCACAATTACGAGCGGGAACATCGCTACAACCTGTGGTTCGTTGCCACGGCAGCCAGTGAAGGGCGCTTGCAGGCGACCCTGGGCGCCATCGAGAAAGCCACCGGACATCCGGTTCTGGCTTTGCCCCTGCTCGAAGAATTCCATATCGACCTGGCTTTTTCCCTGCAAGGCGGAAGCAAAAAAATTCATGCCGAAGCCCGCCCGGTGACGCCGCAGTTACCCATCGGCGAGGCCGAGCGGCGCCTGGTTTCCGTGCTGCAGGAAGGGCTGCCCCTGTTCATTCGGCCCTTTGCCCTGATTGCCGAGCGGATCGGCGCTGCCGAGCAGGACGTGGTGGCCCGTATTCGGCAGTGGGTGGATAACGGCGACATCAAGCGCTTCGGTGTGGTGGTTCGTCATCACGAGCTGGGCTACACCGCCAACGCCATGCTGGTGCACGACATTCCCGATCATCTGGTCAGTGAACTGGGCCGGCAATTGGCGGAAGAGCCGGGCGTCACCCTGTGTTATCGCCGTCCCCGGGTCGAAGGACGCTGGCCCTACAACCTGTTCTGCATGATTCATGGCCGGGAGCGGGGCGAGGTGGAAAAACTGATCGGCGAAATCCGTATCCGCCACCAGCTTCTCGATTGTCCCCACGAAATTCTCTTCTCCCGCACCCGCTTCAAGCAGACCGGCGCCCGCTATGCGTGATCAACCAACGATCGATACCCTGGATCGGCGCATCATCGACACCCTGCAAGGCGGCTTTCCCCTCAGCCCTCGGC
>CAZHVZ010000071.1:4173-6315 GCA_964536245.1 uncultured Rhodocyclaceae bacterium
GCCGAAGTGGCCCAGGCTTTGGCGATCAGTGAGGATGAATTGATCCGGCGCTTGCAGTCCCTGCTTGAGCGCCGGGTATTGACCCGCTTCGGTCCCATGTTTCAGATCGAGCGGATGGGCGGCGCCTTTGTTCTGGCTGCACTGGCCGCTCCCGAGACGGATTACGACGCGGTGGCGGAGAAGGTCAATGCGTTTCCGGCGGTGGCCCACAACTATCGCCGTGAGCACGCCCTCAATATGTGGTTTGTCCTCGCTACGGAAACCCCGGAAGGTATTTCCCAGGCGGTTTCTGACATTGAGGGCGCCACCGGCTTGAAGGTTTTTGCCTTTCCCAAGGAGCGGGAGTTTTTCGTGGAAATGAAACTGGCGGTACGTCACCCATGACCAGTTCCGCTGCGCTGGACCGTGCCCTCATCGTCGCCACCCAAGGCGGCTTGCCCCTTGTTGCCCGGCCCTACCAGGCACTGGCCGAGCAGTTGGGCGTCAGCGAGGAGGCGGTCATCACCCGTCTTGCAGCAATGCTGGACAGCGGCATCATCCGTCGTATCGGCGCGGTGCCCAATCACTACGCCATCGGCTGGACAGCCAACGGCATGACAGTATGGAATGTGGAGGATGCTCTGGTCGATGAACTGGGGGAGCGGGTGGGGGCGCTGGACTTCGTCACCCACTGTTATCGTCGTCCCCGTGCCTTGCCGATGTGGCCCTATAACCTGTTTGCCATGGTGCATGGCGAATCACGGGACGAAGTGCACGCCAAGGCTGAAGTGATTGCCGAAATGCTGGGTGAGGCTTGCCGGGAGCGCGATGTTCTCTTCTCTTCCCGCATTCTGAAAAAAACAGGTTTGCGGATTTCCTGACACAAGGCGCTTTGGGCAGCGGCAGGGCAACCGGTCAGCCAGACCCAGCGCCGCAAATAACCAGGCCCGGGGATCAAGCGATGCCCGGGCCTTTTTTCGTGCCGAGCCGATCAGCCCTCTGCCACCCGCTGAGCGATATGAGCCAGCGCCTCCTCGACCTGATCGATGAGGATCAGGCACAGGTCGCCGGCCTTGAGGCGGCCGAGAGCGGTATCGATGGCGAGGAATTCGCCGTGCACCTCCGCAATGTACCCGGTACGTTCGGCATCGCTCAGGCCGTCGCGCAAGAGCGCGAGAACCTCGCCGTCGGCCCGGCCTCGCTGGCAAGCATCCTGGTAGAGGATCACTTCGTCGAAGGCATCGCCGAGAATTTCGGTCTGCTGGCGGATGTCCTCGTCGCGCCGGTCGCCAGCGCCGCTGATGACGACGGAGCGGATTTTGGAAGGCATGTTGTCGATGGCGTTCACCAGCGCCTGGATGGCGTCCGGGTTATGGCCGTAATCGGCAATCAGCGTCGCCCCCCGGTAGGTGAAAATGTTGAAGCGTCCCGGTGCCGTCTGGGCATCGTTAACGAAACTGCCGAGGCCGGCACCGATGACTTCCCAAGGCAGCCCCAGAGCCCAGGCCGCAGCCGTGGCAGCCATCGCATTTTCCACCTGGAAACCGATAGTACCGCCCCGGGTGACCGGGATGGCAGCGAGGGGAACGCGGTGTTCGACACTGCCTTCGGCGGCAACGATGGAGTCGCCATCGACATACACCACCCGCTTGCCCTGGGCGCGGTGAGTGGCCATCACCGGATGGAAACGGTCGAGGGCGAAATAGGTGACGGCGCCGGGGCAGTTGGCGGCCATGGCGACGACCATGGGGTCGGCGGCATTGAGTACTGCCGTGCCGCTCTTGGCGACATTTTCGACAATGACCCGTTTGACCACGGCGAGGTCTTCGACGGTGGTAATGTAATTGAGGCCGAGATGGTCGCCCATGCCGATATTGGTGATGACCGCCACGTTGCAGCGGTCAAAGCCGAGGCCTTCCCGCAATACACCGCCGCGCGCCGTTTCGAATACGGCGGCATCGACATCCGGATGCAGCAGAACGTTGCGCGCACTGCGCGGACCGCTGCAATCCCCGGTATCGATGCGGCGGCCTTCGATGTAAACCCCGTCGGTGCTGGTCATGCCGACGCGCAGACCCTTGCGCGTCAGAATGTTGCCGATGACGCGCGCGGACTTCGACATGCCGTTGGTGCCGGCGAAGGCCACTACCCGGATACGGGCGT
>CAZHVZ010000071.1:6325-16908 GCA_964536245.1 uncultured Rhodocyclaceae bacterium
GGAAACCACCGCTTCACCCACATTGCGGCCCTTGCCGTAGGAGGGGGTGAGGTGCATGCGCAGGCCGGGCGCGGCGTTCACCTCGACAATGCCGCCGCCCTGTTCTTCCAGGGGCTTCAGGACGGTGTCGCAGACGACGTCAATGCCGCAGATATCGAGGCCGACGGTTTGTGCCGCTGCCACGGCAGGGGCAGCCAGTTCCGGATGGACATCGTCGGTGACATCGGTAGCGGTGCCGCCGGTAGACAGATTGGCGTTATTGCGCAGGACGACACGCGTCCCCTTGGCCGGCACCGAGTCGGCATTCATTCCTTGCAGGGCAAGGCGGGCCAGGGCAATGTCGTCGAAGCGGATCTTGGTCAGGGAGGTGGCGTGACCGGTACCCCGCTTGGGGTCGGCATTGACCAGTTCGACCAGTTCACGGACGGTGTGGGCGCCGTCACCGATGACCTGCGGCGGATCACGCCGGGCGGCAGCAATCAGCTTGTCGCCGACGACCAGGAAATGGTAGTCGTGACCGGGCAGAAAGCGTTCGACGAGAATGTCGTCGCGGAATTCGATGGCGGTGTTGTAGGCCGCCATGATTTCCTCGCGGGTCTGGATATTGACGGATATCCCCTTGCCCTGATTACCGTCGCGGGGCTTAACGACGACCGGGCCGCCGATTTCCTGGGCGGCTGCCCAGGCGTCTTCGGCGCTGCTCACCGGGCGGCCTTGCGGCACCGAAACGCCGGCGGCGTGCAACAGGGTCTTGGTCAGTTCCTTGTCCTGCGCGATGGCCTCGCCAATGGCGCTGCTCAGGTCGGTTTCCCCCGCCTGGATACGCCGTTGCCGGCTGCCCCAGCCGAACTGCACCAGGCTGCCCTGGGTCAGGCGGCGGTATGGGATGCCACGGGCTACGGCGGCCTGCACGATGGAGCCGGTGCTCGGGCCGAGGCGGATGTCTTCGTCCAGTTCGCGCAGGCGGTGCAGGGCATCGGCCAGGTCAAAGGGAGTGTTGTCGAGAGCGGCGGTGCACAGCTGCTCGGCCAGTTCAAAAGCCAGCCGCCCGACTTCTTCTTCGCTGTATTCCACCACCACCTGATAAATACCGGCTTCCATGGTGAGCGAAGTGCGGCTGAAAGTTACCGGACAGCCGGCCTGGGCTTGCAGGCCGAGCGCCGAAAACTCCAGGGCATGGGCCAGGGAAACCGTTTCGTCGTGGTCGGTGGGGGTCAGAAAATCGATTTCCGGAAAACGCTCGCGCAGCCGCGCCTCAAAACCGGTGAGCTGGTCAATGGAGCACTCGGCGGCATCGCAGGCAACGATGGCTTCAATGGCGGTATGCCGGCTCCACAGATTGGGGCCGCGCAAGGCTCGGATACGGGAAACTTCCATGAGTTGAATCCTCAAAGGGCCGGCGTCGTGCGCCGGCTCAGATTTTTCTTGAACGTTTGCGGGGCGCCTGCAACGGATCCCCTGCCGTACTGCCGGGAACGACAAAAGTCTTCAGGCCGGCCCGGCAGAGATCGAACGAAACATCCAGCGCCCAGGCGGCGGCAACGGCGGCCAGGACGTTGTCGAGATGGAAGGCTTCGTCGCCTGCCGGCGCGGGGGGAAGGTCGTTCACCGGCAAAAGGCGGGTTTCGTTGGTGCCCTGGGCCAGAACGATCTGACCGTCGCGGACATAGGCGGCGCGCTTTCCCTTGCCGAGGTGCTGGGCAAGGGCCGGGGCTGCGGAATCCTGGGTGAAGAAAATGACATCGCCGTCGCACAGGCTGGCCATTTCGACAATTTGCGGGCTGTCCGCGTTGAGGACGGCGACTCCGCCAGGCAGAATGACGTCGACCTGGGTGCGCAAGACCTTGTACATCTGGTCGGTGTCGTCCACCGGGAAATCCGGGTAGGTCACGGTCGGATCGAGGTTGGTGATAATGCCCACCTGGCAGCGGTCGTAGGCCAGACCTTCGCCCAAAATGGTGGTGTTGCTGTTCTCGATGATGGCCGTTTCCACGGCCCGGTTGAGCAGCAGGCGATGGGCCGAAGCCCAGTTGGCGGCGTTGCTTTTCTGGAAATGGCGGCGGTCGAGGAATAGTCCGTCACTACAGGCGAGGCCGATATGCTTGCCGGTGAGATTGAGGAGGTGGCCGAGCAGGCGGGCAACGGCGGTTTTTCCCCTGGAGCCGGCAACGCCGACCAGAGGGATGCGGCCGGTGGAACCTTCCGGGAAAAGATGGGCGACAATCGCCTTGCCCACCGGACGCGGCTTGCCGACTCCGGGCTTGAGGTGCATGAGCAGGCTGGGGCCGGCATTGACTTCAACAATGGCGCCGCCTTGTTCGGCCAGGGGGCGGGAAATGTCCTGCGCCACCAGATCAATGCCGGCAATGTCGAGGCCGACAATACGGGCGGCCAGGGCAGCGAGGGCGGCGGTTTCCGGATGCACCTCGTCGGTCACATCAAAGGCATGGTTGGCGTTGCGCTGGATGAGGACTTCCCGTCCGCTGGCAGGAACCGCCTCGGCCTCCAGCCCCTGGCGGGAAAGCTCCATGCGGGCGGCGGAATCGAGACGAATGATACTCAGCGGATGCAGTTCGGTGGGGCCGCGCCGGGGGTCGGAATTGACCTGGAGTTCGATCAGCTCGCGAACGGTGGATTGGCCATCCCCGGTGACCGAAACCATATCCCCCCGGTTGGCCGCCACCAGCTTGCCGCCCACCACCAGCAGGCGGTGCTCGGTGCCGGGCAGGGAGCGTTCAACGAGGACGCCGCTGCCTTCTTCGACCGCGATGGCATAGGCTTTCTCCAGTTCTTCGCGGGTCTTGACGTCGATGAAGACGCCTCGCCCGTGATTGCCGTCGGTGGGCTTGATGCACACCGGCAGGCCAATGTCTTCCGCTGCCTCCCAGGCGTCTTCCGGGCTGTCCACTTCGCGGCCCTCGGGGATGGGAACGCCGCAGGAAGCGAGCAGCGACTTGGTGAGGTCCTTGTCGCGGGAAATGGTTTCGGCAATGGCGCTGGTGCGGTCCGTTTCGGCCGTCCAGATACGCCGCATGGCGGCGCCGTAGCCCAGTTGCACCAGATTGCCGTCGGCGATCAGGCGGATATAGGGGATGTCCCGGTCATCGGCGGCGTCGACGATGCTGGCGGTGGAGGGGCCGAGGCAGAGGGAATCAACCTTGTCGCCGAGTTCTTCAATGGTCCCCGCGACGTCGAAGGGGCGGTCTTCGATGGCCGCCATGACGAGTTCCCTGGCGGCGTGCAGGGCAGCGAGGGTGACATCTTCCTGCCAGGCGCGGACGATGACCTTGTACACGCCCCGTTCGGAAATTTCGCGGGCCTTGCCGAAACCGCCGGGCAGGCCGGCCAGATTCTGCAATTCCAGGGTGACGTGTTCGAGAATGTGGCCGGGCCAGGTGCCTTCCTCAACGCGGCGCAGAAAGCCGCCGCGTTCACCGTAGCTGCAACGGTGCTCGATCAGGCTGGGCAGCCAGGCCGACAGCCGTTCATAAAAACCGGGAATCTTGTTGGAGGGGAAATCCTCCAGTTCGCCGATGTCGACCCAGGCCTCAAGAACAGGCCGGTAGGTCCAGATGTTCGGCCCGCGCAGGGGGACGATTTTGCGGAATACGATGTCTTTCTTGTTCATCCGGGGTTTTCCGGGCCGAAGGCGCCGGCTTCGTAGTAAGTGCTTCGATTAACGCCGCTAGTGGCCGGAAGTTTACCGGAATGTGAAAGCTCATGGGCAATTTGCCAAGTGAGCTTGCCGAGGATTGCCGGATTACAAGAAACGGTCGAGGAATTTTCGGCTCAGTTTGTCCAGCTTGCCCAGGTCGCGGATGAGGAATTGGATGCTGTTGCTATCGGCAATCATCAACATGCTTTGCGACAGGCGCCAGATATCTTCCTCGCCCTTGAGCACCAGACTGGTCGGGCCGCGATCCGTTTCGACCTGCCAGGTGCTGGGTGTGGCAAAACTGGAAACGCTGTGGATGGCGCGGATTTCCGGAACGAATTCGCGGCTGGCCAGTTCCTCGGCAATCAGGCTGCGCGCCTCCGGCGAGAGGTCTTCCAGGCGGTCGACCCAGGCGGCTTCGCGGCCATCCGGAGCAACCAGGGCGATGCCATGGTCCGGCTCGGCAATGGGAAAGGCGCGGACGGGAACCACATGGTCGAAGATTTCGCCGCTCGGCGTGGTCAGGCGGAGGTGGCCGAAAGGGGTGCGGTCCAGTTGAAAGCGGCTCATGCCGTATGCTCCTTGGCTGGCGGGGTGAGTTCCACGGCAGCGCCCTCGTTGTCCACATTGCGCGCCTGGGCCTGGTAGAGGCGGTAGTAATGACCTTCCTTGGCCATCAACTCGTCGTGGGCGCCAACCTCGACAATCCGGCCCCGATCCATGGCCACCAGCCGGTCGGCCTTGCGCAGGGTGGACAGGCGGTGGGCGATGGCAATCGTGGTGCGGCCGCGCACCAGGTTGTCCAGGGCCTTCTGGATTTCCTTCTCGGTTTCCGTATCCACCGAGGAGGTGGCTTCGTCGAGAATGAGGATCCTGGGGTCGATGAGCAGGGCGCGGGCAATGGAGATACGCTGCCTTTCGCCGCCGGAAAGACCCTGTCCCCGTTCGCCGACCAGCGAGTCGTAGCCGTGGGGCAGGCGCAGGATGAATTCGTGGGCATGGGCGGCGCGGGCGGCAGCAACGATTTCGGCGCGGCTGGCTTCGGGCTTGCCGTAGGCGATATTGTCGGCAATGGTGCCGAAAAAGAGGAAGGGTTCCTGCAACACCAGGCCGATATGGCGGCGGTATTCAGCTACCGGCACCGAGCGGACATCGACGCCGTCAATGAACACTGCTCCTTCGGTCACATCGTAAAAACGGCAGATGAGATTGACCAGGGTGCTCTTGCCGGAGCCGCTGTGGCCGACCAGACCGATCATTTCGCCGGGGTGGATGGTCAGGTCCACGTCCCGTGTCACGGCCCGGGTGCCGTAGCGGAAACCGACCCCCTTCAGTTCGATGCGGCCGGTAACCGCCTTGAGGTGCACCGGATTGGCCGGTTCCGGAACGCTGGAAACGTGGTCGAGAATGTCAAAAATACGTTTCGCGCCAGCCGCTGCCTTTTGGGTGACGGAGACAATGCGGCTCATGGAATCGAGCCGGGTATAGAAGCGGCTGATATAGGCGAGAAAGGCGGTGAGGACGCCGACAGTGATTTCGCCCTTGGCGATTTGCCAGATGCCGAAGCCCCAGACGATGAGCAGCCCGACTTCGGTGAGCAGGGTGACCGAGGGAGAAAACAGCGACCAGGTCTTGTTGATGCGGTCATTGAGCGCCAGGTTATGCAGGTTGGCCTCGCGGAAACGGGCCGCCTCGCGCTTTTCCTGGGCAAAGGCCTTGACCACGCGAATGCCGGGGATGGTGTCGGCCAGCACATTGGTCACTTCAGCCCAGATGCGGTCCACCTTTTCGAAGCCGGTACGCAGCCGGTCGCGCACGACATGGATCATCCAGGCGATGAAGGGCAGCGGCAGCAGGGTGACCAGGGCAAGAGCCGGGTGGATGGAAAAAAGGATGATCGCCGTGAGCAGGATCATCAGCACGTCGGTGGCGAAGTCGAGCAGGTGCAGGGAGAGAAAAACGTTGATGCGGTCGGTTTCCGAGCCGATGCGCGCCATCAGGTCGCCGGTGCGCTTGCCGCCGAAATACTCCAGGGAGAGGCCGAGCAGGTGTTCGTAGGTGGCAGTGCGCAGGTCGCGGCCGATCCGCTCCGAAACCAGGGCGAGGATATAGGTACGCGCCCAGCCCAGCCCCCAGGCCAGCAGCGCCGCGCCGAAGAGGCCGCCAAGGTAGAGGGTGACCAGTCCCACATCGATGGGTTTGCCGTTCTGGAAGGGAATCAGCACGTTGTCCATGAGCGGCATGGTCAGGTAGGGCGGGACCAGGGTGGCAGCAGTGGATGCCAGGGCCAGCAGGAAGCCGGCCAGCAGCTGCCCCTTGTAGGGCCGGGCGAAGCGCCACAGGCGGAAAAGGGTCCACGTGGAGGGCGGGGTATGGATTTCCCGCAGGCAGATCGGGCACTCCTCTTCGCCGGGCTCGAGGGGCGCCTTGCATTTCGGGCAGAGGAGGTCGTCCGGGCGGGCGACCGGCTGGCCGGTGAGGGCGCTTTTTTGTTGCTCCTCAAAAGCGCGCACCAGTTTGAGGGCGGCCACATTGTGACCCAGGGTGTAGCGCCAGCAGGCCAGCCTGGCCTGATCATCCACCAGTTCCAGGGTGCCGACCCCGGCATGGTCGAGATGGTTGAGGGCCAGGTCGCTGCGGAAAGCCCAGCTTTGCCAGTCCGGCTGCTCCGGGTATTTGGCGAGCAGCCGCCGGTCGGTGAGGACGAGCAGCCCCCGGTCAAACTGCAAGCGGGCGTCGAGGTCGGTTTCCAGCCAGCATTCGATTTTTTCGCCGCTTTGCAGGCAAGTTTGCAAGGCGCTGTTCCAGTGATCGGGAACAGGTTTGTCGGTTGAATTTTTATTGGGGGGGCTGGAAGTCATGGATTGCTCTTTGCAGGAACCCGGTGTCGGCGTCAGGGGCGCGACAGGGCTCAAAGGTAAGGCGCAAGTATACCGTAGGGACGGAGCCTGCTCGGGACAAGCAACGCCTCTCTTTTTTCGTGGTTGACTCAGGTCAATGCTATTGTTCGCCGCTTCCCGTTCAATATGCCGAACTTCCTCCCAGGCAAAACCATGTTTCGAATTTCCCAATACATGAACGAAATCGCCGAGCCGACGCCCCTCGGCCCGAAGCGCAACCCGCCGGGGCCGGTGGTGATCTGGAACCTGATCCGGCGCTGCAACCTGACCTGCAAGCATTGCTACTCCATTTCCGCCGACAAGGATTTCGCCGGGGAGTTGAGCTATCAGGAAGTCTGCGGAGTGATGGACGATCTCAAGGCTTTTCGCGTGCCGGTGCTGATTCTTTCCGGCGGTGAACCCTTGCTGCGCCCCGATATTTTTGACATCGCCAAGCGCGCCAAGAGCCTGGGCTTTTATGTCGGCCTGTCGTCCAACGGCACCCTGATCGACGCCGGTAATATCGACAAGATCGAGGCGTGCGACTTCAATTACGTGGGTGTTTCCCTCGATGGCATTGCCGCCACCCACGACAAATTCCGCCGCCTGGACGGGGCTTTCGAAGCTTCTCTCAAGGGCATCCGCCTGTGCCGCGATCTCGGGCTGAAAATCGGCGTGCGCTTCACCATGACCCAGGACAATGCCCACGATCTGCCGGGGTTGCTCAAGCTGGTGGAGGACGAAGGCATCGATCGCTTCTATTTTTCCCACCTCAACTATGCCGGGCGGGGCAACAAGAATCGCAAGGACGACGCCCGCCACCAGCTCACCCGCCAGGCCATGGACCTGCTCTTCGACACCTGCTGGGAATACCGGCAGCGGGGACTGGAAAAGGAATTCACCACCGGCAACAACGATGCCGACGGCGTCTATTTCCTGCACTGGGTGCGTCGCCGCTTTCCCGATTCGGCCGCCCACGTGGCGGCCAAGCTGCGCCAATGGGGCGGCAATTCGTCGGGCGTCAATGTCGCCAATATCGACAATCTCGGCAACGTGCATCCGGACACCATGTGGTGGCACTACACGCTGGGCAATGTCAAGGAGCGGCCGTTCTCGCAGATCTGGCCGGATACCGCCGACCCGCTGATGGCCGGCCTCAAGCAGCGTCCGCGGGCGGTCAAGGGGCGCTGCGGCACGTGTGCCTATCTGGAACTCTGCAACGGCAATACCAGGGTTCGCGCCCAGCAGCTGAGCGGCGATCCCTGGGCCGAGGATCCCGGCTGTTATCTCAGTGACGAGGAAATCGCCCAATGAAGCGCAAATGGATGACGGTGGCGGCTTTGTTCGCCTGTTTTTTCTCCGGCAACATGCTGGCCGCCGATGGCCCGGCCCTCTTCCAGCAGCATTGCGCCAGTTGCCACGGCACCGACCGCCTGGGTGCCATCGGCCCGGCCCTGCTGCCGGACAACCTGGCCCGCCTGCGCAAGCCGGAAGCGGAAAAGACAATTCGCGACGGTCGTGTCGCCACCCAGATGCCGGCCTTCGGCGCCCAGCTCTCGGCTGAGGAAATCAAGGCTCTGGTGGACTATGCCTATACCCCGGTCAAGCCCGCTCCGGTCTGGGGCGAGAAGGAAATCGCCGCCTCCCGCGTCGTCTATCACCCCGCCGGCAGCCTGCCGGACACGCCGCAGTTTGCCGCCGATCCGATGAACCTCTTCGTCGTCGTGGAAAGCGGCGACCACCATGTTTCCATCCTCGATGGCGACAAGCTGGAAGCCATGCATCGCTTTCCCTCCCGCTTTGCCCTGCACGGCGGGCCGAAATTCACGCCGGACGGGCGTTACGTCTTCTTCGCCTCCCGCGACGGCTGGATCACCAAGTTCGACCTGTGGAACCTCAAGGTGGTGGCCGAGGTGCGGGCCGGCATCAACACCCGCAATGCGGCGGTGTCCGGCGACGGCAAATGGGTGGCGGTGGCCAACTATCTGCCCCACAGCCTGGTCATTCTTGATGCCGACCTCAAGCTGACCAAGATCCTGCCGGTGACCGACAAGGACCGCACCACCACCTCCCGTGTTTCGGCGGTGTACGATGCCTCGCCCCGCCAGAGTTTCGTGGCGGCCCTCAAGGACGTCAAGGAGGTCTGGGAAGTCTCCTACAACCCGAGGGCGCCGGATGTGGCGGTGGGCATGGTGCATGACTTCAAGTACAAGGAAGGCGCCTTTGTCCCCGGTTTTCTCAACCCGCAGCGCAGCTTCCTCGACGACTATCTCGATGACTTTTTCTTCACCCAGGGTTACGACGAAGTCATGGGAGCCTCCCGCGAGGCGGGCAAGGGGCAGGTGGTGAATCTCGATGCCCGCAAGAAGATTGCCGACCTGCAACTGCCCGGCATGCCCCACCTCGGCTCGGGCATCACCTGGAAGTGGCAGGGCAAAACGGTCATGGCCACGCCCAACCTGAACGAAGGCGTGATCAGTATCATCGATCTGCAAACCTGGCAGCCGGTCAAGCAGATCAAGACCCGTGGCCCAGGCTTCTTCATGCGCAGCCACGAAAACAGCCGCTACGCGTGGACCGATTCGATGATGAGCAAGGAGTTCAAGGACACCATGCAGATCATCGACAAGGAAAAACTGGAAATCGTCGCCGAGCTCAAACCCGAGCCGGGCAAGACCTTCGCCCATGTGGAATTCACCAAGGACGGAAAATACGTGCTGGCCAGCCTGTGGGAAATGGACGGCGCACTGATTATTTACGACGCCGCAACGCTCAAGGAAGTGAAGCGGCTACCGATGAAAAAGCCGGTGGGCAAATACAACGTGTGGAACAAGATCAGCAAGTCGGAGGGAACGAGTCATTGACGGGGCGGGTTGGGGCGGCTCAAGCCGCCGATGCTCTTCGCCCGCTTGAATGCCCGGTGTCGCCCAGCTTGCCGACGGTGGGGCGGTACGCCACCAGCCGGGCGGTCTTGACCGGCAAGGAATGACCGCCCAAGACCCGTTGCGGACGGCCAGGTCCGGCGGCAACGGACGCTAGCCCGGCCCACGGCGGGCGCCGCCCGCTTATTTTTGCGCCAATCCTGTCGACGCGTGATCCCGGTTGGAGGGAGTCGCCACATTGGCCCGCGCCCGGTGCAGTTTTTTGTAGCTGTCGATCAGGCGCTGGTGGCGGTCGAGGCCTTCGAGTTGCAGGCTCGTCGGCGTCAGGCCGAAAAAGCGCACGCTGCCGTCCACCGAGCCGAGCACCGCATCCATGTGCCGGTCGCCGAACATGCGGCGGAAATTCACCAGGTAATCGGCCAGTTCCAATTCGTCGTCGAGGACCACTTCCAGCACCACATCCAGGGCCTGGTAGAACAGGCCGCGCTCGACCGTGTTCTCGTTGTACTGGAGGTAGGTTTTCACTCCGTCGTGCGCTGCTTCGAATTGCTGCAAGGCAAGATTGATCAGCAGCTTCAGCTCCAGAATCGTCAGTTGGCCCCAGACCGTATTTTCGTCAAACTCGATGCCGATCAGGCTGATGATGTCGGTGTAATCATCGAGCTCGCTGTCTTCCAGGTGCTCCAGCAGAGCCTCCAGCGCCGCATCGTCGAGGCGGTGCAGATTCAGGATGTCGGCACGGAACTGTAGCGCCTTGTTGGTGTTGTCCCAGATCAGGTCTTCCACCGGATAGATTTCCGAATAACCCGGCACCAGAATGCGGCAGGCCGTGGCGCCGAGCTGGTCATAGACCGCCATATACACTTCCTTGCCCATGGCTTCGAGAATGCCGAACAAGGTTGCGGCTTCGTCGGCATTGGAGCTCATTTTGGTATCGTGGCCGTGGCCCGAGAAGTCCCACTCGACGAACGCGTAATCGGCCTTGGCGCTGAAGAAGCGCCAGGACACCACGCCGCTGGAGTCGATGAAGTGTTCGACAAAGTTGTTCGGCTCGGTGACGGCGTTGCTTTCAAAGGTCGGCCGGGGCAGATCGTTCAGGCCTTCGAAGCTGCGCCCCTGCAGCAGTTCGGTCAGGCTGCGTTCCAGCGCCACCTCCAGGCTGGGGTG
>CAZHVZ010000072.1:0-12846 GCA_964536245.1 uncultured Rhodocyclaceae bacterium
ACATGGGCGGCCTGGACAAACTCGCCGTCTGATTGGCGCCTTAATTGGGTTTGCGCTTGAGGCCCGGCCCCTGGCCGGGTTTGAGGCTGCTGCCGATCATGCCGGACATGTTTTCCCCGAGGGCCGGCACGGGCCGGTAAGCGGGTTCATTGCGTTGCAGGATGTCATAGTAGCTGCGGATGTTCTCGACCATGATCACGGCTTCGCCGCCCCGGGCCCGGCCTGATTTCAGCTTCTGGAAGTGGGGGGGTTGGGCGAGGAGGGGAAGGATCCGTTTCATTTCGTACCAGGACGCACTATCGGCCTTGAACTGGCGGGCCAGGGTCCTGGCGGCGTTGAAGTGTCCGGGGCCGATGTTGTAGGCGGCCAGCGCCAGCCAGGTACGATCCGGCTCTGTCGCAGTGGCTGGCATCTGGCTGCGCAGGAAATCAATGTAGCGCGCCCCGGCAACGATACTTTCCCTGGCATCGAGGCGGTTGGAAACCCCCAGCCGGTCTGCCGTTTCTTCCGTCAGCATCATGATGCCGCGTACTCCGGTCGGGCTGACGGCGTTCGCATCCCAATTGGACTCGTGGTAGGCCACAGCGGCAATCAGACGCCAGTCGACGTCGGAAGCCGTTTGCGCTTGCAGGAAGTGTTTGCGCAGCTTGGGTAGAACCGTTTCCACCTTTTCCAGAAATTTCAGGATGTCGGCCTGTTTGAGGCGGCGGATATGGCCGAAATAGCGATCTTCCAGTCGGGCAAGTGTGCCGTCCGTCTGGATATGCCCGATGAAGGCATTGGCGCGGGAAAGCAGTTCGCTGTTGTGTCTTGGCGGGAAAATCCAGGAAATGGGACGAGCCTCGCCGAGGGTCATGGAGGTGACCAAAGAGGGAGCGAACTGCTGGGCAATGTCAAAAATGGCGCTATCCACCACCAGCAGCGGGATTTTTTCATCCTCGGCCTGCTCAATCAGATCAAAGGCCGAAACCTCCTTGTGTTCGACGATCTCCAATGCCACGCCGCCCGCCTTGATTCCTTGCAGGGTCGCCGCCTGGCGGGACCCGGCGACGACATGCACGGTACGGCCGGCCAGTTCAGCCAGTTCGTCAATAGGCAGGCTGGCTTCGCTTTGCAGAAGGATGTCGGAGCTTTGCCGGTGGGCGGTGCTGGCCACATCGTCATCCTGCCTGCTGAGCCAGGCAGCGGCGAAATGGGCTTCGCCCTTGTTGAGGCGTGTCCGGATTTCGTCCGGTGTCGCGACGATGTAGTGCACCCCGACCCCCAGCTCTTTGGCAAAGGTCTCGATCAGGTCGTATTCGAGGCCGCTGATGCTGCCGTTCTCCTCCACCTGGTAGGTCAGCGGGCCGCTCTCGGTGAGAACGACCAGATCCCGTTGGGCCGGCGTCGGAAAAGGCAGGGCCTGCCGTTCTCCGCAAGCCGGGAGCAGAACGATGAGGCAACTGAATAAGAGGCTCAGCCAGCGCATTGATAGCGGATTGTGCTATTATCGCCGCCGCTTTGGAGAGGTACCGAAGCGGTCATAACGGCGCCGACTCGAAATCGGATGGTCAGAGAAATCTGGCACAAGGGTTCGAATCCCTTCCTCTCCGCCAGCGATCCAGCAATGAAGCGCCTTTCGGGGCGCTTTTTTGTTTTGAATGCCATGTCATGATCCATTGTTGCCCCGGCAGGGCGATGGCTAGCGGGTGGTTTGTCTCAAGGCGACGTTATACCTCAAACCGGCGTTTTCAGCTCGTCAAGCAATCCACATGGCGGTTGAATTGGCAGACCGCCCGGAATCGTGGCAATAAAATCCCGAGCGATTCGTTTTTTTCCGCTCAGCCTCACCTACCAGAGAAGCCATTTACGAATGCAAAAAGACCTTCAAGACAAGCCCCGGTACGCAGTTGCGGCAGCGGTGCAACTGCCGCATGTGACGGATGACGAGTTCGCGGCTTCCTTGAACGAGTTGCGGGAATTGGCAAAAACACTGGGGTTCAAGGTGGTGCGAACCTTTATTCAAAAGCGTTCGGGGTTCGATTCAACCGGTTATTTGGGGGTGGGCAAGCGTCAGGAAATTCGCGACTTTGTGAATGACGATGGTGAACTGGACGAGGAGGGCAATCTCCGACCCTCCACCGCCTCGCCGAGCGAACCTGTTGATGCGATTCTGGTGGATCACGAAATTTCACCCTCCCAGGCGCGCCATCTTGAGAATGAGGTGGGGTGCGAAGTGATGGACCGCACCATGGTCATCCTGGAAATTTTTCATCGTAACGCCCGCTCTCGGGCTGCCCGTGCCCAGGTGGAGATTGCCCGCCTCGGCTACATGGCGCCGCGCCTGCGCGAGATGGCCAAACTGGCGGGGCCGCAGGGTCGGCAGCGGAGCGGGGTGGGCGGTCGGGGGGCCGGAGAGTCCCATACCGAAATGGATCGCCGCAAGATTCGCGACCGTATTGCCGAGTTACAGATGGAAATCGCCGCCATGGAGGTGGAACGCAAGACGCAGCGCGCCCGCAGGCACGACAGGCAGGGGATTGCCGGGGTGGCGCTGGTCGGCTACACCAATGCCGGTAAATCCACCTTGATGCGGGCGCTGACCGGTAGCGAGGTGCTGGTGGCCAACAAGCTTTTTGCCACCCTCGACACCACCGTGCGTGCCCTTCATCCGGAAAGTGTGCCACGCGTCCTGGTCAGCGATACGGTCGGGTTTATCAAGAATCTGCCGCACGGTTTGGTGGCTTCATTCAAATCCACTCTGGACGAGGCCCTGGATGCTTCGCTGTTGTTGCACGTCATCGATGCCAGCGATCCCGGTTTTGAGCGCCAGCTTGAGGTGACCAACCGGGTGCTGGAGGAAATTGATGTCCAGGAAGTGCCCCGCCTTCGTATTTTCAACAAGATTGACCATGTAGGCGATGCTGCGGCACAGGCTGCGTGCGAAGCGGCGCTCAAGGCGCACTATCCGTCGTGTATTGTGATGAGTGCCCGCCGTCCGGAAGATGTGACCAAACTGCATCAGGCGATCGTCGAGTTTTTCCAGCAGGACCTGATCGAGGCGGAGCTTTTTCTCCCCTGGTCGGCCCAGCACTTGCGTCGGGAAATCTACGGAAACTGCAAGGTGCTGGAAGAGCGGGCGGACGAGGACGGCGCTTTTTTCCTGATCAAGGGAGAGCCGGCCATGGTGCAGAGCTTGCGTGAACAGTTCGCGCAGGCGAGTTGAAGCCTTTGTCCGGGGGGCGGGGTTCAACTCGATATATCACCGTCGTGGGAGTAGTGCTTGGCAGCGTGCTCTCCGCTCTTGCCAAGGGGAACCCAGTCGGGCGAAGAATATTTCGGGGCGTGAGACAGAAGCCTTGCCTCGTAAGCAAGGGCATCCCGTTCCGCTTGGGGCATATCGTTGATCAGTTCTTCCAAAGTCATCAAATCCGGCATGGCTGTCTCCCAACAAGTGACTGAAAGAATCTCGTTTCGCAGAGTGTTGACCGGGTTGATCGCCGATTGTTCCCGATCATTGCGCTCGCCATCTGCGGCGTTGTGGACAGACCCGGTTCAGCCGTCAAAGAGGGGGCAAGACCCAGGCTTGCGGGATGTTTGCCTTACCAGCGCTGGACCCGGTCAAATACTTCCGAGGCGGTATGGTCTTCGCCGCTGCCGGCGGCTTCCTCGACATCGGCGCTGGAACTGGCGCCTGTGTCGACCGGTTGATGCCCGGGGCCGGGATACCTGCTTCCGTGCATGGCCTTGATGGTCATGATTTCGAGCAGTGCCGGCTCGGTAAAACCGTGTTCGAATTGTCTGGCCGAGGTCAGCAGATTGCCAAGATAGTCGTCCAGTTCCGACTGACCGAGCAGCGTGGTAATTTTTTGCAGAATATGGGGAAAATCCGACTCCAGGGTATGGGGATATTCCTCTTCGCCGAAGTCCAGAAACAGCACCAAGGTGTCGCGAAATGGAATACCGGCTTCCATCGCGGATTCCTGACTTGGTATATTGGAGAAGAAAAAAGCTTGGATTTCCCGAATTTCCGCTAATGCTTCCTCGGGAAAACCGGCCGCTCCTCGGCTGTGAGGCGCCAGCAAGCCTTCAAGAAACCCCTCCAGCTGCGGTTTTCCCCATAGGGCGACGAGGCGCTGCACGACATGGGGAAAGCGTTCCTGCAAAAACCGGGGATAGAGTTTCGAATCTCTACCTGGCAGGTCCGGCAGTGTGCTTCTGGAATCGCTCATGGCCCCTCTCGTTCGTTTCGCACTACTTATTCCCTGGTCGCTTTCGCGAGTTTAATCGAATTGCCCCTCTGGAATAAACGGGATGGCTGTCGGCGAATCATGGAAGGGTGTAGCATTTGTCAACGTGCCGAGATGTGTGACGGCGTCACCTGTCTCGTGATTGCTGAAGCAGCTTTTTAGGTGATGCAAGAATGAAGACCCAAGCCGAAAGACAACGAGATTTGCGTGATCGGCGCGCTCAGTCCGGGAGCCAGCGCCGTCTTAATATGTGGATCAGTGCCGAAGCCTATGAGGTCTTGAGCGAGGAGGCCAGGGCACGGGGCATGACGCGGATGAAGGTGCTGGATGAAATGCTGATGGGTTTGAGGGTGGCTGGAAACGTGACGCCGTCACAGTCGGCGGGCAGCCCGGAAACCATGGAAGAATTACCGCCTGAAAAAGTGACGGCGTCACCAATCACCAAGGCGAAAAGAGTGAGCAAGAAAGGTCACAAAAAGGTGACGCAGTCACTTATCGACAAGGAGGATGAACCGGTTCAGGAATCCTTGTTCGATTTCGTTACGCGGTCACGAAAAAAGGGCAAAAAAAAGGCGCCCCCGGTAGGGCAGGCCCAACTGTGGGACGATCTTTAATGCCGGAATGAACTGCCGCCGGGGGCCGGCAGCGTTAGTGCTTTCCCGGCGGTGTGGATACCAACTCGGGGTCTGAATTGCTTAAAATACCGCCATGAATGTTTTTCAGCCGTCCTTTCCCCCCGTTCTTCGTTCTCTGGCCCTCGCAGTGCTGTTGAGCCTCGGCCTGAACGGGTGCGCCACCAACAAGGCCAGCCGTTCCTATCAGACGGAGACTTTTCAGAGCGAAACTCCTTTTCAGTATTACAGCAGCCGGGAACCCGAACTGGCCTGTGAAATCGGCAAGCGCGCCCTGTTGAGCCAGGGCTATCAGGTGGACGACACCAAGCCCCTCAACATTCGGGGTGAAAAATTCTTTCGCCTCAAGGCCGATGAAGCGACCCGGCTGACCATTACGCTGGTTTGCCTGCCAAGCAGTCTGGGGGCCGTGGTCTATGCCAATGCCCTGGAGACCCAGTTCGAGATGAAGTCCAAGGGCAGCAATGCCGGGGTGACCGTTTCCACCCTTGGTTCGGTGTCCCTTCCCTGGGCGATAGACAAGGACACTCTGGTCAAGGTGGGGGAGGAGACCGTTATTGCGCCGGATTTTTACCAGCGCCTGTTTGATCTGATCAAGCAGCTCGATAGCTGAGCAGGGTGATCTCCCCGGTTCGCTGCCGAGGATGGAGTACATTGGCAGGATGTCGATGACGCAGCTGTCAGTCCGGTTCATCTATAACTTTTGTCATATTTTCCTCGGGCGGCAAATCCATTAGGCTACGTTCTTCGGAAGGGGAAAATGATGAACGCTGCTACGGAAGAGTCGCTGTTGCAGAGCATGCTGCAACACGTGGATATCCCGCCTTGCCCGGCGGTACTGGTTGCCGTTGATGCCGAGCTGAAGAAAGAAGCCCCCGATCAGCGGGAAATTGCCCGCCTGATCAGCCGCGATGTAGCGCTGTCCGGCCATGTCATGCAGATTGTCAATTCGCCGGCATTCTCCACGGGAAATTCCCTGACATCCCTGATTCAGGCCTTGAGTGTCCTGGGGACACGTCAGATCTTCAACATGGTGATCGTCCAGTTGCTGAAAAATGCCATGGCTGGCGCACCGGAGATTCCTCTTGACCGTTTCTGGGAAACCTCCGCTCTGGCGGCAAGAGTGTCCGCCGAACTGGCGAAACGCTTACGCTGCGGTCGTCCGGACATGGCCTATACCTTCGGTCTTTTCCGGGATTGCGGCATTCCTCTGCTGATGAAGCGTTTTCCACGGACCCGGGAGGTACTGAGCGAAGCCAATTGCGCCGAGAATGCCTCTTTTACCGAAGTCGAAGAAAAGCATCTGGGTACCAACCATGCGGTCGTCGGCTATTTTCTGGCTCGCCGCTGGCACTTGCCTCCGGATGTGGCGGAAGGAATCCTGCGCCATCACGATTACCAATCCCTTGTGCCGGAAAACCCCTTGTCGGGCAGTGTCAAATCGCTGATTGCCGTGGCCGTCCTAGCAGAACATATTGTCAGGTTGCACACCCAGGGAACTGGCGAATATGAATGGATCAAGGCAGCTCCTGCTGCCTGTGGCGTTTTCGACTTGTCCCTCGGGGCGGTGGACGACTTGATTGAAGATGTGTGCGATTGGCTGGGCTGATTTTTCTCTGGTCAGCTCCCTTTTTTTTCGTGTTCAATTGAAAGTCTCTTCGGCAGTCTTGAATTTGCCGGTTTTCGCCATGACAATCGACACCTTGGCAATCGGCTGGCAGGAAAATGGGCAGTGATATGAAGGGGGAGGGGCAGTTTTCATACGACGGGCTGGTGGCTTGCCATGCCTGCGACGGCGTTCATCGCATTGCCGTCATCCCGGCCCGCAGCCGGGCGCTATGTCGCCGCTGCGGTGCCTTGCTCTATCGCAACATGCCGCGCAGCCTGGATCACTCGGCAGCCCTTTACCTGGCAGCCATGATCCTGTTTTTCATGGCCAATTTTTTCCCCTTTGTCGCCTTGCAGTATGGGGATCGGATCGAGCACAGCGTCCTGGCTTCCGCCGGACTGGCTCTGCAACATTCCGGAATGGGGGCGATCGGAATACTCGTCTTTCTGACCAGCGTGGTGTTTCCCTTTCTGACCATCAGCGGGATGCTTTATCTTCTGCTTCCCCTGCGTCTGGGAATTCGGCCGAAGGGAATGACGCAGGTGTGGCGCATGGTGCGGACGCTTACCCCGTGGAGCCTGATCGGTGTCTTCATGCTTGGCTTGCTGGTATCGGTGGTCAAGCTCAAGGATATGGCGGTGATTGTTCCCGGTGTTGCTTTCTATGCCTTTCTCGGCCTCTTGGTCGTGTCATCGGCAGCGGTGGCTAGTTTTGACCCGGCAGCCCTGTGGCCACGGGTCGGACCGCGGCCGGAAAAGGGGATGAGTCTGGAGATGGTTCAAAGTGCCGGGGAAATAGGCTACACAAGCTGCCATGTTTGCGATCTTCTGGTGCCCCGTGGTGCCAATCCAGGTCACCAGACATGCCCCCGCTGCGGTAGCGACATGCACGGCAAAAAACTGGCCCGGAGTATTTCCAATACCTGGGCCTTGCTGATAACTGCCTTCATTCTCCTGGTGCCGGCCAATGTGTACCCGGTGATGACGGTGACCCGCTTTGGCATGGGGGAGCCGAACACCATCCTGTCCGGAGTCATGCATCTGATCCAGGACGGAGCCTGGCCTCTGGGGATGCTGGTGTTTTTTGCCAGTTTTGTCGTACCCATCAGCAAAATCGGGGCGCTTGGCTTTCTGCTGCTCTCTGCTCAGCGTGGCTCGCTGTGGCGCCAGCGGGATCGCACGATTCTCTACCGAATTACCGAGGTGGTCGGCGCCTGGTCGATGGTGGATATCTTTCTAGTCGGTATACTGGTCGCTTTGGTCAAAATGGATGGGCTGGCAGTGGTTTATCCCGGTATTGGAGCCAGTTTCTTTGGCGCATCGGTGGTCCTGACAATGATGGCTGCGAAAGCCTTTGATCCCCGCATGATCTGGAATCCACCGGCAACAAACCATAGAAGGGTGGCAAGCTGATGGAACCCGTGGTGCGCGAACGCAATCTTCCATCGATGATCTGGTTGATTCCCATCCTGACCGCCATCCTCGGCGGCTGGCTGATCATCCATACCTTTTCTGATCGCGGGCCGCTGGTCACCATCACGTTCCGCACGGCGGAAGGCATTGAGGTGGAAAAGACACGGATCAAATACAAAAGCCTGAATATCGGGGTGGTCGAGGGGGTCAGCTTCAGTCCCGATTTTTCCAAGGTTGAGGTGCGTGCCCGATTGAACAAGGATGCCGGCAACTTCCTGCGCCGGGACACCCGCTTCTGGGTGGTCCGGCCAACGCTTAGCGCCCGGGGGATTTCCGGCCTCGGAACCCTTTTGTCCGGAGCCTATATCGAAATCGAACCCGGTGAAGGGGCGCCCCAGTCGCTGTTTGTCGGGCTCGAATACCCGCCGGTCCTGCATTCCGATGTGGCCGGCAAGCAAATAACCCTGATGGCACGCCAACTCGGTTCCATCGAACGGGGATCGCCTCTCGTCTATCAGGGAATTGCCGCCGGCGAAGTGCTTGGCTACGAGATGGCCAACGATACCCGCAGCGTGCTCATCCACGCCTTCGTCAAGGCGCCCTATGACGGGTTGTTGCGCAGCAATACCCGTTTCTGGAACGGCAGCGGGGTTGATCTTTCCGTGGGGCCGGATGGCCTGCGCATGAAAACCGAATCGATCCAGTCCCTGCTTTTTGGCGGTATCGCCTTTGATACGCCGGATAGCCAGGATGCCGGTATCGATGACATTACCGGCCTCGTCTTCACCCTCCATGACGACCTGAAGTCGATCAAGGATCAGGCATACACCAACAAGATACGCTTCGTGCTCTATTTCGAGGACTCGGTGCGTGGTTTGGTGGTTGGCGCGCCAGTGGAATTCAAGGGAATCAAGGTCGGTTCGGTGGTTGATGTGCGCCTGGATTACGATGAGCGCAATTCCACTTTCCGTATTCCGGTGCTCGTCGAGATCGAGCCGGAACGTATTGCCGACCGGGGGCAGTTGATGAAGCGCTCACCCAGGGAGGCTTTCCAGGTTCTCGTCAAACGCGGCTTGCGGGCGCGCTTGCAAACCGGCAGCCTGCTGACCGGGCAGTTGTATGTCGATCTGGACATGCAGCCGAAAGCCCCCCTGCGCCTGGCCAAGGTCAATCGTAGCGAACCGGAACTGCCGACCGTCCGGGGGGCCGGCATTGAGCAGGCAGTGGCCAGTGTCAGCACCCTTATCAGCAAGCTCGACCAGATTGATTTTGCCGGAATCGGCGCCGAACTCCAGGGAACCTTGAAGGGGACCAATACCCTGGTGAATGGACCGGAACTCCAGTCTTCCCTGACTGACCTGTCGGCCTCTCTGGCCAGTTTGCGCGGCATCTTGCGGGTGGTGGACAGTCGGGCCGAACCGATTACCGCCAATCTGGAGCAGGCCTTGCTGTCCGCCCGGGAAACGCTGGACAAGACCAAGGCCACGATGACCCTGGTGGACGGCGTCATTTCACCCGAAGCTCCCCTGGTTCACCATACTGTTCGTCTGGCCCAGGAGCTGACGGCAACTTCCCGCTCTCTCCGCTACCTGATCGAAATGCTGGAGCGCAATCCCCAGGCTCTGTTGCTGGGCAAAAAGCCCGGAAAAGAGCAGGAGAAGCCATGAGTCCAGCAATGCTCCGGTGCCGCTGCCTGATTGGCGCGGTCTTTCTTGTCCTGCTGGGGGGGTGTGTCACACCCGGCCCGAGCCCGCGATTTTATGTCCTGACGCCGATGGCCGAGACGCCTTCGAGCTACAGCCGCCATTCCGCCGAACCGGCGGCGGAGAGGCCGCGCATGGTGGTGATTCAGGATATTCGCCTGCCTCTTTATCTGGACCGTCCGCAAATTGTCACCCGGGATACCGAAAACCGCCTGGAGTGGTCAGAAATTGACCAGTGGGGAGGGGTGCTGCGGGACGACATGATGCGTATTCTGGCCCTGAATCTCGGGCGTCAACTGGCCGGGGATAGGGTGGTTGCGGCACCATATCCGGTATCCAAACCACCGGACTGCCGGATTGAAGTCGAAATCCGCAGCTTTGAGCGCCGGCCCGATGGCCGTGTCGAACTGCTTGCCCAATGGTGGATTACGCGGGGCGTTGATGGGACACACTTGGCGAGTTCGGAAGGACGGTTTCTCGGTGAACCGGTCGCTGGCGACACTTCCTACGACCAGCTGGTGAATGCCATGAGCCTCGTCTATGGCGAGTTGGCAAGGGGCGTTGCCGGCAGTGTCCGCTCCTCTCTGGCGAGGGGGAAATGAGAGCGGTACCGGCGGGATGTGCTGTGTGTCTGTTGGCGGTTGCCGTTCATGCCGGCGCGGTGAGCGGCCTGGATCTGATCGAAGAATCCCTGAAAAAACATGCCCAGCCCAGCCACGTCTATGAAGAGCAAGCCCTGGTGCTGACCGATCGCCAGGGGAACCGGACGGTACGCACCCTGCGTTCCTATTCGATGCGCGATGAGACGGGCAGCAAGAACCTGCGTCTGATTGAAACGCCGCTCGATGCCAAGGGAACGGCCCTCTACATTCTGCGCGATAACCGGGGCCGGGAGCCCGGTAGCCAGATGGCGACCAGCCCGGTGTTCGGGTCGAATTTTCTGGTGGCGGATCTGGAGCAGGAGCAGTCCGGGGATTTTCGTTATGAGCGGGAGGGCAATCAGGTGCTCGACCGGGTGTGGCACTACGTATTGCGGGCCATTCCGGCAAATGAAGCGACGGTCCGGCGGACGGGGTATCAGGAGCGTAGGCTTTATTTACGCAAGGACAATTTGTTCGTCAGCCGGATCGACTACCAGGACAAGGATGGACGGCTGGTCAGGCGGCAGACCTTTCGCGACGCCAACCCGGATGACAGTGGCGCTTGGCGACCGCGCATGATACTCATGGAGGACTTGCGTGACGGCGGACGCAGCCTGCTCAAGATCGAGCGGCGTGTGCATTCTTCAGATTATGTTCCGGCGGCGATTTTTGCCGGATTGCGGACAAACCCATGACTAGCGAACCCATCAGTTTCTGGCAGCGTCTTTTGCGCCTGGGGGCCGATCATCCGCTGGTGAGCACCCTGTTCCTGATCCTCATCAGCCTCCGCGCCGGTCTTGGCTTGCCACGGCTCACCGTCGATGCCGGATTCGACCTGCTGATGGTCAAGGACGCGGCGCTTCGCCAAGCCTATCTTCAGGTTGTCCGCGAGTTCGGCTCGGACAACCGCAGTTTCCTCTATTTGCGTGAAGAACAGTTGTGGTCGCCGGCCAAATTGCAGGCTCTCGGGAAACTGCATGAAGACCTCCGGAAACTGCCCTTTGTCGAACGTGTTGATGATTTGTTCTCAACGCCGACGGTGCATGGCGTGGACGGGCAATTGAATGCCCAGCCGATCATCAGCCAGGTGCCGACGGATGATCTGGGCGTCGAGAATGCCCGGGCAGCTGCCCTGGAAAACTCGATTGCGGCCCGGAATATGGTCAGTTCGGATGGTAAATCCCTGGCCATTGGCATCTCGATCAAGGAAGCCATACCGGGAAGCAGTGAGCAGGCGGTTTACGGAGCACTCGAACAGCTTGTCCTGGAAGCCCGAAAACAACTTCCGTCTCTGGTGCAGGTCGGACCGCAGCGTATTCAGGCCGAGATCCGGCAGGGTATCCGGCATGACCTGCTCCTGCTCGGGCCATTGTCGGCTCTGATCCTGGCCCTTGTTGTTTTTGTCCTGTCGCGCAATCTGTTTACCGTCCTCATGACGCTGACGGCGGGATTCATCAGCGTCTTGTGGACCTTCGGCGGCATGGGGCTGATCGGTATCCCGATTACTGTTCTCACGGCCATGCTTCCCCCTCTCGTGGTGGCGATGAGCAGCCTGTGGATTGTCCGTCTGGTATCCGCCCTTCCCGAAGGCGAATTGCCGGAGCCGGGTCGTCGGGCCGGCGAGCGGGACGAAGGCATGATTGACTACGTGATCCGTAATCCCGGAGGCTCAACACTGATCGCAGCGCTGACCCTGGTCCTCGGATTTGCCAGCCAGACTTTCTCGGGGGTTGTTGGCGTGCGGGATTTTGCGCTGCTTGCCGTGCTGGCCGTAGTGAGCAACGGACTGGTCACCCTCTTGCTGCATCCGCTGTTCCATCGCCTGTTGGGAAAACGCCTCGGCCAGAAAAAAAGCCAGGAGATTTCTGGTTTCCTGAACCGCTTTGTTGGCTTGATGGTCGGTCTGATGCGCCATCGCACGGTGGTCACCGGTCTGCTTCTGGTGACCTTGGCCAGCACGGCCTGGGTGGCCATGGCTCCCAGTTTTCGCATTGCCCACGATCCGCTCTCCTTCTTTCGGCAAGACAGCTCCGTGGTACGGGCTGCTGACCGCATGCATGAGGAACTGGCCGGTATCAACGTCCTTTACATCACCCTTGATGCCAATGCCAAAGGCGCTTTCCGGGATCCGGCCAATCTCCAGCGCCTGGCCGACATCCAGGCCTTTATCGCCAAGCAGGAGATTTTCGACCGCAGCCTGTCCCTGGCCGATCTTGTCTCCCAGGCCAATCGCGAAGCTGCCGGAGGCCGGGCCGAAGCCTATCAGGTGCCGCCGACCAGAAAACTGGTCAGTCAGTACCTTCTCCTGCACCGCCCGCAGGATATTGAACCCTATGTCAGTCATGACTTCCGGCGGGCCAATATTGTCGTGCGGCACCATGTCCGGGATGCCTCCGTACTGAATCACCATCTCCGTGAGCTGCGTTCGGCGATTGCCCACTATGCCGGTCCGGCGATGACCACTTCCATCGTTGGTCAAAGCGTACTGATCGACGCAGCGGCCGACCAACTGCTCAAGGTGGAGGCCGTGACCGTGGCCGTCGGCCTCATCGTTGTGCTGATCGGTATGGCATTGATGTATACCTCGTTCAAGGGAGGGGGCATTGCCATGGCGCTGAGT
>CAZHVZ010000072.1:12915-15320 GCA_964536245.1 uncultured Rhodocyclaceae bacterium
GGCGGTGATCGCGGTGGCCTTGACGATTCAGGGAACCAACCGTTTCTTCGCGCGCTACAACGATCTCTCCCGCAAAGCCGCCCTTTATGACGATGCCGCTGTCGAAGCGCTGAAGCGCGAGGTGGCGCCGATGCTGGCCATCGGTCTGGGGCTTCTTGCGGGATTCGCGGTACTCCTGCTTTCGAGCTTTGAGCCGGTTCGGCAAATGGGCGTTCTGGCATGTACTGCTCTGCTCCTCTCTTGCTTGGTCAATATCCTGCTCACCCCGGTAGTGCTTTCGCATATCCGCCTGGTCGGCCTTTACGAAATTCTTGCCATGTCCATGCCCAGGGAAGCTCTGGAGAATTGTCCGCTCTTTGCCGGACTCAACAACTACCAGATTCGCAAGGCCATCCTGATTTCCGAACTGCATACCTATCATCGCGGGGAGTATCTGATCGAACAGGGCACCGTCGGTCGCAGCATGTACGTTGTGGTCAGCGGTCAGGTCGAGGTCCTTCGGCGTAGCGAGGGCGGTGAGCAGCAACTGGCCATATTGAGTCCGGGGGCAGTCTTTGGCGATCGGTTATGTCCATGAGACTTATCGGATCGCCGATGTGCGCGCCCTCGGAGCGGTATCGGTATTGTGCTTTAACCACAACCGCTTGAAGAAGGACTTGATGCTCTTCCCCCACATCATGGCCAAGCTCAATTTCAATATCAGCGGAATTCTCGGCAAGCGTTTGGCTGAATTTGTCGAGGCCAGTCAGTCGCCCCTTCCGGTACCGCCTCCCGAAGGCGCCAGGGATCACCGGGCGTGAGTTGTCCTCGGCATGGGGCATGATTCGGCGACAATCAGCGTCACTGATTTGCCGGGCAGTCATTTTCTCGCCGCAGGCTTGACTTACTCACAGTTTCCGTTCCATTTGCGTCCCTTCCGGGAAAAATGCCCGGTTTTGCCGGTCAATCGGCATGGCGGCTGTTGGGGTATATAAATCAATGGTTTAAAACTCTGCACACAATTTTTGCAGTGCAGGCCATGGCCTTTTTCTACGGGCTAATTGCCTGATCATTGACAGGGTATCCACAGACTTACCCACAGGTTTTGTGAGTAACTGAAAAAACCTAGTTGCCCTAATGGCTTATCGCTGATTTCTCACCCATGGACTGATGTTTATCCGGAAATGCCTCAAGGTCTGGCTGCTGCGTGCCGATATAGGAAATCCCGACACAGAAAATTATTTTCACTTCATGGCAGCAGCGCATCTTCGACTGGTCTGGAACAATCCGGAGGAACCCCTTGGCGGAGCGAGTGATCCTGGGGTGCTCCGCATGCTGGGTGACGTTTTGGCGGGGTCGGTGCGCTGTGGCTTTACCGACGTCGCTCGGGAGTTGGCCAATTCTCACGCCTTGTCACCCTTGGCAGTGGCAGTGGTATCGCGGCAAATGCAAAACTACGGCCTGTCGCAGGAAGATATCCGAAAGGTCGTCTGAGCAAGGTCGGGTATCCGGATGCCTTGCTTTTGACATTTCCCTCTGTCGGCCATCAAGTGCCGTTTGGCGTGCATTTTTCGGAAATGGCAGATTACGTATATCATTAACGACATTTTGCTGGTGAACTGCCAACTAATTGTGACCGAATGAAGAAAAATATCAGACTTTTCGCAGCCGTCTGGCTGGCCTGTCTTTCCATCAGCGCATCGGCGGTTGACGCAAATCTGACCAAAGCCGAAACCTTGATTAAAGATGGGCGGCCTGCCGAAGCCTACGCCTTGCTCGATCCACTTGAAGCCAAGTTCGCCGGTGATCCGACTTTCGATTACTTGCTGGCCACCGCTGCCCTACAGGCCGGAAACCCGAGCCGGGCAACCTTTATTTACGAGCGTATTCTGGTGATCAATCCGGACTATGCCGGCGTTCGGGCCGACATGGGGCGGGCTTACTACCAGATGGGCGATCTGGCTCGCGCCAAGCTGGAATTTGAGTCGATACTCGCCATATCCAATTTGCCTCCTGACTTGCGTTCGGCTGTCGAAGCCTACATGGCCGCTTTGGACAAACAGGTGGCCGGTGCCAGAACAACGCTCACCGGCTATGTGGAGGCCGGGTTTGGCCGGGATGGCAATGTCAGTTCCCAGACTTCCCGCCCCCTTATCAACACCAACTTCGGAACCATCTCCCTCGGGCCGGAGAACCTGAAGCGGCATGATGAGTATCTGGGGTATGCCGTCGGACTCGAAGCCTTGCATAACCTCGAAAACGGTCTTGCCGTCTATGCCGGAGGAGATATCCGGGGGCGTGGTTATTTCAAGTATGACCAGGCCGATAACTACAGTGCGGACGGGCGAGTCGGCGTGCAGCATTCCAGTGGGCGGAATCTGCTTCGGGCAGGATTCCTGGTTGGCGGCTATACCCTCAACAACGCC
>CAZHVZ010000072.1:15338-16797 GCA_964536245.1 uncultured Rhodocyclaceae bacterium
AGGTATCAATCTCGATTGGCGCTACCTCCATGATGAGCAGAACCAGTTTTCGGTCAATGCTCAATACATGGAATTCCGCTATGTCCCCGAGGCCTACAAAACCGAAGACACCAATCTGGTCGCCCTGACTTTGGGATGGACCCATGTTCTGGCCCCCACCACCGTTGGCGTAGTGAACCTTACCCTGGGTGCGGAAGAAGCCAAGGGTGGCAGGTTGGATGGCAGCAAAAATTACTGGGGACTGCGTGGCACCTTGCAACACTCGTTTTCTCCCGTTGTTGGCGCATTTATTTCAGCAGGCCATCAATGGGGCGGCTATAGTCAGTTCAATACTATCTACGGCAAGGACGAGAAAAGCCGGGATGACCGCTTGGCCGATGCAACCCTCGGGCTGGTCTGGAGCATGCCCGATCGCTGGTCGGTTCGTCCGCTGGTTGCCTACACCAGGAATTGGAGCAATGAAGAAATCTACAAGTACAACCGTCTCGACTATTCAGTCTCGGTCCGCAAGGATTTCTAAGAACTGCCTTATGAAACTCGGCGTCATGGTGCGTGCGGCAGGCCAGGGGGCGTTTATTCTGGTAGTCGGGGTGTTGGGTTCAGTTCCTGTTTTGGCAGATGAACTTGCCGGGCAGGTGCAGGTTGTCGTCGGGGCTGCCCAGCTGCTGGATGGCCAAGGCAAATCACGCACCCTTGAGCGGGGAACCGAAATCCGTCAGGGCGACCGGATCGTTACCGGCGACGGGGGCTTGGTGCAGGTCAAATTGACGGATGGAACCTACGTGTCGGTGAGAACCAACACCGATGTCGCAGTGGAGAAATATCGCTTTGACCAGAAGGACGGAAAAGAATCCAGTTTGCTCCTGAAACTGGCGCAAGGTGCCTTGCGCTCGATCACCGGCTTGATCGGCAGCCGTAATCCGGAGGCCTACAAAGTCGAGACCAAGACAGCAACCATCGGTATCCGGGGCACCGATCATGAGCCGGTGTTCATTCCCGAACCAAAACCGGGGCAGATCCCAGTGGGTATTCCCGGAACCTACGACAAAGTGAATTCCGGAGCAACGTTCATACAGACCGTTAGCGGGATGGTCGATATCCGTCCGGGGCAGGTTGGATTTGTGCCGGCACTTCCGACGGTTGCCCCCAAGGTTTTGCCGTCTCCTCCTGATTTTTTCAAAAAACTGGATGGTGCCGGCGGCGGAGTGTTTACCCGCGATACCAAGCGTGCAGAAGGCGAGGCGGGGGACGCACGCACCTCCGGCAAGCCGGCAGGCGCCGCAACGGCAGAGGTACGCAGTGGAAACCGTGCTAATCGTCCGGACGAGCCAGGTAATGCCAGGCCGGACCAGGGGCAGCGTCTGACGACAACACCGGGCGATGCGCCAAAGGATGCTCCCTTGCAGCCCACCCGGCAAGCCGGTACCGGCGTTGCTCCCTTCGGCGTTGCTCCCGTTTT